>JBDGQM010000099.1:5558-7642 GCA_042219065.1 Salinibacter sp. | reverse complement strand
TGAGCCGCTCCTCGGCCCTCGCCTCGAAGGCCACCGGCTACCCCATCGCCAAGGTGGCCTCGAAGCTGGCCATCGGCTACACGCTCGACGAGCTGCCCAACGAGATTACCGGCGACACGAGCGCCTGCTTCGAGCCGTCGCTCGACTACGTGGTGACGAAGATTCCGCGCTTCAACTTCGACAAGTTCGAGGGCGTCGACGAGGAGTTGACCACGCAGATGAAGGCCGTCGGCGAGGTCATGTCGATTGGTCGCACCTTCAACGAAAGCCTGCAGAAGGCGTGGCAGAGCCTCGAAATCGGGTATGCCGGCCTCGGGGGCGACCGGCCGGACGCCGATCGCGAGACGGTCCGCGAGCGGCTGAAGACGCCGCACTGGGACAACCTGCTGCACGTGCGCCACGCGTTCCGCTACGGGGCGAGCGTGGAGGAGGTGCACGACATCACTCAGGTCGACAAATGGTTCCTCTATCAGATCCGGGACCTCGTGGCCCTGGAGGAGGAGGTTCGCCAGACCCCGCTCCGCGAAATGGACGACCGGTTTCTGTGGGAGACCAAGCGCGAGGGCTTCTCCGACGAGCAGATCGCCTATCTCGTCCCCGACGACGTCACCGACCGCGAGGTGCGGGCCCACCGCAAGGAGCAGGACGTAACCCCCGCCTACCAGCTCGTAGACACCTGCGCCGGGGAGTTTCCCGCCGAGACGCCCTACTACTACTCCAGCTACGAGACGGTCAACGAGAGCGAGGTCACCGACCGCGACAAGGTGCTCATCCTCGGCTCCGGCCCCAACCGGATTGGCCAGGGCATCGAGTTCGACTACTGCTGCGTCCACGGCGTAAAAGCCGTGCAGGAGATGGGCTACGAGGCCCTCATGCTCAACTGCAACCCGGAGACGGTGTCCACCGACTTCGACGTGGCGGACAAGCTCTACTTCGAACCCGTCTTCTGGGAGCGGGTGCAGGACGTGATCGACTTGGAGCAGCCGGAGGGCGTCATCCTGCAGCTCGGTGGGCAGACCGCCATCAAGCTCGGCGAGCGGTTCGAGGAGGACGGCATCCAGATCTTCGGCACGTCCTACTCGAAGATGGACCTCGTGGAGGACCGCGGCAAGTTTACCGACATCCTGCAGAAGCTCGAAATCCCGTTCCCGCCCTACGGCGTGGCCCACTCGGTGGAGGAGGCCGTCGAGACCTCGGGTCGGCTCGGGTACCCCACCCTCATCCGGCCCAGCTATGTGCTGGGCGGGGAAGGGATGCGCATCGCCATCAACGAGGAGGAGGTGGCCGAGTACGTCCAGAACGTGCTGGACACCTATCCCGACAACGAGATCCTGCTCGACCGCTTCCTCGAAGACGCGATCGAGCTCGACGTCGACGTCATTTGCGACGGGGACGAGGTGTGGATTGCGGGCATGATGCAGCACATCGAGCCGGCTGGCGTCCACTCCGGCGACTCGACCGCCGTCCTTCCGCCGTTCAGCCTGTCCGACGAGGTGAAGGATACGATCCGCCAGTACGTGCGCGACCTGGCGTTTGAGCTCGACGTGCTCGGGCTCATGAACGTGCAGCTTATCGTGAAAGAGGAAACGGTCTACGTCATCGAGGCCAACCCGCGGGCCTCCCGCACCGTGCCCTTCATTGCCAAGGCCGCGGGCATTCCCATCCCCGCCATCGCCACGAAGGTGATGCTCGGGGAGAAGCTGGCGACCTTCCGCCAGCAGGGCGCCCTGGCGTCGGACCTGGAGGACTACGCGATCAAGGAGCCGGTCTTCTCGTGGGACAAGTTCCCGGAGGTGCCGAAGGAACTGGGGCCCGAGATGAAGTCGACCGGCGAGGCGATTGCGTTCGTCGACTCGCTGGACGACGAGCACTTCGAGCAGCCCTACGAGATGAAGGACCTGTACCTGTCGCGGTAGCGTGAGGGACCGTTTCCGGGACGACGCGCGTTGGAATTTCCCCATTCTTGTGAGCCCAATCCCACCGAACGGACCCATGAACGCGAGCGAACGGCAGTCACTGGTCGAGAAAATCGAAGCGTTGCCGCCCGATGCCCGCGAGCGGGTGGAAGGATACGTCGATGCGCT
>JBDGQM010000099.1:0-5458 GCA_042219065.1 Salinibacter sp. | reverse complement strand
CTCGACTTCGACGATGCCTACCAGTACGTGGCGGCCACGGCCCGGGACCTGAGCCTCGTCAGCTTCGACACCGACTTCGACCGAACCGACATCGAGCGTCTGGAACCGGCAGATGTGCTCGATCAGTTCGAGTGAGGCCTTCACAACTCCCCGTTCCGTCCGTCAGGGGAGCGGAGATCTCCCGTGTCGCCCGGCAGTGGAAGATCGTTTCCGAACGATGTTCATGCTGCCGGGCTGAACTTTGCTGTGCGGCGGAGGTACAGCGAACGATTTTGGAAAAGAAGTGTCCTCTTGTTTTCTCCCGCCCCACCTCGTGATTGCACGCGAAGGATACACGATCATCGCCGTCGCAACGGGGCTTGCGCTCCTGCTCGCCGTCGGGGCCCTGCAGGTCGAGGCCCTGATTTGGCGGGGAGTGCTCTTGTCGATCGCGGTGGGGGGACTGGCGTTCGTGCTCTTCTTTTTCCGCGACCCGGAGCGCACCCCGCCCCCGGACGCCCGCGAGAACGGCCTGCTGGCCCCGGCCGACGGCCGCGTGGTAGAGATCGCCGAGGAAGAAGAGCCGCTCTATCTGAACGGCCCGGCCCGGCGCATTTCGATCTTCCTCTCCCCCCTCGACGTGCACGTCAACCGCGTGCCGGCCCGCGGCGTTATCGAGCACGCCGAGTATCGGCCCGGCGACTACCTCGTGGCGTGGCACCCCAAGGCCAGCGAGAACAACGAGCGGTCGGAGTTTGGCCTGCGCCACCCCAGCGGGACGAAACTTCTGTTCAAGCAGATTGCAGGGGCCGTGGCGCGACGAATCGAGTATGACCTCCAGGAGGGCGACACGGTCGCGGCCGGCCAGCGCTTTGGCATCGTCAAGTTCGGATCCCGGATGGACCTGATCGTGCCGCCGTCGGTTGAGCTTTGCGTGGAAGAAGGGCAGGTAGTGCGGGCGGGCACGACGGTCCTGGGTCAAGTCCAGGAGGCCGGCGCAACCAGCACGCAGTCCGCCGAGGTGGCGTCTCCCCCTGCCGCGTCTTCCGACCGTCACTCGTCTGCTTCCTGATTGTCAATTGAATGGGATGGTCGACCTCACTGGGGCTGATTCCGCAGACGGTACTGCCTGTGCGGAAGACGGCTCCGCCTCCCCGACGAGTGTTCAGCGCCGTCTCCGGGCCTACCGAACTGCCCGTCGCGAGCGGCGGGGCGCCCGGCCGCCCCCGCGGGTGGCCGTCCCCTCCTTCTTCACGCTGATGAACTTGCTGTGCGGGTTTTTCGCCCTCACGCAGGTGTCGAATTCGGCCTTCGGTACGGCCTGCTGGCTCATCGTGCTGGCCGGCGTCTTCGATCTGCTCGATGGCGTGGCGGCTCGGGTTACGGGGGCCGAGAGTTCTTTCGGCGTCCAGCTCGACTCGCTTAGCGACATCGTCTCGTTCGGGGTGGCGCCGTCGTTCCTGCTCTACGGCTACGTGCTGAGCAACTTCAATCCACTTGGGATGATCGTTGCGGCCTTCCCGGCCCTCTGCGGAGCGGTCCGACTGGCGCGCTACAACATGACTGCCGACGAGAGCGGCACGGACGGCTTCGAGGGGCTTCCCATCCCGGGACAGGCCATTGCCGTCGTGGCACTGATCCTGTCCGCCGAGAATTCGCCCTGGGACGGTCGCCTTGCTTTCGATAGTCTTCGGGTCGTCCTGCCCGTCGTCATCGTACTGTCTGGACTGATGGTGTCGAACATTCGGTTTGACGCGATTCCGATGCCCACCCTCCAGACCGTGCGCACGCATCCGCAGAAAATTGCCGCGTACGTGCTTGCGGGACTCCTCATCGTGGGGCTGCAGGAGCAGGGCCTCCTGCTCGTTCTCGTCGTCTACCTGCTCCACGGGGTGGGACGGGCCGCATATCAGCTCATCCGGGCACTTATGACCCCGGCTCCGGACGAACACCTGGACACCCCCTGATCCCAGACCGGGCCTGTCATCTTTTCGATTCGACGCATAAGATGCGACCTCACTCATGTACAAGGCCACAATTTCCGTCACCCTCCGTCCCTCCATCCTCGATCCCGAGGGGAAGACCGTTCAGCACGCGCTGACGAACCTTGGGTACGATGAGGTCGCGCAGGTCCGGATGGGCAAGCAGGCCGAAGTGTGGATCGATGCCGAGGAGGAAGAAGAGGCGCGTCGGGTCGCCACAGAAGCCTGCGAGAAGCTCCTCGCGAATCCCGTCACCGAAAACTTTGACATTCAGCTCGAAGCAGCGACGCCCGAAGAGGTCGGGGATCGTACCTCCTGATCGGACGTTTGCCCCTCTGTCGTTACTCACACGTTCGTTTGAAACGATCCGCTGAAGAGCCTACCGCGTTCATGATGATCGAGACTCGCTTGCACACCACCTTTGGAGCCCCCGCCGAGCCGGACGTGAAACCGGCACCGCCGGAGGTCGAGGAAGAGGAAGAGAAGGACACGGGGGACGGAACCGACGATCCCTGGTTTGTCGTCCTGTTCAACGATGAGGTGCACACGTTCGAGGAGGTCATCGGGCAGCTGGTGAAAGCCACCGGGTGCAGCCGCGGCGAGGCCGAGGACATGGCCTGGACCGTGCACAACGAAGGCAAGGCCACCGTCTACGAGGGAACCTTCGAGGAATGCTTCGACGTGCAGAGCGTGCTCAAAGAGATTCAACTCGTTACAGAGATTCAGGGATAGGGCCGGCCGATCGCACGTCAGGAGGTTCCTGTTTGGGAGGGACACGCTCTGCTTCTGATCGGCGAAACAGCCTGACAAGCACGGAGGAGCTCGCCCCGTGCCGGCACAATGAAATCAAAACGGTACTACGAGGGGGATTGGCTCCACACGTGGAGGAGCGTGGCGGGAGTCGGGTGGGCAAAGCGCGTCGTGCCGTTCAGCGTTTGGATTCGAACGGAATCCGGGCCTGGGACGACCACCGACTGCTCGTCGAGCCAGCCCCAGACAGGCCCCCGCGTCCGACCAAGGCGCCGCGTCTGGCCCTTTACCCGCACGGCGGCGTACGTTTCGCCGTCCGTCCGCAGGGTAAATGCGAGGCGGCTGCCCGCGGGTGACCACCGAGGATGCACCTGGTCGGCGGTCGTCGCGTCGGGGGACGTGAGGAAGTTGGGGCGGTTGCCGTCGTACACCACCACCTGTCGGTGCCCCGACTCTTCGGCCGCCACGTCGAAGGCCAGTTCGGATCCGTCCGGGGCCCAGCGGAGGTGGCGCACCCGGCGCTCGTCGCCGAACAGAGTTTCTTGATTCTCGCCCCGAGCATCACTCAGGACGAGGGACGAGTCGGGCACGTACTCTCCGGCCGATCGGTCGTAGACAAGCTCGCGGTGGATGAAGGCCATCTGCGCCCCGTCCGGGGCGTAGCGGACGTGGTACATGCGGCGGGCGTCGACCGACGCCTCGGTGGCACAGTCCGCAGTGGCCACGACGTACAGCTTCTCAGCGGTGCGGGTGGCGAGGGTGCCGTCGGAGAGCCAGTGAAGAACCTCCCGGGTGGCACTGCACCCCACGTCCCGCGGGGACGCGTCGGGGCCGGTAATCTGAATGCCGCCCGGGCCGCGGCCGTCCTCCTCGGTGGGACGGTAGTGGCCGAAGGCAAGCCGATCTTGATCGGGGTGCCAGGCAAGCGAGTAGGTGACGGGGCCGGCCGTGGCGTGCACGCGCTCAAGGCGCCGGGTCCTGAGGTCCAGCAGCGACAGGTGGGACGAGTCGGCGGTGCTGTAGGTGACGGCCAGGTAGCGCCCCGACGGAGACACGGCCCGCGAGGATTTGGCCTCCGCCCCCGACACGAGGGCTCGGGACGCGTCCTCCCGAGCGTCGTGAAGCACCAGTCCGTCGTCGGGGGTGGTGTAGAGCAGCGACAGGGAGGGGCCGCGGTCCGACGCCCCGGTGTTCTGCGTCGTCGAGGTCGTGGGTTCGGGGGAGGAGCACCCTGCGCCCAAAACGATCACGAGACTTCCCGCCGCAAGCAGGACGGCGGTGCGGAAAAGAAAGCGCTGGCAGATCATGGCGAAGAAAGTAAGAGACAACCAGAGTGTGCGACGGGAAGAACGTAGGAACTGGAAATGTGAAGGTCAGGACAAGCATTGCGCGGGCGGAGTCAGATCGGCCGCCCAGGCCCCGGAATGGCCCTCTGTGCAGCGAGCGGAATGAATGCGCAGGGCGTGGGACAGAACAAGTGGGCGAAGGCGTCATAAAAGGTGGACGTACTCATCGAATCCGGGTCCTTTTCCCCGTTGGGGAGAGGGAATCGGAGGACCGCTGAAAGTGAACATTAGAAGACTACAACTGAGTTATGGAGACAGGAACCGTCAAGTGGTTTAGCCCGGCCGAAGGATATGGATTCGTCGAACCTGACAATGGAGAAGACGATGTCTTCCTCCATCACAGTGAGGTGCCCGACGAAGACCTGGAAGAAGGCGATCGCCTCGAGTTCGAAATCGAGGAGACGGAGAAGGGACTGAACGCTACCAACATTCAGACCATCACGGAGCCCGAGTGGTAAGCTCGGCTTGATTGCACGCCCCTGGGTGTTCGCACCCAGGGGCATTTTTATTTGGGGGGGCTTGGACGGAGCCCCAGCCAGAGACGTTGGCCAGCCCGGAGCGCCTGAGATGGGGGGCGGTCACTCGCTCCAGACGTAGTCGAAGAGCAGGAAGGCGGCTGAGAGAGTCGCGCCGGCGAAGCCGATGAGGGTAAGCACTTCGTCCTGGGCCGCCGTCCAGCCCTGGCCCAGGATGGCCTTTCGGGTCGCCCCGACGCCCGAGATCAGAAGGGGAATGAGAAGGGGGAGCACCAGGACCGGGAGAAGCGGCCCCTGACGAGCGGCGCGGGCCACCAGTGCCGACAGCAGCGTCGTCGCGCCGGTCAGGCCCACGGCGCCGAGCGCCAGCGTACCCACGAACAAGCCGGGGGACCCAACCGCCCCTCCGATCAGAAGCATGAAGACGGCCGTGGCCGTAAGGGTGAGAAGTGCCACGAGACACAGGTTGAACAGCAGCTTGCCGGCGAACACCATGCTGGCGCGTGTGTGCAGGCGGAGCATGAGGGCCGTGCCGCCTTCGTGCTCCGCGACGAAGGAGCGCCCTAGGCCGATGGAGGCGGCGAAGAGAAGCACGACCCACAGGAGCGCAGACCGCACGCGGGCACTCACGGGCTGCGGCCCAATGGCAAACGCCACGACCAGCAGTGCCCCGAGGGCGAAAAGCAGAAGACTATTAACCGCGTATCGGCTGCGAAGCTCGACGCGGAGGTCCTTTTGAAACACAGCCCAGGCACCGGCGAGCCAGTTCATCGGGAGCGGAGAGCGGGCGAGAAAGGGCAAGTGAGCACGGCCTTCATTGCGTCAGATGGTAAAACATAGAGGGTCGAGAATGGAAAATCGATCTTCTATCCTCTATCCTCGAACTGCTCCCAAAATCCTCGAACCGGCGCGTAGACTCGGCTCC
>JBDGQM010000098.1:0-3170 GCA_042219065.1 Salinibacter sp. | reverse complement strand
CCCAGCGACACGGCCATGATGATGACGACCGTCACGTCGAAGTAGACGTCCGTCTGCCCCATGAGCACGGCGCCGGTGCTGTAGAGGTAGGCGCTCACGGCGGCCAGGCCCACGAGCAGGTCCATGTTCGGCTGCCACACGCGGAGGCTCACGGCGGCGCCCCGCAGCGTGGGCCAGCCGGTGACGAAGAGGACGAAGGTGGTGTAGGCCCACACGTTGGCAAGGGCGTACGTGCCGCCCGTGCCGCTGAGGTCGACAAGGCCCTCCCCGCCGAGGTGGACGGGGTAGAGGAGCACGATGTACACGGCCATCACCATCATGGCGAAGAAGCCGCCGAAGACGAGGCGGGCGGCGGTGTTCTGGTCGGCGGTCTCCTCGTCGGGCGCCTTCAGGTGCGCCTCGTAGCCGGCCTGGGTGAGGAGCGCCGGGAGGTCCGACTGGCGGTGCTGAGACGGATCGTACGCCACCTTGGCCATGTCGGAGGCGTAGCTGGCCTCCGCCTCGTGGAGCCCCTCCGTCGACGCGGCGACCGTCTCGATGAAGTCCTCGCAGCTGGTGCAGTGCATGCCGCGGACGTGGAGGAAGGCCGTCTCCGTCTGGGACTCGTGCCCTCCGTGGTCGTGGCTGTGCCCGTCGTCGTGATGGCAGCAGTGCTCATCGCCGTGGTCGTGCCCCTCGGGGTCGTGGCGGTCGGATTCTGTTGCGGCGCGGTGCGCCTCCAGGCAGCCCGAGCAGCAGAAGACGCCGTCCACGTCCTCGGTTGTGACGGGATCGTCGGTCGGCGCGTCGCAATAGGTGCACGTGGGCATGGGGCAAGAGGCAGATTGAGAAGTATGTCGTCCCGTAAAACGCCGACCGGGGGCGGTCGATTCACGGGGAACAGCCCTACCGATGCGTGAGGAACTTCTGAAACGGGATGCGCCCACTCCGACCGAGAATGCTCTGGCGGAACGGGGCTGAGTGTGGGAGTATGGGCGTACGGGCGTTCTTTCTCCCACACCCACACACTCCCAAACGCCCATACCCAGAGGCGTTATCCTCAGGAATTTCTGCACGGCTCGGTAAATGCCCAGCGGTGCCCAACACACCTACGGACTCCTCGTAAAAACGTCGATGAAGCCACACTTTCTTCATAAAACACATCCCGGCACATCACGCCCTCCGGGCTCCTACTTTCATGAGTTCTCCCCCGTCCGAAGACTTCCCCGGCGATGCCCCCCAGGCGTCTGCGGTCGTCCATTCCAGGTCCGAGAATGGAGAACGGGCGTTCCCGGTCGTCGGCATTGGAGCGTCGGCGGGCGGGGTCGAGGCGCTCCGTCGGTTCTTCCAGCATCTCCCGGACGAGGTCGGGATGGCCTTCGTGGTGGTGCTACACCTCTCGCCCGACCACGAAAGCAGCCTGGCCGAGATCCTCCAGCACGACACCGACATGCCCGTGCAGCCGGCCACGGACGATCGGGCCCTGGAGCCGGATCACGTGTACGTCATCCCGCCGCAGCACGAGATGTGGGTGGAAGAGACGCAGCTGCGGCTGTCGGCGCGGTCCGACCAGCACCGCCCCCACACCGTCGACGCGCTCTTCGACTCCCTGGCCGAGGAGTACGGGAATCAGGCCATCGGCATCGTGCTGTCGGGGACGGGCACGGACGGGACGCTAGGCCTCCGGTCGGTAAAGGCGCACGGCGGCATCGCCATGGTGCAACAGCCGAGCGACGCGGAGCACCAGGACATGCCCCGCAACGCGATGGACGCCGGGGTAATCGACCTCGTGCGCCCGGCCGACGAGCTCGCGGGACGACTGGTGGCGTATCACCAGAATGCGGGCACCATTCAACTGCCCGAGACGGAGGACGCCCTGCCGCCCGACGAGCAGACGACGCTCCAGAAGATTTTCGCCGAGCTGCAAACCCACACCGGTCACGACTTCAGCCACTACAAACGGTCGACGGTGCTGCGGCGGCTGGAGCGCCGGCTCCAGGTGACCGACACGGAGACGCTGGAGGCCTACCTCCAGGTCCTCCGGGATCGGCCGGGCGAGGCTCGCGCCCTGTACAAGGAGCTCTTGATCAGCGTCACCCGGTTTTTCCGGACACCGGAGGACTTCGAGACCCTGGCGGACACGGTCATTCCGTCTCTGTTTGCCGACAAAGAGCCCGACGACGAGGTGCGCGTGTGGGTCGCTGGCTGTGCCACGGGGGAGGAGGCCTACTCGGTGGCCATGCTGCTTCACGAATACGCCCATTCGCTCGACGCCCCGCCCGAGCTTCAGGTGTTCGCCACCGACGTCGACACCGACGGTCTCGAGACGGCCCGGGAGGGGGTTTACCCGACGACCATCGAGACCGACGTTACAGACGACCGCCTCGATCGGTTTTTTCACCGGGAAGAGGACCAGTATCGCGTCACCTCGTCCCTCCGCAACACGGTAGTCTTTGCCGAGCACAACCTGATTGAGGACCCGCCCTTCTCGAACCTGGACCTGGTGTGCTGCCGGAACCTGCTCATCTATCTGGACCAGACGATGCAGGAATACGCGTTCCGGCTCTTCCACTACGCGCTCAATCCGGGGGGCGTGCTGTTCCTGGGCCCGTCGGAGGCGGTAGGGCCGGCCCAATCGCTGTTCGTAGTGGTCGACGACACGCGGAGCATCCTGAAGGTAAAGCCCCTGTCGGCCGACGACGATCGGCCCATGCCCCTCTTCCCGCCCACAGACCCGGACACGGTTCCGGAGCCGGCCCCCCAGAAATCCCCGTCGAACACGCCGCCCAAAGACGTGGCGGCGGTGCACCAGCGGCTGCTGATGACCCAGGTGGCGAGCCTGCTGGTCGACGAGAACCGCGAGATCGTGCACCTCACGGCCGAAGCCGGGCAGTTCTTGCGGCACAAGCCAGGGACCCCCACCCACAACCTCCTGGAGAAGGTGCCCCCCGTGCTTCGCCTGGAATTGCGGGGGGCCCTCTATCAGGCGTTCCAGAAGGCGGAGGCGACGGAGCGCACCCTTCCGTTTCCGGGGCCGGAGGGCGGCCCGTCCGAGCACGTGCGGATTCGCGTAGAGCGCGTCGACGATCCCGAGGTGGACCGGCGCCTCGCGCAGGTGTACTTTGAGGAGATTGAGACCCCCACCCCGGACGAGGCCGCTCCGGACGAGGCCGCCTCTGATGACGAGGCCG
>JBDGQM010000097.1:3459-17504 GCA_042219065.1 Salinibacter sp. | reverse complement strand
GGATGACTTGCCAAGGGATTTTTCGGGACGCAATTAAAAGCTGTCCGGTAAGCAGGCACGGCCCCTAACCGGGACTGATGCGGCGGACAGTTTACGGACTCAGGGCGCTTTGCTGGGCCGTAGAGTCCACGCGCTCCACCAGTGACCGGTAGGCCTCCTGGACCGCCGGATCCTCGTACAGTCCGTTGTGGGCGCCGCCCTCCACCAGGATCAGTTCCCGATCTTCGCTGGCGGACTGCTGGTAGAGACGACGGGCCATCTCGGGCGCCGTCACGGGATCCTCCTCGCCCCCGACGACCAGGAGCGGTGCCGTCATGGACTGCACCCGCTCCAGATTGTCGTCGTTCTTAAGCGCCGGGTCGACCTCGACCCCCAGGAAGAGACGGACGTACCACGGAATGAGGTGACTCGTCCAGTCCTCGACGTTCGTCGCGGGATTTTCGAGGACCACCCCGCCCACCGTCCGCTCCCGGGCCACGTAGGTCGCCATGAAGCTGCCCAGCGAGTGGCCCCACGCAATCACCTCCTCCGGGCGCACGTCGGGGCGACTCACCAGGGAGTCGTAGACCGCCAGGGCATCGTGTCGCAGGGTCTCGGCGCTCGGCGATCCCTCGCTCCGCCCGTAGCCGCGGTAGTCCCACAGCAGCGCATTGGTCGGGGGCCGGGTGAGGGCCCGGAGGTATCCGCGCGACTGCACGAGGTAAAACCCGTTTCCCCCGAAGAACAGGACCGTCGTCTCGGCCCCGTCCTGGGCCAGGTGCCAGGCATCGACCGTCACGCTGTCGGCCACCGGGATGGACTGCACCGTAAGATCGACCCCGTCCAGCGGAAAGGTCTGCGGGGTCACCGAGGGCTTGGGCTGAAAGACCGTCTCCTCGTCGATGGTGATGGACGAACAGGCGACGAAGAGGAACGACGTGACGGCGATCAGGAGAAGGGGGCGCATCGACTGGGCGGTGCGTCGTGGAAGAACTGTTGTACCACTCCGACGAATGGCGACGGCAGAGGTTGACGATCCGGTGCAACTCCTGTGTAATCCCGGGCATTACTCGTTCTGCGGGTCGTACCAGGGGTTTTCCGCCGGCTGCTCGCGCCCGTCGTGGACGGCGCTGTAGCGAAGGTAGTTCTCCGCGCCCTCCTGAATCGCCGTGACCTCCTCGTCGGTCACCTCGCGCACTACCTCCGCGGGCTGGCCCAGCACGAGCGAGCGGGGCGGAATCTCGGTGTCTTTGGTGACGAGCGCCTGGGCGCCCACGATGCTGTGCCGCCCAATCACCGCGTGATCGAGCACGGTCGCGCCCATCCCCACCAGCACCTCGTCGTCGATGGTACACCCGTGGATGATGGCCCCGTGCCCGATCGTCACGTGCGCCCCAATGTCGGTGGGGGCCGTTCCGTGCGTGACGTGCACGACGGTGTGGTCCTGCACGTTCGTCCCCTCGCCGACGCGGATCCAGTTGACGTCGCCCCGCAGCGTACACTGGTGCCAGATGCTGGCGTTGGGGCCCAGCGTGACATCGCCAATTAGAACGGCGGTTTCGGCGATGAAGTTGGTGTCGTCGTACGTCGGCGCAACGCCGAGAAATGGTTTGACCATGGCCACAGGAGAGGAACCTTTTGAGGGGAGGGAGCGAACGTGAGGCTGGGGGTATCGTCGATTTTCACGTCTTGCGTGCGTTCCGGTTCATGTCTTCCTCGTCCTCCGACTCGATCGTGCGCCGTCGCCCGTACCAGACCCTCGGGCTGGCCGCCGGATTTCTCCTCCTGGGGTACGTCGCCACACAATTCATCGAGGTGCTGTTTACCGTCTTCGCCGGGATTCTCCTCGCAGTCTTTCTCGCCGGGGCCGCCCACGAACTCAATGAAGACATCCTGCTGCCCCGACCGCTTGCCCTTCTTCTGACCCTGACCGGGCTCGCCGGGATCCTTGTTGGCCTGTGGTGGCTCGTCGGCCCCGACATTTCCGAGCAGATCAACGTTCTGGCCGCGCTTCTGCCCGACGCCACCGAACGGCTGGCCGGTCAGATTCGGGAGAGCGTTCAGCAGTACGAGTGGGTGCGACGGTTCGTGGACCCCAGTCAACTGTTGCCCCCCGTCTCCAGCGTGATCGGGCGGGTCACGAATGTCTTTCGGGGCACCCTCAATATTCTGGTGAACGCGTTCATCATCCTCTTCATCGGCATCTACGGCGCCGCCGCCCCCGCCCCGTACGTGGACGGTCTCATCCGGCTGGTGCCCCCCGATCATCGTGCCCGCGCCCGCGAAGTGGTCCATGCCCTCGGCCGCGCCCTTCGCTGGTGGCTGGTCGGACGAGGCATCATGATGGTCATTGTGGGAACCCTTATTGCCCTCGGACTCCAGTTGGCCGGAATCCCGTCCCCCATCGCCCTGGGCCTCGTCGCCGCGCTGTGCTCCTTCGTGCCGTACCTGGGTCCCATCCTGTCGGTGCTGCCCGCCCTCCTCGTCGCGTCGGTCCTCGGGGGGACGGAGGTCGTGTACGTGCTGATCGTGTACGGCGCGGTACAGCTCTTCGAAAGCTACCTCATCGCTCCGCTGGTCCAGCAACAGGCCGTGCACATCCCGCCCGCTACCCTGATTACGGCCCAGTTTATCGGCGGCATCGGCGCCGGGGCCGCGGGCGTACTCCTCGCCACCCCCCTCGCCATCGTTCTCATTGTTCTGATCCAGATGCTCTACGTCGAAGACGTGCTCGGCGAGGACGTCGCGCTGCTCGGGGAGCACTGATGCCCCCTCGGTCATCGTGCAGACTCTGGTCGCTCAACACAGTCAACAAACGGGCGCTGAACTGCGGAGCCTGTCCCTATTTCGACGAAGGGACAACCGGAGGGCGAACGCATCGAGGCTACCGATGCGTGAAGAAGGTTGTCAAGGGCCTTTGCCTACCACGCTCGGGTCTGCTCGAATGTGTAGGAGTCGAGTATGGGAGTATGGACGTGTGGGCGTTCTTCTCCAACACTCCCAAACGCCCAGACGCCCACACGTAGCGGCGTTCTCTTTAAGTACTTTTGCACATCTCAGTATGCTGCATCAGTGCGGCTCGTCTCTACATGAGAGCCCCCCACTGGCCGCACTCGACCGTCCAGTTCTACAGCACTCCCGTAAACTCGACGCGGACCCCGCCGTCCTGGCCCTCCGTGAGCAACATCGACCAGCCGTGGCGTTCTGCAATCGAGGCGACGATGGAAAGTCCCAGTCCCGTCCCTTCTTCGTTCGATGAATGGCCCGCCTCCAGGACATTCTCCCGCTTGTCTGCCGGAATGCCGGGGCCATCGTCCGCGACGTAAAATCCACTGTCGAGAGGCCCCACCCGCACCGTCGTTCCATTCCCGCCATGCTCCACCGCGTTCCGGAACAGGTTCTCCAGCAGTCGCTGGAGCCGACGCCCCTCCGCCTGAAGACGCACCTCGCCTTCAAGTTGGAGGACCGCCCCGGCAGTATCGACCTGGTCCCAGCCCGCCTCGGCCATGTCCGACAGGCGCTGCACGCTGAGGTCTTCAGAACTCAGGGTTTGCTCTCCCCAGGTGAGGGTAAGCAGATCTTCAATGATGGCGTTCATGCGGTCCAGGGCCTTATCCACGGCCGCCAGGTGGCTCGAATCGACCTCATGTCGTGCCAGGTCGAGGCGCCCCTTCGCTACGTGTAGAGGATTTTGGAGATCATGCGACACGAGTCCAGCAAACTGGTCGAGTTGCTCATTCTGGCGTTCGAGTTGCCGTTCCCGTCTCTTTCGCTCCGTGATGTCCTGAAAGGCGCCACGGAGCTCGACCACTTCGCCGTCCTCCAGCACAGGTTCAGCGATCGAATGAAACCACCGCACCATTCCATCGTCGGCTTCCATCTGAAATTCCTGGTCCCAGCCTTCCCCTGACGCAAGGGCACGATCGATGGCGACTTCCCGCTCGGCCCGCAGTTCTGAAGGAAAGAGCTCCAGCACTTCTTCCAGGGTCAGCGTCTCATCCCGTGGGATTTCGAAGAGTTTGTGCGTCTGCTCCGTCCATTCCGGCACGTACGGCGGCTCTCCCCGCAGGTCCACCTTCCAGCCTCCCACGTCCGCCAGTCGCTGGGCCTGCGCGAGCAGATTTCGGGCCTGTTCGAGCCTGCGCTCTCGTTGCTTGAGGGACTTCAGTTCCGTGATATTCCGTCCCTCGGGAATCAGGAGCGTCACTTCCCCCTTCTCGTTCGTGACCGGACGGATGGAAAAGTCAATCACAACGTTCTGTTCGCTCCCCTGCACCTCTACGTCGTAGCGAACAAACTCGCCCGCAGCCGCCCGGTCGATCGCCGCCCGAAGTTCTCGCTGCGTTTCGTCGTCGGCCTGCCACCAGTACGCCTCCCAGAAGGGCTTGCCAATCACGTCCTCTCGGTCCAGCCCCCCGAACTGAAGGGCCGTGTCATTCGCCTCGATGAGAGTCCCATCCGGCTCCATGAGACCGATAAACTGATAGGTCTGGTTGAAAATCGCCTCGTACCGTCGCTCCTGCTCTTTGCGCTCGGTCCGGTCTCGCGCGCTCACGACATACCGGCGCCCCTCCCTGCGATCCAGACATCGGCGGTGCACCTCCACCGGAAAGGTGGAACCATCCGCTTGTGCGTAGCGACTCTCCCGTTCGGACCGGTCGCTCGGCCTCAGATTCTCCCACCGCGACATGGCCTCCTCGGCCTGCATGTCTGGGTCGAGATCCCACACCTTCAGGGCACGGAGTTCGTCCGCGTCGTACCCCAGTTCCGTTTGGAGGCGGGCGTTCGTAAAGAGAAGCGTCCCCGCCCGGTCGTGGACGTACATGAGGTCGGGCGCTTCTGTCAAAAGCGCTTCGGGCAGGCCGGACGGTCCTTCAGACTGTGTCGCCGGACGCTTCTGCCCCAGCACTTGCTCGATGGCGTACACGAGAAGACTCACTTCGGTCGCGTCTGACTCACTGAACGGATCTGTCCGGGGCTCCCGGTCCACGAAACAGACGGTGCCGTATAATCCCCCGTCAACCTGAACCATCGCCCCGAAGTACGTCGCAAACCCGAATGCCTGGTAGGCCGGATCCGACGCCCAGTTCTGTGCCGGTGCATTCGTGACCGCCAGGGCGTCCCCGTCAACGAGCACTTTCCGGCAGTATGTGGAAGAAAGTTCCGTGGTCGCCCCCCGCCGAACATTCGAATGGGGGGCGCTGACCTCCGTGATCGTGTGGGTGGCGGCGGTCGGGTCGATCTGGGCAAGGTGCCCGTGCTCAACCCCCAGCCTCGTGGTACCGAGCTCAAGGAGGGCCTGCAGCTTCTCCGAGGAGCTCTGCTCGCCCGACACGATTGCCCGGAGACGACGACGATACTCCGGAGAGACGATGGGTCCCTCCAAAACATCGGGGGTCCGCTCCACCGCGAAAAATACGCCGGGAGAGGGCGTAGGAGATGGCTCTTCGTCGGGCATGGAAGAAAGAGTCGTTTGATTTAACAGGAGGCCGCGCTCGCAGCGGAGACAGTGCTGCGTATGATTAATCTATATGATGCAAAGAACATTCCAATCAACAATCTTCGTCCCCGGCATTCTTGCTGGGGAGTCGGGGACCAAACAGGAAGAAATCGAAAGCCTGTCTACATCTGGAACGTGTACGTGTACTTCAGGAGGACACTTCGGGCATCCGTCCGCGGCACCCGCGGGACCGTCTCTCCCCGATCCAGATTGACCCCTTCGTTGTAGACGATCCAGAGGTCGTTGGCCTCCCCAAAATTGTAGCGGAAGCGGACATTGGCCGTCGCGAGGTCCGCCGCGCTGTTGTACTGCAGAAACGCGTTCGTCGAGAGCCGTTTGTTGGCCGCGAGGCGGATCCGGGCGCGGGCCACATGCGCCACGAACTGCTGGTCCCGGTCGGGAAAGCGAACGACATTGGCCTGGTAGGTCCCCCCTAGCTCCAGGTGGCGCGACGGATTCCAGGTCGGACTGGCGCCCACCTGCCAGCGCCACCCGTCAAAAAAGCCGCCGATGGACGTACTGGCGTTTATGCGGAGGAGCCGCCCCTCTGGGGGTTGATGCTCCAGCGTCACAGTGGGGAAGGTGTAGCGGCCGTCCGGAACGACGGTTCCCTCAGGAAACGAAAGAGGATCGCGAAGGTCCTCCAGCCGAACCTGAACGCCAACCTCCACCTCTCGTCCCGAGTCGTACTCCATCTCCCACTCCTGCGTCGCCTCGGCGGACTGCACAGAGCCGTCCCCGTTGCGAAGGGCCACCGTGCCCTCGGCCTCGGGCGTGACCCGTCGGAAGCGCGCGTCCCCGTCCGGCAACCACCCGTACGCCACCTCGCCGCTCAGTTCCGTAAAATCGCGGCGAGTGACGAAGCCCATGTCGGGCCGGTAGTCGGGCCCGCCCCGCGTGGCCATCGCCTCGTAGTGCAGTCCCTCCGTGCGGCGGCGCTCCCACCGCACCAGACCCAGAGTGGCCGCTCCGGGATCGAATCCCTTCCGCTCGACGAGGGCCCGATCGACCGTCTGGGCCGCCTTCACGGTCAGGTACTCGTCGCCCACGAGCCGGAACACCCCGTCGAGCCCGTACCCGACGTTGTAGCGTCCGTCCATGCCCACGCGGCTCGTGACGATCCCGCCGGCGTAGGAGGTTTCGTTCAGGACGCGGCGGCGCAGCCGTGCAACGCCAAAGTTTTCGGAGGGCACGCCGAGGGACTCGTCCCGGGCCGTTTGCATGTTGAGCACGCCTATGTCCCAGTCGCCCACGCGTCCCACGAGCCGCGCCCCGCCCCAGATGCGCACCGGCTCGCCGTCGACCAGTCCGATGCGGCGGCTGTTGAAGAGCCGATCGTTGCCGCCCATGTTGAACTCGAAGGTGCTCGCCCGCTCCTGGAAAAACCGGCGCTTCTCCGGAAAGAAGAGGGAGAACCGCGTAAGGTTGACGCGCTGCGGATCGGCCTCGACCTGGGCAAAGTCGGTGTTCGCGGTAACGTCCAGCGTCAGGTTGTTCGTCACGTTGTACTTCAGGTCCCCGCCGATCTCGCGCGTGAGGTCGCGCTGCTGCCGATATCCGTCCGGGGCCGCCTGCGCTTCTTGATCCAGGCCCCCGAGCACGTACGGCGTGAAGTAGACCGGCCGGCTCGACTCTACCTCCGTCAGGACCACGTCGCGCGCCTGCGAGGGCTTGGCAAACCCCAGCCCCCAGTTCGGCGGGATTGAGGGAAAGGTGTAGCGCTCATTCCGTCGGGCAATGTACCGGTAGGTGCTCAGGCCCATCTCCACCCGCCCGCCCTCCGACTGAAAGCCAAGGCTGGACAGCGGAATGCGCAATTCCGCGGACCAGCCCTCATCGGTCTGCGTCGCCTCGGCCGACCAGAAGGTGTCCCAGTTCGAGTTTACGGCCCCGCCGAACCCGCCCTCGCCATCGTTCGACACGGCCAGGTCGAACCGCACGCCGGTGGGCGTGGTGAAAAACCAGAGTGCGTTTTCGTTGTCGTTGAACGTGTCCAGGATGACCGCGAACGTGTCGTCGCCGCTGTATCGGTCCCGGTACAGGGTGTTTGCGCGAATGCCGTCCGGGTTTTTGTCGTAGAATCGCCCCGATGCGTACAGGTACTTTTCGTCGTAGGCGATGCGAATTTCGGTCCGTTCCCGGATGCCCCCCTTGTAGGTGGGCTGGTACATGGTCAAGGGAAGCGGCTCAATGGTGTCCCAGGCCGCCTCGGTCACCCGTCCGTCCAGGCGGATCTCGCTCTCGAGCCGGGGAAGCGCTCGGGGAGACTGCGCCAGGGCGGACGCACCGGGGCCTGCGCCCAACACCAACAAAACGCCGCCAAGGAGGATAGCACATCGCAATCCAGAAGACGGAACGGACATCGAAGACAGTACGGATGGTGCGACAGTGCAACGAGTTGGGGGGTGGCCCTCCGGAGACGCACGCCCCCAGGGCAATCGCATCAATAGCCAACAGGTTCAGACTGATGCTCAGACATCCATTTTCTGGCAGTGGAAACACAGAAAAGCACTCTCGTTTGTCGTCCCAAACTTGATTTGGGACCTATCCGACCGAATGGGCAGGCTTCCCCTTCCGGAAGTATGGGCACCGACCGCCGTCGGTGTTTGGAGCGACGGTTTGCGTTCATGCGATTGCCCTGCGCACGCCCCTCAGTCGTCTCGCTCGGCGTTCGGAAGTCGGACGACGAAGCGCGTGCCCTCGCCCTTCTCACTGTCCACCCGGAGCGCCCCGTCGAGCGCGTCCACGAGCTCTTTCGTGATGGACAGCCCGAGCCCCGTCCCTTCGTACTCCCGATCAAACCCCTCGGACTCCTGCCGAAACGGCTCGAACACCCGGGGGATCGCCTCGTCCTCAATCCCGATCCCCGTGTCTTCGACCTCCAGGATGCCTTCGTCCTCTTCTTCGCGGACGCGAATCTCCACAGTCCCGCCCTCCGGCGTAAACTTGATCGCATTCTCCAGGAGGTTCTCCACGATGCGGGCGACCGCCGAGTCAGCGGCCCGCGCACACGCCGGGCCGTCCGGGAGGTTTGACTGCAGGGCAATCCGGTGCTCCTCCGCCTCCGGCGCAAACCGCTGGGTCGTTTCCTGAACGGCGTCCACCAGGTCCACCGTCTCGGGCTCAATTTCGAAGGTCCCTGCCTCCAGTCGAGACAACCGAAGCACCGAACGAAGGGTCTCCAAGAGCCGCTCGCCGCTTTTGTGAATCTTCTCCGCGAAGCGGTGCATCGGCCCCTCCAGGTGGTCCATCAGGATCTCCGCAAAGCCATTGATCGCGGTGAGGGGCGTCCGCAGTTCGTGGCTCATGTTGGCCAGCATCGCGGTCTTGAGCCGGCTTGCCTCCTCGGCCTCTTCCTTGGCCTCGCGGATCTCCCGCCGGATCTCCACCTGCGCCTGGATGACGATGCCGCCCACGATGGCCACCGTGGCCATGGCCAGCAGCAAAATCGGCAGGCTCACCTGCGGCTCCGGCCCGAGCAGGGCCCCTCCCGCCGTGCACACCACCCCGAACCCCAGAAATCGAAATGCGGGGCCTCCGGTCTCGACGCCCAGCCCGACGACCACCGCCAGCACAGCAAACACGAGAAGGAGGCCCAGCGCGTAGTTTCCGACAAAGCCGTTCGCCACGGTCAACGCAGCAAACCAGGCCATGAGCACGTAGAGAACCCCCCGCATCCACCCGACGTAGTGTCGACAGACCGTCTCCACTCCGTAGGAAATCGAAAAGAGAGCGACAAACAGCATCGCAACCCCCACCCGCGCCCACACCGGGTCGACCGCCTCTGGATTCGAGGCCGCATACAGCGGCCCAAAGAGCAGCACGAAGAACGCCCCCAGAAGGCTCAGCAGTCGGTGGATCTCAATTTTCGACCGGGCCTCCGGGGAAAGCCCCATGCCTGACGGACGGAAAAGGGAGAAGGTGCCCAAAAAGGCGGTGCTCATAAACGACCAGTGCGACTCGCTCCGGGTTCCGCGACAGTTTCTGCGATCGAGGCGCCAAGGAGACGCCCGCGATACACAGCCCTCATCGGCAGTGCCTGCGTTTGGGCTAACGTTTTCTTCAAACAAGACGCTCTACGGGAGACTTCCACGTCAACGAGAAAGAGGCCGCAAATTCCCCGCTTGGAGCGGTATCAAGGCACTCCCCGCGCCGAGGTCCTCCCGAACACGCTCGACGAACATTGCGGCACGGACGCGGGGACAGCGGCCTCGAAGTGATGGGGCGCCGGCGGCTCCGACCCGGCGCGTCACCGACCCGGCGACGCAACGGCGTTGACGACAACAAAAAAACGCCCGGCCTCGGCAACCCGAGACCAGGCGCGATGGAGCTGACGGGCGGACTCGAACCGCCAGCCTGCGCATTACAAGTGCGCTGCTCTACCAGTTGAGCTACGTCAGCGGGCAGAATGTGTAGTGGGTCACGACCGGCGGCAGAAAATGTTCACCCTTCGCCGAGTCCTAACGCACTACTCCTCGTCGGACGGAGACCTTCCATCCTTGGGCGCAGACTCCGCGGCCCGTCGCTGCCGACGACGCCAGTACCACCGTCCCCCAAGGCCCGCCGCGATTAGGACCAGCAGGGTCAGGACGACCCGTCCATACGCGCGAAGATACTGCACCACCAGTCCCCAGTTCTCCCCCACGGCGTAGCCCGCGTAGCTGATGAGCGCCGTCCACACCAGGGCGCTCACGGTGCACCACCAGGCGGTTCGGGCCGCGTTCATCCGAAACATGCCGGCCGTCAGCGAAATCACCGACCGGGCACCGCTCAAAAATCGATTCGCGGCAATCACCCCGTAGCCGTACTGACGAATCCACTCCTGAGCCCGATCAAATCCGCCCTGCGGCAGCCAGCGCAACCGGTCGGGGTTGAGCGCGGCCCGGCCGAGCTTGAGGCCCACCGCGTACATCGACATGAAGCCGAGCGCGCCCCCAATCGTGGACAGAAGAATCACGATCCCGAGGTGCAGTTGCCCAAGGCCGGCCATGTAGCCGGCAAAAACCACCACCATGTCGCCCGGAATGGGCGGCATGACGTTTTCCCCGTACGCCACCACCAGCAGCGTCAGGTACGCCCAGACGGGCGACAGGGCCTTCATCCACGTAAAGAAGTCGGAGGCCCCGTCCAGCATGCTCGAAAGCACGGGAGATGGCTCATTTGAACAGAAAACTGTCGTCACGTCGGCCGGATGGTGCAGACGGCCTGCGCCGCCACCCCTTCCGCCTGCCCCACCGGCCCCAGGGTCTCGGTGGTGGTCGCCTTTACGGAAACCCGTCCACGCTCGAGAGACACCGCCGCACCGATGTTGGTCCGCATCGCCTCGATGTGGGGGCGGAGCTTGGGGCGCTCCAGGAGCACCGTCGCGTCGACGTTGTGGGGCGCGTAGCCGTTCTCACGGACGCGCTTAGCCACGCGGCGCAGCAACATCTGGCTGTCCGCCCCCTCCCACTCGGCGTCGGAGTCGGGAAACTGACGCCCAATATCGCCCAGGGCCGCCGCCCCCAGCAGGGCGTCGGCCACCGCGTGCAACAACACGTCGGCGTCCGAATGGCCCGCCAGACCGGCATCGTGTGGAATCTCGACGCCGCCCAGGATGAGTGGACGGCCCTCCACGAGACGATGAACGTCGTAGCCCTGTCCGATCCGCATACCGACTTCAGCCGTAGTGCAAAAGGACGCTACGCAGACCCGTCCAGCCGGTCCGGGGCATCGATCCAGGCGGGCCAAAGGTGCTGGGCCAGCGCCCAGTCCTCCGGCGTCGTGATTTTGAAGTTGCGCCGGCTCCCAGACACGCGGTGCACGTCGTGACCGATGCGCCGGACGAGCGCCACGTCATCAGTGGCCACGATGTCGTCGGCAACCGCCTGACGGTGTGCGTCTTCGAGCCAGGCCCGGCGCGCGCCCTGCGGCGTTTGCATGCGGTAGAGGTCGTCCCGGGGAACGCTATCGCCGAAGGCCTCCTCCTCCCCACGACGCAGGGTGTCCGCCACCGGCACTGCGAGGGCCGCTGCCCCGTGCTCTTGGATGGCCTGCACGACGGCCCGGACCTCAGCGGTGCTCACGAAGGGCCGGGCCGCGTCGTGGACGAGCACGGTGTCCACTGGATCGGGAACGGCACGGAGCGCGTGGCGGACCGAGGCCTGCCGATGCTCCCCGCCGCGCACGACCGCCGTCAGCGTGCCCAGGCCCTCCGCCTGCAGCCGATCCATCACCGCCTCGTGCCGCCCGGACGGGGCCGCCACCACGACGTGTCCCACCGCCGGATGCTGTTCAAACAGCAGAAGCACCTGCACGAGGAGCGGGTGCTCCCCGAGCGTCCGAAACTGCTTAGGCGTCCCGCCGAGCCGACGTCCTCGCCCCGCCGCCGGAACCAGCACCGCAACTCGATCCGGTGTCGGGGACTCGGTCACAGGCGTCACGGCAGTGATGAGCGTACGCTAAATGTGCAGGCGCTACAGACTACTCGATAAACATCGCATCCCCGAAGGCATAGAGCTGATACTCTTCCTCGAACGCCTCCTCGTAGGCCTCGAAG
Source organism: Salinibacter sp. (assembly GCA_042219065.1). Classification (GTDB taxonomy): domain Bacteria; phylum Bacteroidota; class Rhodothermia; order Rhodothermales; family Salinibacteraceae; genus Salinibacter. Next base: position 5,487 of record JBDGQM010000097.1, on the reverse strand, counting down.
AGAAAGTCGTAGCCGGCAAAGGCCGCCCCCATCATCATCAGCGGGCTCTCGGGCCGGTGGAAATTGGTGATCATCCGGTCCACAATCTTGAATTCGTACTCCGGATAAATGAACAGATCGGTCCAGCTGTGATCCGGCTTGAGCATCTCACTGGCCGAGAGGCTCGATTCGAGGGCCCGGATGACGGTTGTGCCGCACGCAGTCACGGTGTCGTCCTCGGACCGGAGAGCCCGGTTGACCGCCTCGGCAGTCTCTTTAGGGATCTCGTACTCCTCGGAGTCCATGCGGTGCTTCGAGAGATCCTCCACGCCGACGGGCTCGAACTTGCCCCGGCCGATGTGGAGGGTAATCGGCACGATCTGAACGCCTTTGTCTTCAAGCCGCTCCACCAGCTCCTCCGTAAAGTGGAGGGCCGCGTTGGGCGCCGCCACGGCCCCGCGCTCCTCCGCGAAGATGGTCTGGTACCGCTCGCGGTCCTCGTCTTCCACCTCGCGATCAATGTATTCCGGCAGGGGCGTCTCGCCGAGATCCCGGATTTTCTGGTAGAGCGCGTCGTTGACGTCGTCGAACGCAAACCGGATCGTACGCCCCCGGGAGGTGGTGTTGTCGATGACCTCCGCGGTCAAATCGTCGTCAAAGTACAGCTTGTTGCCGATCCGAATTTTCCGGGCGGGGTCGACCACCACATCCCACAGCCGGCTCTCCGGATTGAGCTCGCGGAGCAGGAAGACCGTGATGTCCGCGCCGGTCTTTTGCTTCTGGCCGTAGAGGCGGGCGGGATAGACCTTCGTGTTGTTCACGACCAGCACGTCCCCCTCCGAAAAGTGCTCGGGAAGGTCGCGAAACTGTTTGCCGTGGGTGAGCGATTGAGACTCCCGATCAACGACCATCATGCGGCACGAATCGCGAGGATCGGCCGGGTATTCGGCAACGAGCTCTTCGGGGACGTCGTAGCTGAATTCCGAGCGTTTCATATACGGTCGTTCGTCGGGCGAGCGATGAGGAGAAACACGAGTGCAGGGCCTCACACGGCAGATCCGCGCGAGACGAGAGATTTGAAATTTGAATCGACTGTACCAAACTCCGGGTTAGAACCAGATGATCCGGCTCCACGAGGCCTTTTTATGATTACTGCGGAGACGGAACGTCGTCCGGACGGAGCCACTGCTGCTCCCACGCCCCGATCGCGGGACTCGGGCGCGCCTGGTCCGGATGCAGGGCCGCCGCGAGGACCTCGATCGCGCGGTAGAGACGGGGGCCGGGCCGGTTGAAGTAGGCGTTGCCGTCGAACAGGGCGACCCCATACTCCTGGACAGCCGAAAGGTCCTCCCATCCCGGACGATCGGTGAGATAGTGGAGGTCGCGGCGGGTCTCCTCGATCGTAAAGCCGCAGGGCATTACGGCGAGCACGTCGGGGTCGGCCGCCCGCACCTCCGCCCAGTCCACGGGCTCGGTCGGTTCGCCACTGGTGCCGAGCACGGCGCGGCCCCCCGCCATCTCCACGACGTCGGGCATCCAGTGTCCCGCCACCATGAGCGGCTCCATCCACTCCACACAGGCCACGCTGGGAAGCGACTGCGGATTGGTCGTCCGGTCGACCCCGATCTTGTTCCGCAGGATCCGCAGTCCCGTTTCCAGGTTCGCGAGCACCTCCATGGCGTCATCGAGGGCGTCCATGGCCTTGCCAAGCCGCAGGGCCTCGTCCATCACTTCCTTGAGGGTCTGCGGCCGCATCGACACGATCTCCGGACGCCCCCCCATCCACTCCCCCACCTGGGCCTCCAGCTCCGGCAGGCTCACGGCACAGACCTCGCACTGATCCTGGGTCACGATGAGGTCGGGCTCCAGCGCCCGAAGCCGCTCCAGGTCCACCGCGTACAGGCTCAGTCCGTCCTGCAGCTGCCCCTGCACGGCCGCGTCGATGGCCGCCGAATCGCCCTCCGACTCGTAGGTGGCCTCCGTGACGACCGGCACGTCCTGAACGCTTTCGGGGTAGTCACACTCGTGGGATCGGCCGACGAGGTGGTC
>JBDGQM010000097.1:0-3359 GCA_042219065.1 Salinibacter sp. | reverse complement strand
CGTCCTGAACGCTTTCGGGGTAGTCACACTCGTGGGATCGGCCGACGAGGTGGTCCTCCCCCCCGAACGCGCAGACCCATTCGGTGGCGGCAGGCAGCAGAGAGACGATGCGCATGGCGAGGAATGTGGAGTTCGGAATTCGGAGTGCGGATTGTACGAGTGGAGGAGATGCTCGTTGTTCAGCCCGGACAGTGGCCAAACCCGTCCTGATTCACCCTCCTCACTCCACATTCCCCATCCCCCACTATCGGATCGGCGGGCGGCGGGTGTGGATGTCGGTCTCCTGCTGCACGGCGTGGGCGAGCGTCAGGGCGTGTTCATCCTGATAGAGCGGGGCCACGAAGCTGATGCTCCCCGGCTGGCGCCGCACGTCCGGCCCCTCCTCCACCGGCCGCAGGGCGTTGGGGAGGCACACGCAGGGATGCCCCGTGAGGTTCGTGATGCCGAGCGTCCCGCCGCCAAAGCTGGGACTCACCAGCACGTCGAGGTCCTGCATGACCGCGTGGGCCTGCTCCATCAGATCCACGCGCAGGCGACGCATCTGCGTGTGCTCCACGGCCGGCACGAATCGGGCGGTGCGGAAGACGTTGGGCCACGTGTCTTCGCCCTGGCGCACCATCTCGTCGATGCCGCCGGACCGCGTCAGCTCGTCGAAGGCGGACGCCGCCTCCACGTCGAGCGTGTTGAGGAGCGCCCCCACGGGCACCCCTGGCTCCCAGGCCACCGGCGTCAGATCCACCCCGAGGCCTCGGAGCACGTCCAGCGTCTCCTGGTCGGCGGCGCGGTTGTCGTAATCCTCCGAAAACGCCTCCTTCAGGTAGCCGACGCGGAGGCCCTCCACGTCTCGGGACGCGTCGAACGGGAACGGGACGTCGACCGAGGCGGGGTCGTTGGGGTCGGCCCCGCGGAGCGCGTCGTAGACGAGGGCACAGTCGAGCGCCGAGCGGGCGATGGGGCCCAGCTTGTCCATGGTCCACGAGAGCGCCATGGCGCCGTGCCGGCTGACGGCCCCGAAGGTGGGCCGGTGGCCCGTGACGCCGCAGCGGGTGGAGGGCGAGACGATGGAGCCCAGCGTCTCGGACCCGACGGCGAACGGCACGCACCCGGCGGAGACAGCCGCGGCCGGGCCCGCCGAGGAGCCGCTGGATCCCTGATCGAGGTTCCAGGGATTTTTGGTCGTCGCGTCGTACCACACGTCGCCCCACGCCAGCGCCCCGAGCGACAGCTTTGCCACCAGGACCGCCCCCGCCTCGTCGAGCGCCCGGATGGTCGTGGCCGTCTCGTCGATCTGCTGGTCCTTGTAGGGGGTCGCGCCCCAGGTCGTCTTGTAGCCCTTCACCGCCAGCAGGTCCTTGGCGCCGTACGGGATGCCGTGGAGCGGCCCGCGCCACTCGCCCGCCGCCAGCTGCTCGTCGGCCCGGCGGGCCGTCTCCAGCGCCCGCTCCTCGGTGTACGTGATCACCGCGTTCAGCGCCTCGTCGTGCCGTCGCAGCCGCGCGAGAAACAGCTCGGTGAGCTCCACGCTGGTCACCTGACGCGTCCGGAGGAGGTGGGCCAGCTCCGGAATGGAGGCGTAGGCGAGGTCCTCGTCGGTACTGGGCCGGTCGACCGACGGCAGCGACACGGTGGCCCCGTCGTCGCTGGGCGGCACGTCCGGGATCTCTGCGCCCCCCCGCCGCGGGTCGAAGGTGGAGGCCGGCGCCCGGGCGTTCGGAATCTTTTGCTCCCGCATCGCCTGGTACTGGTCGAGGTTCTCGTTCAGGTTCTCGACCAGCAGCTTGCGCTCGTCCTCGGTGAACGAGACGCCCGCAATCGTTTCGGCGGCCGCCACGTGCTCGGGCGTGATGGGCGATTCGTCCTCCTCGGCCACCTGCGCGTAGAGGACGCCGGGGAACAGGCCACTCAGCCCCGCGGCGGAACAGGCTTCCAAAAACTGGCGACGATCAACAGACATAAGGGTGGGGAAAACAGGAACCAGATTGTGCGTCCACACCGGCCCCGGACGGAGCGCGGGTGCAGGCCCCTCGACACTATCCGCCGATGAATCCGGTGTAGAAATAAGCGTACGACAGTGCCAACGCCACGGAGGGGCCAACGATCCACATCGAGATGTAACGCGCCAGGGCCTGCTGGTCGAACAGGTCACCGGCCTCCTCCAGGACCTTCTTGGGCTCTGCCTCTCCGATCTGTGCGACCGGCGGATCCTGGTCCACGGTCACCGCGTCCAGCGCAATCTCCACCCCAATCTCCCCGCGCAGGGACCCGCGGACGGCGTCCTCCAGCGCAATCGGGCGGGTGGCCCGGCCCCACCCGAGGCCCGCAATCGTCATCACCGTGGCCATGACGAGGCTGATGGGCACCCCGAGGTACGAGAGGCCCGCCGTGATCGACGCCGCTGTAGTCATGACGATGAGGGCGGCAAAGAGCGAAATGTCGGTGAGCTCCGTCCCCACCGACTCCATCGTCCGCCGCGCGATGGTGAACGCCCCCACGCCGATGGCGACGGTCGCGATGATAATCGCGGCGTCAACGTCCAGCGCCCCGCTGCTCACCAGGGGGGCCACGGCGTTGGGAATGTTGCTAGCCCCGGCACTGAAGGCCATGTAGCAACTCACCGCAAGCACGAGCCCCGTCCCAATCACCTCTCCGGGCGTTGTGTTCGGGCCAAGCCGGACGGTGGGAAGAGCCCCGTCCCAGTCGACTGTGAGCAGGGTCCCCTCCGACGAGGCGATCCGAAAACGCCGGTTCAGCTCGGGGTAAAAGTGGCGCCCAATGATGAGGCCGACGAAGAAGCCGAGGAAGGGCGCGACCACCCACCACGTGGCAATCCAGCCGATGGTCTCAAAGTTGAGCTGGCCGGTCGCAAGGCCCAGTCCGGCAATTGCGCCCACGGTCGTCATGGACGTAGGGACGGGGACGCTGAGCAGATTGGAGAGCAAGATGCCAAACCCAATGAAAAAGAGGAGGGCGACGCCCTGCTGGAGCGAAATGGAGACCGCGATGATGTCCTCGGCCAGAGTGGCGATCACGTTCCGGCCGACGGTCCATCCGCCCAGGAAGGCAAATCCGGTCATCAGCGCCGCCGCGGACGTTTTCTTAATCAGGCCGGCTCCCACGGCCGGGCCCCAGGCCACGCCCCCCGAGGATCCGCCGATGTTGAACCCAACGAAGACCGCCCCAACGATTCCAACGAAGAGAAGGAGAGAGATCATGTCTCGCCTGAATGTGCCTGCTGGGCTCTTCTCAGAACGCGTTGTGCTATATGTCGAAGGTATGTGTGCCTTTCTCTGAACGCCAGAAAGGAGCGACGGGTGTGACGTTTTCTCCCGGGGGAAGCAGTTTTGCGGTGCCGCGCACAT
>JBDGQM010000096.1:5322-24074 GCA_042219065.1 Salinibacter sp. | reverse complement strand
TCCTGCCATGAGAGCGGCCCCCACCAGTCCCCCCATTACGAGTAATAACAGCGCCATCCCCACACTCATTCCGAGGCCCCCGCTCCGAGGGGCCGGACGCGTGCTCGAGGCATCTTTCAGTGCGGCCACCTGCGCAGCAAGTTTGTCCTGGGTGTTGGCCAGTCGCTCCACCTGCGCGAGCCGCTGTTGCAGCGAGTCGATGCGGGTGCGCTGCTCCTGAAGGCCCCGGAGCAGCACGGCCGTCAGCCGGGGGTACGCAAGGCCGAGGCGACCGTCCGCCCCCTCCTGCACCAAGCTGGGAAACTCCGCCCGCACGTCCTGCGCCAGGAGCCCCACCTGCGGCCCCGACGGGTGCCCGGTGCCCGTCTCGAAACGGAACCGCACGGGCCGAAGTCGCTCCAGGGCGTCGCCCACGGGCCCCAGCGCCTCGATGTCCGTCTTGAAGCGCCGGTCCGAGGACTCGGTGAGGGTGCCCGCGATCCGCAGGTCGCCGTTCTTGCGGAGCATCAGCGCGTTGGAGCGGGCGGACGGCCCGCGGCCATTGCCGGCCACGAGGAGCGGGTCCGTGCCCCGCCACGCCTCCGGCGTCCCCCGCACCACGTTCCACCGTCCCAGGACCACGGACGCGCTCGCCGAGGCCGTCGTGTTGAGGCCCAGGGCCGTCGAAAAGGTACCGCGCGCCGTCGTGTTGTCGCCGACGGCCATCGACCGCAGGCCCGCTGCGGTGGTCTGGTATCCGCCCGCAACAGACTGCGGGCCCGTCGCCGCTGTGCCCTGCCCCAGGGCGACGGCGCCGCGGCCCGAGGCGCGCGTGTTCACCCCGGTGGCAAAGGAGTAGGCGCCGATCGACGCCGCGGCCCACTCGGTCCCGTTGCTCATCCCGAAGCCCACACGCCCCGCCCGGAAGGCCGCTTTGCCCGGGTGCCAGAGCAGCCGCGTGCCCGCGCCCTCGGCGGGAAGCCGTCCGTCGCCGAAGGTGCCGGGGGCCCAGAGTCCCCCGTTCTCGTTCACCTGGAACAGGACCTTCCCGTTCAGATCCGTGACGGTCTGGGCGGCAGGCTGTGCGGCCGCGGGAGACGCCGCCGCAAGGACGCCGAGCAAAGCAATTACAACCCCGAAGCCGGGGCAGACGACCGCTCGTCTGAACATACGCACGGGATCAGCCAGAGTACGTGAGCGCATAATCAGTCGTGGAGGCCATGTGCAGATTAGAAGCAACGCCCTGCCCAATCGCTCGCCCACTCGTCCGGGCCGCGGGGCGGGACAACCCGACGAACTCGTCTCTCCGGGGAAAGATAAGCATCGATTCCCACAGCGTCGAGGGCACGGATCAGTCCGCAAGGGCCTTTTCGCGCGCCTTCAGTTCTTTTGCCGCGTTGGCGTACCCGCCGCCCGCCCCGTCGACGAAGTGAACGTGTTCTTTTTCGTGCTGGATGACCAAGCACGTGATCATGACCTCCGCCGAGGTATCGAGCCCGTAGACGAGCCGGCCGCGCTCACACTCGCGTTGAAGGTAGTCCTCCAACTGCTTCCGCTGGTCCGTGGTGCCGGCGATGACCTGACGAAGCGTGCCGTCCATCTTGCGGAAATCGGTCTGGGCCTCCAGGTCTTCTTTGTAGTCGCCCCAGTTGGTTTCGCTGGTGGCCCAGTCCCCTTCCATCAGAATGAACCCCATCAGCGTCTCCCACGCAAGCGTCGCCCAGTACTGCGCCCCGTCCCACAGGCTCTGCCCAAAGGTACGCACCCGCTGTTCGATGGACAGGCGGCGCGGGGACACGGAAAGCTGAAGCTGGCTGTGAACGAGCGGTCGGCTTTCGAGCCCGCCGTAAATGCGGCGAAGCGCGTCGATCACGTCTTCGTAGACCCGCGCGTACGCATCGAGCGAGCCCCCCTGGGCCTGCACCAGGAGGGCCACGATCTCGTCCTTGCGGCTCGGGACGTTGCTCCAGCGGCACTCCAACCCCGAAAAATCGGCCTCCGCCGGGACCGACCCGGGAATCCCGTAAGGGCCGTCCGGATCGGCCTTCACCTGCTCCTCCGCCACGTGGAGCCCCCCTCCCATGAAGACGGCCTGCTCGATGGTGTCGGAGAGCCGAAACCGCGACACGAGCACGGGCGCCCCCTGCGCCCGCAGATCCTCGATCGGGACGAGCCCGACGCTCAACCGGAGCCCAAACCGATCGGCCGCCATGGCCCGGGTGCCGGCCAGGGCCTGCTCCACGGCGTCTTTGGGGCCGGCCGGCACACATATCGCCGCGCCGTCGCCGGCAAACATGTATGGGACCGAGTACGGCCCAACGACGTTTAGCACGGCCGTGATGAGCGATCCGCCCACGACGTTTACTTCCTTGTACTGCCCCTCCTCAATGGCGCCGGTCGAGTTGCGCACGTCGCCCACCGCCACGAGCCAGTCGTCGGGCACCGGCGTGTAGTGGGCCGGATCGGCCACCTGGACAAAATCCTCCAGCACGGGTATGTCGGCGTAGAACGTGTCGGCGGACATCAAACGAAGACGTGGATCGCGGAGCGTACGTGCCCGACATTGAGAGTGGACGCCGCGTCCCCTCAGCGCGGCCTTTTCAATTCCGCTGTCTCTGGTTTGTTTGTTGTCATCCTTCGTTGTCCTCTCACGCCCGTTCGCCGCCCATGCAAGTTCGTTCCCCCATTGCGCTCAGTCTCGGCCTGCTGCTTCTCTGCGGGGGCCTGTCCTCCGCGCCCGCCCAGCCCGCTGACTCTCTCCTCCAGGGTCGGTTCTGGACCACGCAGGGCCGGACCATCCTCTCGGCGTGGACCCGGCACGCCCAGGCCGGCGACGGGACCCTCTACGCCGAGCTCGATCGCACCTGGACCCCGACCGACTCGTCAACGCAGTATCCCGGCATGCTGGCCCGCCACCTCTACAGCTACGCCGCGGGCTATCTGCTGAGCGGGCGCGAGGCGTACCTCGACGACGCCGACGCCATTCTCGACTTCCTGATCGAGCACGGGTGGGACGAGACGCACGGCGGGTGGTACAACGCCGTCACCCGCACCGGCGAGGTCGTCGATTCCGACAAGGACCTGTTCATGCAGATCTACGCGACGACGGGCCTGGCCCTCTACTACATTGCCACGCGTGACGACCGGGCCGGCACCTATCTGAGGCGGTCGCGCAGGTTTATGCAAGACCACGCCTGGGACGAGGCGCACGGCGGCTACGTCGATGTCCTGCACCGCGACGGGTCGGTGAAGGCGAGTGTGAAAGACTTCTCGCCGCAACTTGCCCCCCTCTCCGGCTACCTGCTCTACCTGTATCCAGCCACGGGCGACCCTGCGTATCTCCGACGGGCGGAGGAGATCATGAACCTGACCCTCACGCACATGCAGAACGATCGCGGGTGGATCCGGGAGCGATTTGCGAAGGACTGGACCTTCCTGCCGGACGATTCGAAGAACAGCCACATCAACGTGGGCCACAACCTGGAGGTCGCCTGGCTGCTGCTCCGGCTCCATGCCCTCACCGGCACCGAGAGGTACCGGCGCCAGGGGCTCGCCCTCACCGACCGGCTTCTGGAACGGGCCTTCCACGACGAGACCGGGGCCTGGCTGCACAAACTGAAGCGCACGGATCTGTCTCAGCATCCGAGCACCGCCGTGTGGTGGGTCCAGGCCTACGGCAACATGCTCCAGCTCTATGCCTACCGGATGACGGACGACGAGCGCTACCGGAGCGCCTTCCGCCAGGGCGCGCGGTTCTGGAACGACGCGTTCGTGGACGAGGAGCACGGGGGCACTGTGCTCCGCACGACGCTCGACGGCGAGGTGGTGGACGGCGACAAGGCCGTGCGCACCAAAACCTCGTACCACGCCATGGAGCACGCCCTGCTCAACGCCCTGTACCTGAACCTCTGGACCGGCGATGCGTCGGCGACGCTCCACTACCGCCTCGACAGTCCCGACGTCAAGACGCTGCGCCCGCTGCCCATCGAGGACCGGCCCCGCATCGAGCGCGTGCGCATCAACGGCACCGAGCAGACACTGCCCGATACCACGGCGGGGACCCTTCGCCTCCCCGCGTCGGCAGATCCGATTCGCCTTGAGATCGACCTGACCAGCCCCCCATCCTCCCAATGACTGACGTCCGCCCCCTCGCCCTCAGCGTCGCAGTCCTGGCACTCCTCGTCCCCGAACCGAGCCCGGCTCAGCCGACCGTGCCTGTCGATACCTTCGACCTGGTCCTGTTCGGGTCCGGGCTCACCCCGTCCGCGCAGGAGGTTGCCCTGAAGACGAATCCGTGGCGGGGCGACGCATGGACGCCCGTCTCATCGACCGACGACCCGCCGTCCTGTGCCTCCTCGTCCATCCTTCGCGTCGTGCCCGGGCTGCCGACGGATCGCTATCTGGGCCAGGACCTCCGCGAGAACTACGTGGCCCTCAAGCTCTCGACCGCCCGTGGCGAATCGGCCGGGCGGCTCCGGGCCGCCTACGCGCTCCCGTCCGTCGACTCCATCGGCGCGGCGGCGTGCGAGCGGCTCGTCACCCTCATCGAAACCGATCCGTCCACCGTGCGCCGGCACAGCCTCGCCGCCCACGTGCGCCCTCGGCCGGCGCCGCTGTCCGCAGACGCCCCGCTCATCGAACACCTCGAGGCCCCCATCCGCCACCGCAAGCCCGGCGTGATGGAGGTGGAGTGGCTGGAGATTCTCTTTGCCCCGGAAGAATGAGTCGTGGCAGGCCCCGAAGTGGAAAGCTGGGCAAAAGCGAACACCCGAACGATCGCGTTGCGTGAGAACGTGAGGCGTGAGGAGCGTCGAGCACCCTTCACGTTTCACGCATCACGTATCATTCCCATCGTCGAAGATCGGGTATCCCTCGGAGGCCGTCTCCTCGGCGTACAGCTCAGACAGCCGCTCCGTCATGGGCCCAATCGCGCCGGTCCCGATGGTCCGCCCGTCCAGCGCCGTGATGCCCGCTAGTTCCCCCATGGTGCCGGAGCAAAACATTTCGTCGGCCCGGTAGGCCTCCGTCACCGACAGCGGCCGCACCTCGTGGTCGATGTCGTGTCGCGCGCAGAGGTCGAGCACGGTCTGTCGCGTGATGCCCTCCGGGCAGGCCTCCGTGGGGCCGGTCACCACCGTCTCCCCTTCCACGATGAAGACGTGCGTCCCGTGGCCCTCGGCGATAAACCCATCGCGGTCGAGCATGAGGGCGGCGTCGGCCCCGGCGTGGTTGGCCTCGATCTTGGCGAGAATGGACTGGAGAAGGTTGTTGTGGTGGATCTTCGGGTCCAGCCCGTCCGGCGGGAAGCGGCGGATCGAGCTCGTGACGAAGGACAGTCCGCTCTTGTCGTAGACCGGCGTCTTGTATTCGGGCAGGATGATGAGCGTGGGGCCGGACTGGTTGAGGCGCGGGTCCATGCCGGAAGTAATCTTCTCGCCCCGCGTGAGCGTGAGGCGGATGTGGACGTCGTCGCGCATCCCATTGGCTTCCAGCGTGCGCCGCAATTCGTCGATAAAATAGTCCGTCCACGGAATCTCGTCGAAGGCCAGGGCCTGGGCCGAGTCGCGGAGCCGGTCGAGGTGGTCGTGGAGGCGGAAGATGGTCTCGTCGTAGAGCCGGAGGCCCTCCCACACCGCGTCGCCCCCCTGAACCACGCTGTCGAAGGGACTCACGCCGGCCTCGTCGCGGTGGACCAGTTCGCCGTCTACGTTGACGATGAGGTCTTCGTTGCGTTCGTCGGGCGTCTGTCGCATGGGGATCGGTGGATTAGGAACAAAGACGATGGGCGTAGAGCTTGTCGTAGAAGGCCCGGCACTCCTCGTGCAACTCCCGGAGCCGGGCGGGGACGGACTCGTCTTTCGGCTCGTAGGGCCGGAAGCCCGTCGACTCGTAGACGGCGTCGTACCAGTACTGGCCCCAGAGGCCGTCCGTCTCGCGCGGGCCCGGCGCCCAGGACAGCATCGACGGCCGGAACGGCACCCCGAGCGCCTCGCACAGGGCGTGGAGCGTGGGACGGGGCGCCGTCAGCACACCGCGGGCCGTGATGACAGGGGGCGGCTCGCCCCGCTGCGTCCGAAGGTGCTGGAACAGCCGCCACTGCTGCGGAAGGCCGGTGTCGGAGAGCGTCGGCTCCGGCAGAAACTCGATCAGCGAGGTCAGCATCTCTCCCGGCTCTCGGATGAGAAAGGCGTTGCGGAGCTGTGTCGTCCACCCCCAGTCCATGGTCGGCAGCAGGTGGTGGGCCATGTGCTTCTGATAGTAGATCGAGGCCCCGTCGGGCACCGGGCCGGTGATGCGCTCCGCGACCGTGCGCCAGTCCGTCTCGTACCGGTCGATGATTTCCTCCCGACCCGGATGGGCCCGGCCCGTCTCGGCGAGGTAATGCGCGTAAAGCGGCTCGTCCACGACGGCCGTGTCCGCGCGGCTGCCCCAGCTGCGCATCAGCGCCGTCGAGATGTTGCGCGGCCCCGACCACATCGCAATCCGCGGGGCCGGCCGACTGGCGTCCGTCATGGAACTGTCTTAAGAGCGACACAAGTCTCGGGAGACGGAACATACAATCGGCCGCCGTCCCAGACAACCCGGATCGCAGTCGTCCCTGCGCGTGGCGCTGGGGGGCCCTTCGGTGCCGTGAGGGGGCCGTGGCGGTACTGCCTCAACGGCCGCCGCCCGCAGCCCACCGCCGGTCGTCTCTCTGGTGCGCCACGCCCCACGATGCTCAACCCACGGGTCCAAAAGGCCACAGGGCGTTGAGGCCTTCCGCCCCGTCACGACGATTAGAACGGCATCGAGAGCGACACGCGCACGTCCCGGCCCGGCGACAGGGCGTAGCCCTTGTACGTGTCCAAAAAGTCGCGGTACGTGGTGTCGAACGCGTTGTGGACGGCCACCCGAACGGTGGGAGCCGTCCCCCACCCGAGGTCGAGCCGGCTTTCTGCAGCCACGTCGGTCGTGACATACCCCTTCGTGGACGCCGTCCCGAAGGCCGGGCCGAAGCCGCCGTCGAACTGGGCGAACGGCTCGTATCGACCGGCGGCGTCTTTCTCGAAGGCCTGTTTCACGTCGATCTCGATCCGAGGCTCGCGGAGCGGCCCCCATCCGTCCGGCGTCAGGTGCAGGAAGCCCGTGAGCTTGTCGGCCGGCAGCAGGGGGAGGGCACCGTCCGAACCCTCCGGCCCGAGATCGTCCCCGGTTCCGCCCAGCACGGCCACTTCGCCGCCGACGTGGAGCCAGGGACGCAGTTGGGCCTCGATCCTGGACTCAAGGCCCGGGATGAGCGCGTCGGTCTGGTCCGTCCCGAAGATTGGCAGCCCATTTGGGGCCGTCTCCTCCGTATTTGCCAGATGGATGTAGTTGTTGATGACGTTGACGTAGCCGGTGACCGCCGCGGTCAGGCGATCGCGCCGCACGCGCACCGACAGGTCGGCGCTCACGGAGCGCTCGGGGTCGAGATTGGGATTGCCCGTCTGAAACGCCGCGACCCCGCCGTGCACGCCGCTGGCGTAGAGCTCAAAGACGCTGGGCGCGCGGAAGCCACTGCTCAAATTGGTCGCCAGGGCGACCCCGTCGGCCACGACCACGTTGGCCCCCACGGCCCCGGCCAGCGTAAGATAGTCGTTCTTCAGCAGTGCCGGGTCGGTCGTCCGCTCATTCGGAGCAGCCTCGATCCGTTGCCAATCGCCCCGCAGTCCGGCGTTGAGGGTCCAGGGGCCTCGCTCGAGCTCCTCAAACGCAAACACCCCTACGGTCCAGGTATCGGCGGGAGGCTGGAGCTCGACCGGACCTCGGGCGTCCGCATCCTGGAATTGCACCTCGGCCCCGAGGGTCCCGCTGATCGAGTTCACGGCGGGGTGGCTCACCTCCAGGCGCCCGGTGTAAATGTCGTTCCGCAGATCAATCGGGAACGCGAAGTCGTCGAAGCCCCCGTTGTCGTCGATGCTCGCCAGCGGGGTGTCCGACCCGGCCGACTGGCGGAGGGACGTCTGCAGGCTCAGCCGCGGCTGGATCACGAAGCCGTCCGTCACAATGCTCGCCGTCGCCATCAGGTTGCCGTGCTCCAGGTTCTGACCGAGACCGACCGGAGGATTCTCGGAGCTGTCGTTCGGGCCGCCGGTGGGGAGCAGGAAGTTCTGGCGATTCAGCCAGTAGTCGCCGTACACCTGCACGCTGCCGAACGAGCCCTGGGTGCCGACCTGCGCGTATCCGGACCACTGCCGGAAGTTGGTAAATGGCACCTCGCCGGTGTATTTCGGATCCCCGTAGGTTCCCCCGGTGTTCGTCTCGAAGAAGGAAGGCGCGTCCGGGGTCGTGAAGTTGTCGGCGATTCGCCGCTCGACCCCCACCCGGACGCCCACAGCCCCCCGAGCCCCCGTCAGATCAAGCCCAACGGCTCGCTCGTTGTTGTTGGTGTAGAACTGGGACTGAAACTGGCCCCCGAACTGGGTCTCGCCCGGGTCGGCGGTGGGAACGTCCTTCGGGATGACGTTGATCGCGCCGCCGAGAGCATCGGACCCGTACTGAATACTGCTGGGGCCGCGCGCTACTTCAATGCGACCGGCCTCGCTGGCGTTGGTCGGGGGCGAGTGGCGGACCCCGAACTGGAAGAACTCCTGCGAGATGCCGTTCTTCAGAACGACGATGCGGTTGCCCGACAGGCCACGCAGCACCGGTTTCCCGGCCTGCGAGCCGGTCTGAATGTTGGAGACGCCCGTCACGTTCTCCGACAACGTGGCCCCGAGGGAGGCGCTCCGGCTTCCGCTCAGGGCCTCGGTGCCAACCACATCCACCTCCTGCGGGCTGGTGAGCGTACTCTGTGCGCGGGGCGTACCCGTAACGATCACCCCGTCCGTTTCGAGCACCTGGGTCTTGAGCGTGACGTCGAGGGTCACCGTCTCGCCAGCGTCGAGCGTCACCGTGCGTACGGCAGTCTGGTACCCCACGAACCGAAACTCGAGGGTGTGATCCCCAACCGGCAGGGCGTCAATTCGGTACCGGCCGTCGGCGTCGGTCGTGGTGCCGCGCTGGAGGGCCGGATCAACGACCTGCACGCCCGGAAGTGGGCGGTCGTCGGCGTCGGTAACGGTGCCGGTGACGGTGGCCCGGGAGGACTGGGCGTGGGTGGACGGCGGGAGGAACACTGCCAAAAGAACAGAACAGACAACGAAGGAACGGAGGGGCATGGGGGGGCGGAGCATCGGTACAACGAAGCACGGACGGGACTCCCCGGTGTGTGAGGAGCACTCGTAGACACAACGTACCGTCCGCGTCCACCGCTCGTCTCTCTGGATCCCGTAGAGCACTCCCCCGTCACGCGGACAGGGGCCCTGGGAGGAGAACGAGGCGCGAGCACTGCAACGCTGCCGAATGCTTCGCGCTGCACGACGGGCAATCGCCGGTGTGAAACCGACAACTACGCGGGGACCGGACGGGCCTCAGGAAGAGATGGAGGCCCGCGGATGAACCGGTCGGTGAATACCACCGCCGAGGCCACGTGCGACCGATGGGCGACCCTCGTGGTGCCCACGTGCTGGGGAGCCAGGGGCGGCCGGGGCGCCGGCATCACGACCAGAAGCCGCGTGGCACACAGGTCGCAGTCCGGGGCAAATAGATCTTCGCCTTGATGCGTCCACACCGCGTCCTCCGCCGTGTGAACCGCTTCGTTGTGACAGACCCGGTCGGCGGCCGCGGCCTGCCTGGCCGCGTGTTGCAACCAGTGCAGCACAGGCCCCGCCACGCCTCCCACGGCAAATGCCGCGAGCAGGAGGCAGGCCGATATGAAGCGAAGTCGGCGCATAGAATCCGTTGGCGCTCAGCGCAAGACCACAGCGTCTATTGGCACGCTCCGCCCCAGGTTCCTCGCCTGAGAACGACCACACATGCACATGTTCTCAGATGGGCGTTTTCCGGTCTCCTTTCTATCTTTGAGGCGCACGGTCCCCAACTGACTTCTCCGTCCCATGCCCAGTTCGTCCATCCGCGTCGTCGACGTGTACCCCTACCGCGAGCAGTCCGTCAACCCCGAGTTTTTGCTCCTCCACCGCGCCCCGGACGTGGCCTACGCCGGACAGTGGCGCATGGTGGGGGGCAAGATCGAAGCGAATGAGGCCGCCTGGGAAACCGCGCTGCGGGAAGTCACGGAGGAGACCGGGCACTCGCCCCGCCGGTTGTGGACGATCCCCTCCGTGAACGCCTTCTACGAGTGGGCGGACGACCGCATCAATCTCATCCCGGCCTTCGCCGCCGCCCTCCCCGACGATCCGGTGCTCGACGACGAACACGACGCGTTTGCGTGGCTGCCGGCACAGGAGGCGGTGACCCGGCTCGCCTGGCCCGAGCAACAGCGCCTCCTCCGCCTCGCCGACCGCCTGATTCGGGACGGCATCCCGCCCCGCCTGGTCGTCGACCCCGACGCGGCGTGACGGAGGGACCAGAGCGAACGTCAGAACGACGCGCTCACCTGCACCCGAACGGTGTGGATGGGGTCGGCGGTGGCCGGGGCGCGACCGTCGTATTTGACCGTGGCGCGGAGGTTGTCGGTCAGCGCGTACTGCCCCTGCAGCCCCCACAGGACCGACGTGCCCGGCCCGCGCCCGTCCGTCAGTTCAAACTGCGCCCGCCCGACGGCAGTGCCGGAGAGGTCGACCCGCGCCACCTCGGCGTTGGCGTTCAGCCGCAGTCGCCCGGCGCGGCGCCACGTCAGCTCCAGCGGCAGGGTGTAGAGGGTGGCCTCGCGGCCCTTGGCCCCGTCCCGCTTCCGCGCGAACACGCCGGACAGGGTCAGGTCGAGCGTGCGCTGGGGCTGGTAGGACACCTCGGGCCGGACCCGGAGCGTCCGGATGTCGTAGCTCCGGGCCTCGTCGAAGGCCTCGCTCTGCACGCGGTCCCGTTCGGTCGTGCCCGTCAGTCGCACGTCCCACGTAGGCGCGGGCCGGACGTGGCCCTCCACCGTCCACCGGTTTAGGAACTGCCGTTCGGAACCCGCCGCCCGCTCGGTGAGGCCCCGCACCTGCCGCCAGGAGGCCTCCAGCCCGTAGTCGCGCTGCGTCCGAAACAGCTCCACGCGCTGCTCCATCCGCACCGAGCCGTCGATGGTGCGGCCCGGCCGCCGGAATTGGTCCAGCTCCAGGCGGTAGATGTCGGTGGGATTCTCCGTGCGGCTCTGTTCTCGGACCTCCACCTGCGTTTCCGTCGTGACCTGACGCAGCCACGTCTTCCACCAGACGTCGCCCCGCGTCCACAGGCGCCGGGGACGCAGCGTGAGGCGGCTGCGGGCCTGCAGGTCCACCACCGATTCGAGCGTGTCCGACGGCACGAACCGCTGCACGTACGTGCCCTCGTTGGGGGTCGTCTCGGGGACGAACTCGTCGACCTGCTGCACCCCGTCGTCGTTCTCGTCGCGCCAGACGAATTCTCCCCGCCCGGGCGTCGTCTGTACGAACACCTCGCGCTGGATCGGCGTCCGCTCGGTGGCGGCGTCGTAGAAGAGGTGCGCGTCGATGGCGCGGTCGAGCGGACGGGCCTGCCCTTCGACCCGGAGGATGACCGACTCGGTGTCGCGTCGCTGCTCGGTGCGACGGAAGAAGTCCGTAACCTCACGCTGCCGCACCCCGCCCCGCACAGACGCCCGGTACGGCGCCTCCGGATCGTAGGTCACGTCGGTCTCGGCCGTCCACGTGCGGCTCGCGTCCCGAAAGGCCCCGTCGGCCCCCTCGTCCTCGGTCCGGTACTCCAGGCTTCCGGTGGCCTGAATCGGTCCCTGCTCGTAGGAAATTCCGGGACGAAGCTCACGAAACCGAAACGACGCGGCGTCCAGGCTGTCCGTGCCCCGCACTTCCTGGCGTCGGACTTCGCGTTCCACCTCGATCCGCGGCTCCAGGCGCCCGTTGAGCAGCGGCTGGCGCACCGTGCCCTGCCAGCGCCGCCACTCCCCGTCGGTCTGGGCGGGGCGGTTGGTACTGGTGATGGACACGCCCCGTAGCGACACGCGGGGCCATCCCTTCTCCTCCACCGACAGGCGTCCCCGCCGGCGCCACGCCTCGAAGGCGTTCCCCACGCGCAGCCGTCCCAGCCCGCCCTCGACCGTCGAGCCGGTGCCCCAGTCGAACGTCACCGTGCCCGTCTCGACCGTCTCCGTCCCCCGATCTTGCAGGCGGTCCGGCAGGTCCGATCCGCCGCGCGAGAGGTTCCACCGCCGGCCGTACTGGATGGGGCGCGTCTGGTCGAAGGTCACAAAATTCTGGCCGCGCCGCCGGCGTCGAACCTCGCCCGATACGGTCCCCAGAGTGACGCCTCCCAGCTCCAGCGGCTGCGGGGCCACCGTGAGCCCGAGCACAGACGCCCCACCCCGATCGTCCTGTGCATCCAGGTCCGAAAACCGGTTCTCATCTTTCACCGACTGCGCCCACTCGCCGAAAACCTCCACGCCCGGCACTGGCTCAACCGACCCTGTCAGGTCCACGAGGCGCTGCCGCGTGGGGGCGGGCAGCGGCTGCACGGGCGAATAGGCCCCGTCCCCCGCCCCCACGTACTCGTACACAACCCCGTTCGTCTCCTCACCGGCCCGGGCGTAGGCCCCGTTCCCCGGCCCCACCCGCGTAAAGCGGACCCGAAAGACCGGTGTCCCGGGCTCGGGCGCCTCCTCGAGGGCCGCGAAGATCGTGTCCCGAGTCCCGTCGGGCCGCGTAACGGACCTACGTCGATACTGCACGAACGGCGCCTCCGGATCGAACTCAACACGGCGGGCCCCGCTCCGCACCGCCGGGTCGTCCCCCGCCCGCACGAGCCGCAGCGAGTCCCGGCGGGACAGGTCGAACGCGGTCTGAAAGTCGCGCCCGTCCGCCTGCCGGACGACCGTCGCCCCCAGGTTCAGACGCGTGTCGCCGTCGTCGCCGCGCCACGCCCCCGCCGTGGCGCGCCCCCCCACCAGCGTCCGCGTAAACTGCGTCGTCGAGTACTGAAACTCGACGGTGATGCGCCGATCGTCGGTGATGAGCCGGTCGGGCGTGAAGGTGAGTTCCGCCTGCGTGTAGTCGATGACGTAGTCTTCGGTCTGGCCCCGCGTCAGACGCTCCCCGTCCAGATAGACGCGCTCCGACCCCGCAATGACAATGATGGCGTCTTCTCCGTTCTTGCCTCGCAGTCGATAGGGGCCCTGCACGCCGTCCTCAGGCTCGATGTCCTGCGTCCGGAACCGTCCTCGGCTCACCGCTCCGAAGGCCGTGGCCTCCCCCTTCGCCAGCCCGACCTCCCGGCCGAGCCCCTTGCTTCGGAGCGCCATGCCCTGCACCTTCTGCGTGAACTGGCCGAAGGTGCCCCCGTCCAGGTCGATGTCCACGTCGCCGAGCCGCGCCCGGCCCTGCGGGGCGTCCACCTCCAGAAACACGCGGTCGAAGTCCTGGAGCCGCTGCGTGGTGCCCTCCGGCTGAATCGGCGTGTTTTCGTCGGTCAGCAGGGCGCGCACGAACACGCTGTCGGCCACCTCGCCCTGCAGTTGCAGCCGAAGGCCCGACTCGATGGTCACGTCGCGCTGCGTGCCCCCCACGACGCCCCGCGAGATGGAGCCGCTCCGCTGGAGGTCGATCCCCTCGAACGGATCAAAGCCACGGGCACTGTCGCGCTCTTCCTCGACGACCGCCACGGAGGCCGAGTCCCCCGCGGCCCTCGTGCCGGGCGCCCGGCGGCGATACACGTCCTTGAACGCAAACGGATACGTGCGGTAGCTCGCAAAGAGCGTGTCGCGGGCGCCGAGGAGGTCCTCGCGACGCACCCAGAGGCGCCCCGTCCGCGCATCGAGCCGGTACTCGGACGTGTCGAGCCGCGTGGAGCCCACCCGGATCTCCTCGCTGCCCGGCAGGACGAACGGCCGCAGTGCGTAGGGCTGCGGCTGAAACGTGTCGATCGTGTCGCGGTGGCGGTCCGGAGCCGCCGGCACGCGGGTGGTGTCCTGTGCCCGGCCCGGAGCCACCACGAGGAGCCCGCCCACCCCGCACAAGAGCAGGACTCGAACAATCGGCGCAGCGTGAGACACAGGAATCGAATGCCTAACAAACCTGAGCTGGGGGACCCGCAGGACTTGCATCAACACATCCCCTGACCGGACGATCCAATGCGTCGAGCCGTTCGTCGTCGAAAGTGCCTCACGAGCGACATGTGAACCGACGGCGTCGTCCGCGGTGCGTCCTTTTCCCCTACCACCCGTCCGCCCGGAGAAGGCGGGCGTCCGTGAGGAGATACACATCGCCGTTGGCATGCGCGACGTCCGCGAGAGGTTCGGACCGGTCGACCACATGCGTAGCCACGAGCCCCTTCGATTGGTCCCAGATCCGGACGGCGTCGGCAGAAACGATGTATAGGCGTCCCCGGCGGACGGCAAGCGCCTGGACGTTCGGGAGCGGCGGGACCGGCACCCGCCGACGAAAGGTGCCGAAGCTATCGTAGACGAGCACCGCGTCCTGCCCGGCGTCGGCCACGTAGAGCTGCCGGGCGTCGCCAATCGCCAGGGCGACGGGATCCTGCAATCGCGTCCCGCCGTCCACAATCCGTTCCACGCCCCCGAGGTCCGTCCACTTCAGAAGCTGTCGCCTGCGCTGGTCGAGAACAAAAATCGACCCGTTGTCATCCTGAGCCACGGCAGTGGGGCGCCCGTTGCCTTGAACGGGATCGCTGGCTTCGCGATTCTCGAAGCTCCACCCGGCCCCGGCCCGCTGGTCCGGTCGGCCGATGGGCAGGGACTCCAGATACCGTCCTTCCTCCGAAAAGCGCTGGATCCGTCCATTGTAAGTGTCGGCCACGAGAAGAACCTGGCCGTTCGTCGGGTCCACGTCGGACGGCACGTCGAACGCCCCCGGCCGCGTGCCAGACCCGCCGATCACATCCAGCGGCTCTCCCTCGGCGCTGAGAATCTCGACGACGTCGCGGCCCGCGTCGGCCACGTACAGCCGTCCCCGCGGATCGACCGCCAGGGCCTTCGCGTCTCCGTAGCGTGCAAGCGTCGTCCACGCCGCCGCCGTCCCCTCCGTCGCCTGCGCCTGCCCTCCCGGCACGACGCCGGGCAGGCCGAGGCCGACTCCGAGGACGAAAAGCAGCAGGAGACGTCTGGCAATCATGGTCAGCGGGCCGACGGAACGAGTAGCAGGGCGTTACGCGTCCTCCAGGTGGACGAGCCCCTTTTCGCCGATGTCGCGGCGGAGGGTTTGGCCGTCAAACTGGACGCGATCGACGCCCTCGTAGGCACGGTCGAGGGCCGTGGGCAGATCAGAGCCGAGCGCCGTGACCCCGAGCACCCGCCCGCCGTCGGTCACGAGCGTGCCCGCGTCGGTGCGCCGCGTTCCGGCGTGACGGACCGAGACGTTTTCCAGTCGCTCCGCCGCCTCGATGCCGGTGATCTCGACCCCGGTCTCGTACTCGACGGGATAGCCGTCCGACGCGAGCACGACGCAGGCCGCGGCGCCGGGAGACGTTCGGAGCTGTGCGCCCCGCAGGTCGCCGTCGGCAAGATTCTGAAAGACCTCAACCAGGTCCGACTCCACGAGGGGAAGGACGACCTGCGCCTCCGGGTCGCCGAGGCGACAGTTGTACTCCACGACCTTCGGCCCTTCCTCCGTGATCATCAGGCCACAGTACAGCACCCCGCGATACGGCGTCCCCTCTTCCTGCATGCCCTGGAGGGTGGGCTCCACGATCTCGCGGCAGATGCGCGTGAGTAGAGATCCGTCGACGATGGGCGCCGGGGCGAAGGCCCCCATGCCGCCGGTGTTGGGGCCCGTTCCGCCTTCCCCGATGGGCTTGTGGTCCTGCGACGGGGGCAGGAGCACGTAGTGCGCGCCGTCGGTGAGGGCCAGGACGCTCACCTCCTCGCCCTCCATCATCTCCTCGATCACGACCCGGTCGCCCGCGGCCCCGAAGGCTCGCTCCTGCACGATCTGGTCGAGCGCGTCGTGCGCCTCGTCGAGGGTAGAGCAGACGAACGATCCCTTGCCCGCCGCCAGCCCATCGGCCTTGACGACGATCGGGGCGCCCACCTCGTCGAGGTAGGCGGAGGCCTCGTCGTACTCCTCGGCCGCAAACACCCGGAACGACGCCGTCGGGATGTCGTGCCGGGCCATGAACTGATCAGCGAAGGCCTTGCTGCCCTCCAGCCGCGCCGCCGCCTGGGGCGGGCCGACGATGGACAGCCCTTCGGCCTCGAACCGGTCGACGATGCCCTCCACGAGGGGCTGCTCCGGCCCCACGAGCGTGAGATCAACCGACGCGTCCTGGGCAAGATCGACGAGCCGGTCGATGTCGTTCGCGGCAAAGTCGACGTTGGTGGCCTCCTGAGCAGTCCCCGGATTGCCCGGGGCGGCGAACAGGGCGGAGACGTGGTCGCTCTGGGCGAGGGAGGCGACGAGGGCATGCTCGCGCCCTCCGCTCCCAATGACAAGGATTCGCATACGGTTTTCGATGATTGTGAGACGGGAACCAGTTACACTGAATGATCCGGGGCCGACGACGGACGGCGGCCTGTCCTCGCCTTCAACATAGGCGATGATCTCCACTCATGCACATGGATCGCGCGGTGATCTCCTTTCCTGTCTTTAGAGATCGGCCAGACGGCGTCTTCCCCCTGCGGCTTCTCGTTCTGCTCGGGGCGATGCTCGGTGTGCTGAGCGCGCCCGCGGCCGCCCAGGTCGGCTTTCCGGGCGCCCCCGAAGATCCCGCCCTCAACGTCCGGCTCTACCCGCTCGACACGTGGAGTCCGCGGGTAGGCGCAGGGGTGGGAGCCGGCCTCGTAGTGCATCATCTCGGCCGCCGCCACGCGCAGGCGCTTCTGACCGCCGCCCCGGCCCGGCACGAGCAGGTGGCCACCGCCGCCTGGGCCAGTGCCAACCCGGACCGGGCCCGCCAGTACGTGCTGGTCAGTGCCCGCGGCCTCCATACGAACCGGGACTGGTTCTATGGACTCGGGCCCGGCTCGTCCGCCGATGCGCGGCAATCCATCGAGCGCTCCGCCCTGCAGGTTCGTCTGCGCACCGGTCAGCACCTGCTCGGGCAGCGCCTGCTCGTGCAGCCGCACCTCGGCCTCTCTGCCCACCGAGTCGATCGTGTGCCTGCCCCGTCCGCCCCAAGGCTCGACGCACAGTCCCAGACTCACCTTCAGCAACTTTCCTCGGACCCGGTGGGCCCTCTCGAGTCCGGACACACCGGGATTCGTGTGGGGGTTGACGTCCAGTACGACACTCGCCCGCAGGGACCCCGCTCGCCTCGGGGTCTCCGTCTCGAAGCCGGGTGGGTCCGATACATCGGCGTCACCTCCTCGTTCATCCGGTTCGATCAACTGCACCTCTCCACGACCGGGCAGGTGCCGCTCGGCGGCGCCCATCATCTCGTGGGGCGGCTGTCGCTGACCCACACCGTAGCCCAGGGCCAGGCCTCGGTGCCCTACTTTCTGCGTCCCACCCTCGGCGGCGCCCGCGTTCCCGGATGGGCCCGACACCGGTTCGTCGATTCAGATCGGCTCCTGAGTAGCGTGCTGTACCGCTTCCCGATCGCTCAGCCCCTGAACCTGATCCGCTTTGACGGCCACTTCGGGATCCACGCCGCCAGCGTGTACGACGACGTGTTTTCCGACGCCGCCGCGGACGTGACGTTCGAGGAGTCTCCCACCATCGATCCATCGTCGGTGCCCCTCCGCCCCGCCGCGTCCGTGGGGCTGCACGTCGGCATTCTGTTCCGGGAGACGCCGTCGCTCGACCTTGCGGTTGGGCTCAGTCCGGAGGGCGTCACGGCCGTTCGTTTCACCCTCAATCAGGACCTTCAGGCCCTGCGCCCGTCCCACCACCAGCTTCGTCGTCCCTGATCCCAGGTCGGGCTCCCTGAGTCGATTCGGACAGACAACGAACCCGACAGGCGGGGAAAACCGTCGTTCTCGTAAATACTGGACGTTCTGGGCGTTGCCTTGCAACGTTTCTGCCGGACTCCGTATCTCCACCGGTTGCCCTCTGTGCGGGGGACCGCTGCGGATCGTTGCGTGCGTCTCGATCTTCTTGCTGACGGATTCTTTGCCCTGTCTATGCCCACCGCCGTCGTCGGTCTTCTCGTCGTCCTCGTGGGGCTCTACGTCGTTCTGGCGGGGGTAGCAGGGGTGGGCTTCTTTCAGGCCCGCCGACGGTCGGCGCCGTCCCCGCCGCCGGACTGGCCCTCGGTGTCGGTCGTGGTCCCCGTCTCCGCGGAGCCGCCCGGGGCCACGATACAGGCGATCCAGGACTGCGACTATCCCGCGGACCGGCTCGACGTCGTGCTCCTGCACTTGGGCTCCGACGGATCCTCCCACGGCAACGAGCACGGCGACCTGAGCGTCCAGCACATGTCCGTGGAGACGCAAGATCCAGGCGAACGCGCGCTGGAGACCGCCCTCGACGCTGCCCGCGGCGATGTCGTCCTCACGCTCCCCTCGGGCAGCACCGTGTCGCCCCCGTGGATTCGGACCATGGTTCGGCACTGCACCGCCGACACTCCGATGGTCGTTGGGCCTACGGTGGTCGAGCACGAGGATCTCTTTCTGCCTCGTCTCCAGGCCCTCCAGCATGTCGGTCGCCAGGCCCGGGCCGGCGGGCTGTCGCAGGTCGGCCTCCCCCTCGGCCCGGGCACACAGAACCGCGCCCTCCGCCCCGGCGCGCTCCCCTCCGAACCGGACGGCAGCGCTGGCTCGCTCCGGACCGCCCCATCGGACTCCGCCCGCTACGCTCCCGATCCGGACGCGATGGCGCGGCGGGCCCCGGTCTCCTCGTTCGCCG
>JBDGQM010000096.1:0-5222 GCA_042219065.1 Salinibacter sp. | reverse complement strand
GGAGCTCGCGCGATCGTCCCGGGATCCGTCCTGGATCGTTCGGGGGCAGGCCGCCGGCCTCTGGCTCCTGCACGCCACGCTTCTCGCCTGTAGCGTCGTGGCCGTCGCCCGTCCGGCGTGGCGGCAGCCAACCCTCCTCGCGCTCGTCGGCAAGATGGGGGCCGACGTGCTCCTCACGCTTCCCGCCGCCAAGCTCTACGGCCAGCGCGACCTGCTCCGCTCGATTGTGTCGACTGTGCTGGTGCAGGTGGTTGCCCTTCCCTTCGCGGGACTGTGGGCGCTGGTCGACCGCTTTCAAGCGTCCATGCCCGAGCCGGTGCGGGAGATTCTGAAACGTGAGTCGTGACGCGCAAGCGCCCAAATTGTCCACCCACGATCACGCCCACACGCAACCACGCTCACACGTAAACGAGATGCGCTTTCTCATTCCCTACCTCGCCACCTATGGCCTTCGTCCGTTCCGGGGCTTCTTTCCCGACATGCTCTGGCGGGTCGACGCACAGGCCCGAACGGCCTATCTCACGTTCGACGACGGGCCCACGGAGGAACTGACGGACGACCTGCTGGACCTCCTCGCCCAGTACGACGCGCAGGCGACGCACTTCCTCCTCGGCCAAAACGCGGAGGCCCATCCCGACCGCACGCGGGCCATTGCCGCGGCCGGGCATCGGATCGGGAACCACACCTACACCCACGTCGATCCCTGGTCGGTGCCGACGGAACGGCTGACGACGGAGCTGGCGCGGACCACCCGGTGCCTGGAGGACCTGACCCAGACCCGCATTCGGGCACTGCGCCCGCCCTACGGCCATCCCACAGGAGTCCTTCGACAGTGGTGCGCGGCGCAGAACCAGCGGATGGTGATGTGGGACGTGATGCCCGGCGACTACCTCCAGACCGCAACGTCCCACCGGATCGCCCGGTTTGTCATCCGGCACGTGCGGCCCGGCTCGGTGATCGTGCTGCACGACAACCCCGTCTGCGAGGACGTGACGCTCCCGGCGCTGGCGACCATTCTGGAGACGCTCACCGCCGAGGGATGGTCGTTTGACTCCCTGTGAGCCGTGGCCCGGGAAGAGGAACCTACGTCCCCAAACTAGAATTCACTTTTCCGAAGTTGACTCTCCGTGCTCTTCCTGTCAGAGGCGTTCTGGCTATGCCCATCGACACCCTCAAGGCTGCCCGCCGGCTCCAGGAGGACGACACGTTCAGCCCCGAACAGGCCGAGCGCATCGCCGAGATCCTGTCGGACCTCGACGTCGCCAGCGCCACGAAGGACGATCTGGACGACCTCGAAGGGCGGCTCACGGAGCGCATCGACGAGGTCGAAGCGCGTCTTGGGGACCGCATCGACCACCTCGGCGACCGAATCAATGAGGTCGAAACGCGTCTTGGGGACCGCATCGACCACCTCGGCGACCGAATCAACGAGGTCGAAACTCGTCTCGGGGACCGCATCGACCACCTCGATGAACGCATCGACGAAGTCGAGACGCATCTCGGCGATCGGATCAGCGAAACGAATGCTCGGATCGATCAAACACATGACCGGATCGACCAGACAAACGATCGAATCGAGCAGACGAACGATCGAATCGACCAAACGAACGATCAGATCGATAGCCTCGGCGACCGGATTGACCGCCTCGACGAGAAGGTCGCCACCCAGTCGGACCTGAAGGTGGTGAAGACGGAGGTAAGCGCGGTGGAGAACCGGCTGCAGCAGAAGATCGAGGAGAAGCACAGCGCAACGATCCGGACCGTCGTCGGCGCCGTTGCGGCTATGGGCGCGGTCCTCGCGGTCGTGATCTCGCTTGCCATCTACCTGATCGGATAGCCCTGCCCATCGCCCCCTCAAGGTTTCCCGCCTCCCTCCAGTTGATCGCGGAGCGCAACGAGGAATGAGCGGAGGGCGCGCAGGTCTTCGGCAATCTCGTCTCGGGTGCCGTCCCGATGAATGACCTGGCGCGCGCCCTCGATCGTGTACTTCTCCTCCTTCAACAGGCGGCGAATGCGCTCGACGGTTTCGATGTCGTCATCGGTGTAGACCCGGCGTCCGGCCCGGTTCTTTCGGGGGCTCAACACGTCGAACTCCTCTTCCCAATAGCGGAGGACGTGGGGCTCCTGGCCCACGAGGTCGCTCACCTCCCCAATCGAGTAGTAGAGCTTCTCAATTTCGTCTTCAGGCATGGGCTCAAGTGTTAAACGAGAAGGGAGTGGGAGAGAAGCTTGTCCACCCGTACGGCAAAGCGCCCACACCGTTCACTCATTCGCTCCACGATCGCTTCGAGCCTCGAACTCTCTCAGAACCTGTTTGGCGAGACATCTGCGGCCTGCGACTTTGTGGATCTCGTGCAAAACGGTTTCTGCACTCGCCCGGTAGCGCCGCTACAGGGCTCGCTTGGGCACCGTTTTGCAGCTTCGCCCACTGTGTCTCGGCTGAGCATCTGCTCGCAAAACAGGTTCTCACTCCCTCAAACCCCCCTATCCCATCGCCCGTTCTCTCCTTCCCCTCTCTCAACCTACGCGCCGACGAGTTCGAACGTGGACCCGGCGGACGGGTCTTTCTCCACCTCGATGCGCACGGGAAAGGCCCGCTTCAGGCGTTCGAGATGGGTGATGACGAGGATCTTCGCAAAGTCGTCCCGGATGGCCTGGATGGCCTCGACGAGTCGCTCGATCCCCGCCTCGTCCTGCGTGCCAAATCCCTCGTCGATCACGAGCGTGCGCACCCGAACCCCGCTCCGCTCGGCCAGAAGCTGGGCGAGGGCGACGCGGAGGGCGAAGTTGACCCGAAAGCTCTCCCCGCCGGAGTACGTCTCGTAGGGCCGCGGCACGCCGTGCTCGTCGGTAATGATGATTTCGAGGGTCTCCTTCGTCCCGCCGCTCTTTTTCTCCTTCAGGGTGTCGAGGCGGACGTGCATGCGGCCGTCGGTGAGGCGGTCGAGGATGCGGTTGGCGCGCTCCTCGATGTCGGGCAGGGTCTCCTCGATGATGAGAGACGGAATGCCGTGCTTGCCGAAGGCGGCACGGAGGTGCTTGTACCGCTGCCGCTCCGCCGCGGCCTCCTCTCGCTCTTCCTTCGCGTCGGAAAGCGCCTCCCGATCGGCCTCGGCCTGCTCCAGTTGGGCCTCCAGCTTGCCCAGGCGCTGCTGAAGCTCGTTGAGCGTGTCCTCCGCCGCGTCCACACGCTCGGACACCGCCTGCTGCTGTTCGACCACCTCCGGCTTTCGCTCCAGGGCCGACTCGCACTCGGCCAGCGTCTCTTCGAGGTCCGCTTTTTCAGCTTCTGCCTCTTCAAGCCGATCCTGAATGCGCGCCCGCTGCTCCTGCCACTCGTCGCGGTTCTGCTGGGCGTTTACGAGCGCATTGTGGCGGTCGGGCACGTCGCTTCGCTCCTGAAGCTGCTCGCGGATCTGCTGGAACCGATCCGGGTCAAAATCGAGGTCGTCGATCTCTTCCCGGAGCGCCTCACAGTCCGCCCGAATCTCCTCGGCAATCGTCTGCTCGTCGAGCGCCGTCTGAAGCGCCTCGATCTCGTCGTCGTACTCCGCAATCGTGTCCTCCAGCTCCGCGCGTCGGTCCGCGGCGTCCTTGATCTCGTCCAGCCGCTCGGCGTACCGGTCGAACTGCGCCGCCTGGTCCTGGAGCCGCTCGTACTCCTCAGGATCAAACGCCAGCCCCGCGAGGCGCTGCTTGCACGCCTGCCACTGGCGACGGGCCGATTCCGCGTACTCCCCGTCCGCTAGCCGCTGCACCTGCCGGTCGACCGTCTCCTGATGCTCCTCCAGGGACGCGGCCGTTTCTTCCAGGGCCCGCCGCTGCTCGCGGGCCGTGGCGAGGGCCTCGTCCACGTCGTCGAGGGCCTCCTGCTTCTCCTGGAGTTGACGGTACGTCTGCCGGAGCTCTGCGCGGGCCGCCTTTTTCTCCGCCAGCCGCTCCTGCGCGTCGTCGATGGCGGCGTCGAGCTCCTCGATGTGGGCGCCCAGCGTGGCTTCCACCTCCCGCCGGTGGGCGTCCGTCAGTTCGGTCCCGCAGGTCGGGCACACGTCGCCGTCGGCATCCCGGAAGCGCCGGAGCTCCTCGGCCTCTCGGGCCCGCTCCTCCCGCCAGGCCTCCAGCTGCCCGGCCTGCTCCTGTACCGCCTGCGAGAGCGTTTTCCCCTTCTGCTCGATCTCCTCCAGCCGGGCCGTCCGGGCGTCGCGCTCCTCCTGCTTCGCCTGGAGGGCCTCGATCCGCGCCTCCAGGTCCTCCTTCTGGTCGAGGGCCTCCCGTTCGTGCTCGATCTGGGCCCGGAGACGTTCGATCTCGCCCCGGAGCTGCTCGCGAGCAGCCACGATTTCTTCGCGCGCCTCGGCCTTCCGGCGCTCCAGCCGGTCCCGACGCTGCCGGACGCGCTTCTGCTCCTGCACCTGCTGACGGGCCGCCTGGGCCCTCCGCAGGTGGGTCTCAATCTCCGGCCGCTGCTTCACGACGCGCGTACAGTCCTCCAGGGACTCCTCCGCGTTCGACCGCTCGACCGTGAGGCGATCGAGCCGCCGTTCCGCCTTGCGGCGCCGCTTCTGGAGGGCGGTCGTCTTCTCGTCGAGCCGGTCGTTCAGGGCACGGTGCTGCTCGCGCGTCTCTTCGAGCGCGTCCCGCTCCGCCACCAGCTCCCGGTACTCCTCGTAGGCCGCCTCGATGTCCGCCCGATCGTCCAGCAGCGCCTCTGCCTCCTCGATGCGTTCGTTCAGCGCCTCCACCTCCTCGACGTGGGTGGCAATGCGCTCCTCGATGGACGCGATGGACGCCCGCAGGGACTCGGCCTCGCGCTCCTTGGCGTCGAGGTCGGCGCGCTCCTGGGCGAGCGCCGTCTCCCGCTCCCGCAGGTCCGCGACGGTCTCTCGCTGCGACTCGATCTCCGCGCGGACCGTTTCGTGCTCCGCCTCCCAGTCCGGGACCTCCTCCAGCGCCGACTCGAGACGATCCACCGCTGCCTCGGCGCGGTTCTGACGTTCCTTCGCCGCCCGCCAGTGGTCGCGGGCCTTGTCTTCGAGGGCCTCGTACTTGCTGAGGTTGAGGATGCGGGTGAGGATCTCCTTGCGCTGGCTGGGGCTTTTTTGCGTAAACTCGTCCGATCGCCCCTGGAGCAGAAAGGCCGAGTTGATGAACGTGTCGTAGTCGAGCCCCAAAGTGTCGTCGATGCGGGCCTGGGTCTCGCGCTGGGTGGAGCCCGTGAGGGG
>JBDGQM010000095.1:0-5497 GCA_042219065.1 Salinibacter sp. | reverse complement strand
TCCATCTCGGATTCTGGGGATTCCGTGAAGAACCGGCGCTCGTTTTTTGGGGTCTTGGGGTCCGCCCCTGGCCACCCACACGCTCCTCAGCGCCGCTGGGGAGCGTTTTCTATGTTGGTCCCGCTGATACCCGCCGCCAAGCATGACGCTGTTCCTGGTAAAAGTCCTGGACTTCCTCCTGAAGCCGCTCGGCGTCAGCCTTTTTCTCGTCCTGCTTGGGCTCGGGGTGGCCACACGACGACGCCGGGCTGGGGCCGCGCTCGTGGGCGCCGGGGCCCTTGCGCTGTGGGTCCTTGCGACGCCGTGGATGGGGAACGTGCTGGTTGGCTCCCTGGAGCGTCAATTCCCGCCTCCGTCCGTCGACGACGTCCCTAAGGCGGACGCCATCGTGGTGCTCGGGGGCGGCGTGGGGCCCGCGGTGCCGCCGCGGCCGTACCCCGACCTCAACGATGCGGGCGACCGGCTCTGGCACGGGGTCCGGCTCTACCGGGCGAACGTGGCGTCGCGGATCATCGTGACTGGCGGCTCGCCCCCCGGAAGCGCCGGGCCGGGAGCGCCCGCCATGCGAACACTGCTTACCGACTGGCGGGTGCCGCCCGACTCCATCATCGTGGAGGCCCGAAGCAAGACGACTTACGGAAATGCCCGCTACACGGCCGCCCTGTGTCGCAAGCGGGGCATCGACGAGGTGGTGCTTGCCACCTCGGCCACGCACATGCGGCGCGCCCTCGCGACATTCCGGAGCACCGATCTCGACGTCACGCCCGCCCCGACCGACTACCGGGCCGTCCAGGAGCCCTTTACCGTGATGTCCCTCCTGCCGGACGCGAACAGCCTCTCGATGAGCACCGCCGCCGTCCACGAGTACGTCGGCTACCTCTACTATCAGCTTCGCGGCTGGATCGAATAGGCAGCGTCGAGATCAGTCCCCCTTCTGGTATTCCGACTCCACCGACACGCGCGGGCCGGAGAGGACTGTATAGCGGCCCTGTCCCGCCGGAAACAAGAACCGGCTTCCGTAGGTGCCGGGGTCTTCTGGAAAATGGAGGGTGCCGTCGAAGGGCCGCCCCCGGCTCTCTGCCCTGAACGCCTCGCTGAGCGGCTCTCCGGCCGGCACGAACGCGTACTCGGCCGGCGGCCCGGCGGCCTTGATCGGCGTGATGGCCACCGACAGCGAGTCCGACGCCGGGACGGCCCAGGGCATGGGCGCATCCAGGACGGCCCACACGGCCGCAAACATCTGGGTCGCTCGCCCTCCCGACTGCGTGTACGTGACGCAGGTGCCGAGGTGCGTAAATTCCTGGCGCAGGATGTTCGCCCGGTGGCCTTCGCTCTTCATCCAGCCCTCCATGATGCTGGCCGCCCACTCGTCCGCCTCAATCGGACCGCCAGACGCCGAGCGCCCGCGCCGCTCGAACACGTTCTCCCCCGCCGACCCGATGAACCGTCGGTGCTCGCGGGCCATGCGGTCCCCCGGCGACCGTCCGTCGGCGTCCTCGTGCCCCAGGTACTCGTGGACCAGCATGTCCTGATTGTGCCAGCAGGCGATCCGGGCGAGCGTGCTGTCGCGCGTCAGGGCGGGCTTGCCCTGCTCGGTGCGGGCCCGGTTGGTCAGGTCGAACACCATGCGCCCCGCCTCCGCCGACTGTCGTCCCGTCGCCGCGTACTCATCGGCGGTGGGCGGCTGGGCTGGCGACGCAAGGGGCGCGGGCGCCGGGCCCGCGTCATCGTTCGTCGAGGCGTCGCGGGAGGAGACGGCGGCCCCGTCCGGAGTGTCGGAGGAGGGGGCGCCGCCGCTACACCCCACCACGAGAACGGCGAGGCCGCTGAGCAGAAGAAGGGCACGGAGCGTCATGGAATGGCGAACGTCGGGTTATCGAGGTGAGAAGCAGAGGCGCGGAGCAGGACGATCGGGGCGTCTCCGCCGGAAAGACCCGGATCAGAAGTCGGGGTTCTGCCCCACGACGACCACGTGCGTGCCGGGATCCGCAAACCACAGTCCGGCGCGATGGACGGGCGCGCCCCCCACCGCCGCCCAGCTGTCGGCGTAGGTCCGGATCTGTTGGGCGTACGGATGGTCGTCGGAGAGGGTCGCCAGCGTCTCCTCGCGGGCCCGGTCGCTCTTGTAGTCGACCAGCACCCAGCCCTCCCCCGTCCGGTAGGCCAGGTCAATGACGCCCCGCCGGACGACGGGCACGGAGGCGTCGGTGACCTCGTGCGCGAGCGGGTATTCGGTGTAGACGGGATCGGCGTCCTGCAGCTCCGCCCAGAGGGGGCTCTCCAAAAACCGCCGGACCATGGCGTCGGCCCGGCGCACCTGCTCGGACGTGGCGTCGGCCCCCTCCTGCTCCAGCACCGCCTCCACAACAGGGGTCGGGATCGAAGGCGTCTCCTTCCGCCGTCGGACGCACTGGTCGAGCAGAACGTGCAGGGCCGTCCCGAACTCCTCGCCGTATCCGTCCGGGTCGCCCTCGGGATCGAGCGAGACGCCGGGCCCCTCGGTCTTCTCGTCGGTGACGGACTCGGCCCGGTACGACGGCTGTTCCCGTTTCTGGATGCGGGTCCGGCGCTCGGTGCGCTGCTCCTGCAGATTCGGCGCCGGGGCCGGTTCACGATTGTCCGGGACGTCGAGGGTCGGATCCTCGAGCTCCGGAACCTCCGCCGCGTCGAGGTGCGGGTAGAGCGGGGCCCAGGGGCCGTCGGTCGGCTTTTCCGGGTAGGTCGACACCACGAGCAGCTCCTGCGCCCGGGTGGCCGCCACGTAGAGCAGGCGCCGCTCCTCGGCCGCCTCGTGGCGCTCTTCCCGATCGCGGAAGGATTCGTCCAGCGCCGCCGTGGGCTCGTCCCAGCCGAGGGGCGGGTGCGTGACGCGTTGGCGATAGCCACTGCCCTGCACGATGGGAGCCACCAACTGACCCGCCTCCCGACGCAGGTGGCGCTGCACCGGCGGACCGCTGCCGCGGCTGTACGGGTCCGCCAGAAAGACGACCGGGGCCTCCAGTCCCTTGGCCTGGTGGACGTTCATGACGCGCACCGCGTCCTCGCTGCCGGTCTCCAGCGTCATGCCGTCCACGTCCTCCTCCCCGTCCACCACACGCTGCAACTCCTCCAGCACCTCGGCCCAGTCCAGCCCCTGTGCGGCAAGCGACTGCACGTACGTGATCGTGCGGAGCACCCGGCCCGCCCGAAGCGATCCCTCCGTGGGCTTCGCGGGATGGGCCGCCCCCGCCAGCACCCCGACCTCATCGACAATCCGCTCCAGGGCCACGGCGGGGCGGTATTCCCGAAGCCACTCTCGGGCGTGGCGCAGGTGCTCGAACGCGTCGACGAATAGCGATTCGACCTCGGCCCCGAGCGCCCCCCGCACAGTGTCCGGCACCGGCTCGTGCATCTGGTCGAACGTGCCCCCGGCCCGCCTGAACCGGTACAGGTCGTCGTCGCTCGCCCCCACGAGCGGCCCCTTCAGGTACGCCACGCAGGCCACCGAATCGTCGGGGCGCAGGGCGCAGGTGAGGAGGTCGACGAGGGCCTTGAGTTCGGCGGCCTCGCCCAGGTCCTCGCTGCCGGTGACGGTGTACGGAATGCCGCGCTCCGCCAGGGCCTCGGCGTAGACCGAGAGGCGCGACTTGGTGCGCGTGAGAATCAAGAAATCCGAGTAGTCGGCCCCGTCCGTGAACACGGCGGTGTCGTCGGGCCCGTAGAAGCGATCGTCGAGCGCCCCGTCCCGCGCTCCCTGGATGAACCGGGCGATGCGGTCGGCGTCCTGTGCGGCGATGTCGCTGCCCCAGTTGCCCGATACCTTGTCGATGTCGATGCGCCGGAGCCCTTCCTCCCGGTCCGTCGTCCGCTGCGGATCGAACGCCGTGTACTGCGCCTGGAGGTCGTCGAGGGTCGGATCGCCGAAGATGGGCGCGAACGCCTCATCGCACCAGTCACAGATGACGTCGAGCGAGCGGAAGTTTTTGGTGAGGGTGACCGCCTCTCCGCCCGTATCCTCAATGAGCCCGCCCACGGACTCGAACACGTCCATGTCGGCCCGCCGGAATCGGTAGATCGACTGCTTGTCGTCGCCCACGATGAAGAGGCTGCCCGGAATGGGCCGGCACTCGGTCCAGGACTGTTCCGTGGGATCGCGGCTGGTGAGGTAGAAGAGAATCTCGGCCTGCAGCGGGTCGGTGTCCTGAAACTCGTCGACCAGCAGGCGGGGATGACGGGCCTGAATGGCCTCCCGGATGCCCGGGTGGTCGCGCAGCAGGTCCCGCGTGCGGAGCAGCAGGTCGTGGAACGTGAGGCGGCCCTCGTCCCGCCGGAGCGCGGCGAAGACGTCCACGGCGGGGCGGACGAAGCCCACCACCTCCCGGTGCACGTAGGCGCGCCACTGCCGCAGCGCGGGCGCGACGACCGTTCGGATGAGGGCGGGCAGGTGCTCGTCCCGGAGCGAGCGGGACCAGTCGTACGAATCTGTGTTCGGCCCCCGCCAGCACTTCAACGTCACGTCGGCCGACTCCTCGTCGGACACGTCCGCGAACAGCTCCAGGAAGGAGGCCTGCTGGGCCGGGGACACCAGGTCGGTGTGCGCGAGCATCTTCTCCGCCTTGTCGAACGCCTTCATGACGTCGTCCCGGCCGTCCGGAAGCGCGTCGGGGCGGCGGGCCTGCCAGGCCTCCAGCCGGTCTCGGGCCGTGGCGACGGCCTCGTCGAGGTCCGGAATGTCGTCCGGCGCCTCGACGTAGGGGTCCAGCTCCGGATGTTCGCAGAGGCGCTCGAAATAGCCCTCCAGATCCTCCGGCTCCACCCCGAGGTCCGTGAGGGCCTCGATGCGCTCGGGCCGGTCGGCACGAACGGACCGGAGGTAGCGCTGCCAGGCCTGCTCGCGGAGCTCCCGCTCCTCCCGGTCGTCCAGCCCCGCGACGAATCCCGGCGGGAGGTCCGCCGCAATTGGGCGCTCGCGGAGAAGGCGGGCACAGAAGGCGTGGACGGTGCCGATGAAGGTCGTCTGCGCGTTCCGGAGCGCGCGGGACACCCGGCGCTGCTGGGGGCTGTCGTCGGGGAGCCGCGCCTGCGCCTGCCGCAGCTCCTCGTAGAACCGCGTGCTCATTTCCCCGGCCGCCTTCCGGGTGAAGGTGATGGCGGTGAGGTCGTCCACCGGCACGCCCGAGCGGACGAGGGCGACCATCCGCGCCACGAGGGCCGTGGTTTTTCCGGACCCGGCGGCGGCACGCACAAAGAAGTTGGTGTCCGGCTCGAAGGCCGACAGGTCCGGCACGCCTTCTTCGTCCCACGGCCCAATTCGGCGGCGCACGGCGGCGTCATCGTAGGGGTCGTCGGGACCGCTGGAAACAGAGGTAGTCATTGGGCGACGTGGCGCAGGAAAAGTAGATGCTGGGAATGGGAAAAGTGTCGGCGGACCGCGGACGGCGGACGGCCACGGGTGGAATGGCAGCGGTCCGTCGTCGGCCGTTCGCTGTCGCTCAGGCAGAGCCGCGGTCCTTCGCGC
>JBDGQM010000094.1:0-3339 GCA_042219065.1 Salinibacter sp. | reverse complement strand
GGCGCCTTCAGCTCATTTTCCATCTTCATGGCTTCCAGGACCAGGAGTCCCTGATCGGCCGCTACCTCGTCGCCCTCCGCCACGAGCACCTCCAGCACGAGGCCCGGCATGGGCGCCCGAACCGCCCCGCCACCCGCGGCATCCTCCCCGAGCCCAAACTCCTCGACCAGCAGATCGCGCTCGTCCTTCACCTCCACCTCCGTCCGCCGCCCGTCAATCGTCACGCGCATCGTGTCCGGCCCCGTCGGCTCAATGGACAGGGGCACGCTCTCCCCATCCACGATCATCGACACGTAGCCGTCCCGCAGGACCTCGAAAGTGTACTCCATCGGTTCCCCGTCCACGATCAACTGATCGTCCTGAATGGTCACGTCGAAGGCGCGATCGCCGACGAGGGCGCGATACACCGGACCGTCTGCGTCGTCCATGACTAAGGCCTGTTGTTGCGTGGAACCTGTGAGCGACTACGACACAAACTCGCACCTGCAAGCATAGTTTTATCTCGGCGTGGATGCTTTGGAGGCGTGGAAGCTGTGGAGGCTGAGCGACACTGCCCACCACCATGCCTCCACGCCCTCATGCGTCCGTGCCTCCACGCATGCACGCCCACACGCAAACACACCCGCACGCAGAACATGCCCGACGACCGTCCCCTCACGCCCGACCTCCTGCTCCGTACGTACGCCAATGGCATCTTCCCGATGGGCGACGACGCGACCGGGACCGTGCGCTGGTACGCCCCCGATCCACGGGCGCACCTCCCGCTCGACGCGTTTCACGTGCCGCACAATCTGCGGCGACGGGTGCGACAGCGCGAGTTTGAGGTGACCGCCGATCAAGCATTCGGGGCCGTCATTGAGGCCTGCGCGGACCGGTCCCGCACGTGGATCACGCCCCGCATCATTCGGGTCTACACCGCCCTGCACGAGCGCGGCTACGCCCACAGCGTGGAGTGCTGGCAGGACGGCGAGTTGGCCGGAGGGCTCTACGGCGTGGCGCTGAAGGGCGCCTTCTTCGGCGAATCGATGTTCTATCGCGTGAGCAACGCCTCCAAGGTGGCCCTCGTCCACCTCGTGCGCCAGCTCCGGGCCGGGGGATTCACGCTGCTCGATACTCAGTACTCGACCGAGCACCTCGAACGGTTCGGCGTGGTCGAGATCCCGCGGCCCGCCTTTCAGAAAAAGCTTTCTCGGGCCCTCGACCAGACCTCCACCTGGTGGCCACTCTCCGACGCGGAAGCGGCCGACCTCGACACGCCCGTGTCGGCCTTTTCGGCCGCGGCCCCCGTGCCTCAGGGAAACGAGTCGGCCCCGAGTGGGTGAAACGACGCGCCTTGTCTCCCGACCCTTCCACTGCTCCCCATGCACTGGTCCCACGCCCTGGCCGCAACGGTCCTGACCGGAACGCTTCTCCTCGGATTACTGGCCGGGTGCCAGCCCGCCTCGGATGCCGCGCCCGGCACGTCGACGGAGCCGGCTGGGGCACCGCTCTCACTCTCGGACAGCGTCCTCCCCCCGCCGGACACGACCGCGGCCCGCTTCGAGGCGGCCTGGGCCGTCGCCCGCGCCCACCACGACGACGGACAATCGACCGGGGCGCTGATGCAGGCCATGGGCCGGCACTTTGAAGGCCGGCCCTACCTCACAGGGACGCTCGACGCGCCGCCCAGCGAGACGCTCGTGGTTCGCTTCGACGGGTTCGACTGTGTGACCTTCGTCGAAACCACGCTCGCCCTGGCCCGCAGCGCCGAGGCGGCGGACTCCACGTACGCGGGCTTTGCCCGTCGCCTTGCTGAGCAGCGCTACCGCGACGGCGCGCCGGTGGGCTACTGCAACCGTCTCCACTACTTCACGGAATGGCTGACCGACAATGCCGATCGTGGCCTCGTACAACTGCTGGGGGACGATCTCGACGGGCGCCCCTTGCGCGATACCCTCGACTTCATGAGCACCCATCGGTCGGCGTACGACCGATTTGCCACGAACGACAGCCTCTTCGCCTGCGTCCAGGCCATGGAAACCCGCCTGCAGAAGCAACGACGGGCCGATCCGGTGCGATACGTGCCGCAGGACTCCATCCGGGCCGTCTACGACCAGCTCCAGGCGGGCGACATCGTCGCCCTGGTGTCCAGCGTCGACGGGCTCGACGTCGCTCACACCGGCCTCGTCTACGCCCACGACGATGGGGGCCGCGGCCTCCTGCACGCCTCCCTGTCCGACGGCGTGGTGGTTTCGCCCGATCTTCAACGCTACGTAGAGAAGATCGACGGCCAAATTGGTATGGTAGTGGCGCGCCCGTAGTCGGTCTGCTGACCACTTGTTGGCGGCGCTTCGCACGGCACACTCATCAATGTTGTCGCCGACCATGGACGAAATCGATTGCATCGGTGTGTACACCAGTGGCGGCGACGCCCCGGGCATGAACGCGTGCCTCCGGGCCGTCGTCCGGTCCGCCCTCGCCAATGACCTGGAAGTGACCGGCATCCGGCGGGGATACGAGGGCATGATCGAGGGGGATCTGGTCGAGATGGAGCGGCGATCCGTGTCCAACATCCTGCAATCCGGGGGCACCATCCTCAAGAGCGCCCGCTCGGAGGCCTTCATGACCGAAGAAGGACGTCGGAAGGCGGCCGAGAACCTCCATGAGAACGGCATTGACGCCCTGGTGGCCATTGGGGGCGACGGTACGTTTCGGGGCGCCTCGAAGCTCTACGACGAGCACGAGGTCGGCGTCGTGGGCTGCCCCGGCACCATCGACAACGACCTGTACGGCACCGACCAGACGATTGGGTACGACACGGCCCTCAACACGGCCATCGAAAACATCGACCGGATCCGCGACACGGCCGATGCCCACAACCGCCTCTTCCTCGTGGAGGTGATGGGCCGGGACGCGGGCTTCATTGCGCTGAACAGTGGCATCGGGGGCGGGGCGGAGCTCATTCTCATCCCCGAGACCATCACGGAGATGGACATGGTGAAGGAACGCATCCTGTCCCTCATGTCCGCCCAGCGACGCTCCACCATCGTGGTCGTGGCGGAGGGCGACGAGCTTGGGGGGGTCCAGGGCATCGAGCGTGTCCTGCGCGAGGACGAGGCCTTTTCGGACATCGAGCTCCGCTCGGCCATCCTCGGACACACCCAGCGCGGCGGCGCCCCTACGGCCATCGATCGGGTCCTGGCGAGCCGTCTCGGCGTGGGGGCCGTGGAAGCCCTGCTCGACGGCCACTCGGACGTGATGGTGGGCATTACAAACGGCGAACTTAAGCTCACCCCCCTGCGCAACGTGTACGGCCGCCGCAAATCGATCGACTACGACCTGCTGAAGCTGACGCAGATT
>JBDGQM010000093.1:0-6327 GCA_042219065.1 Salinibacter sp. | reverse complement strand
CGCACGTTCCAGGCGGTGCGCTGGGCGTACTCTTCAGAAGGCGTTTCGCGGAGGGGATACCGATCCGGAATCACTCCATCCTCGGCCCGCCGGCCCTTCGGGCACCACCCGCCCACCGGAACGTCGTGCGCCAGCGCGGCATCCAGCGCCGCCCGATCCACCCCGGTCTGTCCACCGGACACGATCATTTGTAGATCCATGGGAGTCTGTTGCGTATGGGAGTGGTTGCGTATGGGCGTGGTTGCGTGTGGGCATTTGAGCGAGTAGCCGCCGGAACGCCCAAACGCCCACACTCCCGTACTCGGGAAAAACCCGAACCTTCCCCTGTCACCTCCAGTTTCCGCACTGCTGGTATCAACCAAAACGAGGAGCAGTTCATGCGGCTCTTCACAGCCCTCGACATTCCCGACGCCCTGCGCGACGGTCTCTCCGGCCTCCAGGACGCCGACACGCTCGACGCCCGATGGACGGATCCCGAACAGTTTCACGTCACCCTCCGGTTCATCGGCGAGGTCCCCAACGAGCAGGCCGTGCGGTACGAGCAGGCCCTTGCCGACGTGACGGCGCCCCCCGTCCAGTGCGTCCCCTACGGCCTGGACGTGCTGCCGTCCCGCCGCTCGCCCCGCGTGGTGATGCTGGGGCTGGACCGCACCGACTCGATGATGGCCCTCTACGCCGCGGTCAGCGACGCGCTCGAATCGGAGGGGCTCGCCCCCGAAGACCGCACGTACCGGCCGCACGTCACGATCGGCCGCCTCGACGACGCAGATCCCGAGGCGGTGCACACGTTTCTCCGCCGCCACGAGGACCGCTCGTTTTCGTCCTTCGAGGCCGACCGCTTCACGCTCTACGAAAGCACCCTCACGTCGGAGGGCGCGACCCACGATCCCCAGGCCACGTACCCGCTCCGCCCCTGACCCCCGGCCCGCATCAATTTTCCGTGACCCGGCCTCGGACGGGCGATAATTGCAGGCACCGGTCGTTACGTTATCCTGCCTCGTGAGGACCAAACTGGTTTGCGTCCGTTGGACCAGGGACCCGACCTCACTTTGCAAAAACGCCCCTGCCTCCCAACGCTCAACCCTCAACGCCCAACCCTCAACCCTTAACCCTCAACGCCCGATCCCCCTGATGCTCCGACGTATTTGGGTTCTCCTTCCGCTTCTGTGTCTGGGCATGAGCACGCCCGTCCCGGCGCAGGACGCCCCCTCGCTGGAAGCCCTCCAGGCCCGGTACGACGAGCTCAGTGGGCTCCGCGCCGCCTTCACCCAGGTGACCGCGTCCGAGT
Organism: Salinibacter sp.; assembly: GCA_042219065.1. Classification (GTDB taxonomy): domain Bacteria; phylum Bacteroidota; class Rhodothermia; order Rhodothermales; family Salinibacteraceae; genus Salinibacter. Next base: position 5,039 of record JBDGQM010000093.1, on the reverse strand, counting down.
TTGCCGGGGACTCCTCCCAGATTGACGGGCGCGTGCTCCTGTCGGGCAACAAGTACCGCGTCGAAACGCCCTCGCAGACCGTGGTCACGAACGGAGAGACAACCTGGATCTACTCCCCGGCGGACAGCCAGGTGGTGGTCAACGACGCCGACGCGGACGCGTCGACCATCACGCCGCAGACGTTCCTCACGGCCTCGGCCGAAAAATACGACGTCACGGCCACCCGCACTACGCAGCGCAACGGGGCCGCGCACGACGTGCTGTCCCTGTCGGCGACCACCAAGTCCGCCCGGTTCAGCGAGGCCACCCTCTGGGTGCGACGCGCCGACCGCATCGTCACGCGCCTTCGCGCCACAGGCCGCAACGGCTCTACCCTGGACCTGCGCCTCTACGAGATCGACCTCGGCCCGGACTTTGCCGATACGCCCTTCACCTTCTCGCCCCCCGACGGGGTGGAGGTCGTGGACCTGCGGGCCGACGCGTCGGAGTAGCGCCTCGCCCAGGCGCCCCTCTTCCATTTCCATGCACGAATTTCCCGGAGTGTGCTGAGTCGACGCCGACTGTTTCAGATTGGAAGCTTCGTCCTGGCCGCCGGGCTGCTTGCCCTGGCCGTCTACGGGGTCGACCTCAGCAACATCTGGGAGGCGTTTCGCGAAGCGGACTATCGGTATCTCCTCCCCCTCGTCGCACTGGTCCTCGTCAGCAACGTCCTCCGGGCCTGGCGGTGGCAAATTTTGATTCAGGCCCTGCCGCCGCCGTCGGACGGCGTCTCGGATACGGCGACGGGCCGCGGGCGCATGCTGGAGGCCTCGTTCTCGTCGGTGATGATCGGGTACATGGTGAATTACGTGGCGCCCCGCATGGGCGAGGTGGCCCGCACCGCCAACCTGTCGGCCCGGTCCGGATATCGCTTCAGCAGCCTGTTCGGCACGGTCGTCTCCGAGCGCATCTTCGACACCGCCGTGCTCGGATTCGCCCTCCTCAGCGCGATCGGCCTGCTGTTCAACCGGCTCGATGTCTTGCGCGAGCAATTCTTTGCCCCCGCCTGGGCCGAGGTTCAGTCCGTTCCCCTGGCGTGGCTCATCGGCGGAACGGTGGGGGGCCTGCTCGTCCTCCTGCTCACGGCCCTGGTCGCGCGCCGGCGCTTCCGGCAGGAGGACTCCTGGATCGGTCGCTTCTGGCGGGAAACCCTGAAGCCGGCCGCGCTGTCGTTCAACGAGGGGCTCGCCACCCTCCTGACCTCGCCCCGCCGCGGCGCCATTCTGCTGTCCACCGCGGGCATGTGGGCGGGCTACCTCCTGATGGCCTACCTCCCGTTCCGGATGCTCCATCTGGCGGCCCCCTACGACATCGGCATCCTGGATGCCTGGGCACTCATGGCCATCGGCGCCATCGGCATCCTCGTCCCTTCCCCCGGCGGCATCGGATCGTACCACTACATCACCGAGCAGGCGCTCTTCCACCTCTACGGGGTGCCCGAAGCCGAAGCCCTCACCTACGCCGTCCTCACCCACGGGGCACAGCTCGTCTTTTACGTCCTGGCCGGGGTGGTGGCCGTCCTGTATCAGGGCACCGGGTTCCGTCCCTTCCTGGCGTTCTGGGACGACGCGCCCTCGTCGCCGCCCTCCGCCCCCCCGAAGACCGACGGTGAGGGCGACGGGCCGGCTCCCTCTGCACCTCACCGTGGCAGTCGGTCGATGCCCACCAGCGAATAGATCCCGCTGCGGAGGGCGTGCCAGAGGAACTTGAAGTACGAATCGCCCTCCGCCCGGGTGTGCTGAATTTGCCCAGTGTCGAGGTCCCCGTCCGCCGGTAAATTTTTGGACCGAAGGGCCAGGCCCCCAGCGATGGTTTTGAGACGATCACCGAGGCCGCGCTCGCCCGTAGCCGGGTCCAGGGTCTCGATTTCGAGGTTTCGGTAGACCCCTCCTACCCTTCCGGTTGCCGTTCCGGCCTCCAGGTCGGCCTGGAACCAGAGACTGTCGACGTGCCCGCTCTCAATCCGCACTCCGCCCAGCGGAACGAACGTCTCGTTTAGGGCGCGCGGGTCCATGGCCTCCACCCGTCCCCCAAACGATCCATTCACCCCGTCCGACCGAAGCGGAACGGAAATCGTCGTCGAGAGACGCCCGGCGCCGTTGACCCGAGTTCGGGCTTCGACGACGGCAGGCGTGGACGCGGTCATGCGATCGGGAACGTTCGTGAGGTTGTAAAGGCTTGCCCAGAGATCCTCGAACGAGATTGAGCCGGATGCTGGGACGCCCTCCGGTCGCTTGGTGTACTGAATCCGACTGTCCCGAACGCGAAGGGTGTCGATGCGGAGGGACCGATCCAGCTGCTCAATGGCCTCCTGGGGCATCGGAGGCGGCGGGTCGTTGGGATCCTCCGGCGGATGATTGTCGCGGTACACGCTCAGGTCGAGGGTGTCGACCCGAACACGCGCCGCGTGCAGCGCCCCCGTCTCCGCGAAGCGATCGGCGTCGAACCCTGCCACCGACACCTGCTCTACGGTGACCCGATACCGATTTACCCGATACGTGTACTGCTGCTGGAATGCCTCGTCGGACACGGACGGGAGAAACTCAGCGTCCTCGACTCGGAGCACCGAATCCGACGGCGAGACGTGCACTGGCCCCAGCCGGAGGGTGTACGGGGCGTCGGCCCCCAGGTGCCGATACCCCTCCACCCCGCCTTCGGACAATCGGTCGGCGAACAGCTCTGCCAGCGGCGTTCCGGAGGCCGCCTCCCTGGAAAGTGGGCCGAACTGGAGGGACAGGCCCCAGAGCGAGTCGCGGGCCGGGGATCCGGCAGGGCCGCGCGACAGGGTCCCCTCCTCCACACGAAGCTGCTGCACCTGAAGGCCCAATCCCCCGGCCTCCGCACCGGTCGAGTCAGGTGCGGCAGTGGCCCCGGCCGCCTCCGTCTCTCCCGTCCCGGCCGCGCTCTGAATGTGCACCTGAGGCCCCCGGACAAGCACGTCGTCGAACGATAGGGTCTGGTGCCAGAGGAGCGTCCACCAGTGGAGATCCTGCAGGCGGAGGGTCGGCACGGTCGCGCGGACGGAGGCGGTCTCGGCACGGGACGCGCTGTGGTCCTCCATCGCCTGCGAGTCGGGCTCGAGCGTGACCCGGCTGACCTGGAGTGACTGGGCCAGAAGCCCCCACTCCACCTCATCGATTGCGACCTCGTGGTTTCCCTGTGCGGCCGCATCGAGAGCGGGGTTGAGGCGACGCTCCAGCGCCTCCGCATCCACCACGATGCGCAGCAGTAACGAACACACCAGGGCCAATCCGCCAAGCCCCACCAGACCACCGAGAAGTCTCCGGATGATCGTTCGTGCAGGGGGAAAATGTTCGTTCATCGTGCGGGGGCAGCGTCAATTATGGGGGAGGCATGGCCTTCGCATGTCGAAGCAGGATTCGAGGGGACGGCGGCTCGCCTGCTTAGGGTCGCCCGATCATGTCCGGGCTGTACGGGGAGCACGGGGGGCACCGAGATTCTGTCCCCCGTAGAGCGGGATGAACAGGCCGCCGTCGCTAGGATGCGATTGCCGTGGGGGCAGGGACCTCACCGTGGACATGACACCCGCACCTCTGTGCCCTGAGTTGAGAGGAGGCGCTTTTCGCAAAATATTGCTGGCAGAGCGCGCCCTGATCATGTTACTTAAGAAATGCAACTTGCATCGTTCATCTCTTTTCAAATTCGTTCCAGAAGCTTTATGAAAGTGACAGTGATCGGCGCCGGCAATGTCGGCGCCACCGTTGGCGAATGCGTGGCCCGCCAGGACGTCGCCCAGGACGTTGTGATGGTCGACATCAAGGAGGGCATGCCGCAGGGCAAGGCCCTTGACATGCGTGAGTCGAGCCCCATCCACGGCTTCGACTCGCGCATCACGGGCACCAACGACTACGGCCCCACCGAAGGCTCGGACGTCTGCATCATCACCGCCGGCCTGCCCCGAAGCCCCGGCATGAGCCGCGACGACCTGCTGGCCAAAAACACGGAGATCGTCGGCGGCGTGACCGAGCAGTTCGTCGAGGGCAGCCCCGACAGCACCATCATCGTGGTGGCCAATCCCCTCGACGTGATGACCTACGTCGCCTACGAGGCGAGCGGCTTCCCCGCGAATCGCGTCATGGGCATGGCCGGGGTCCTCGACACCGCTCGCTTCCGCTCGTTTATCGCCGAGGAGCTCGACGTATCGGTGCGCGACGTGCAGGCGCTCCTCATGGGCGGCCACGGCGACACGATGGTGCCCCTCCCGCGCTACACCACGGTCGGCGGCATCCCCGTGACCCAGCTGCTCGACGACGACACGATCGACGCGATCGTGGAGCGCACGAAGGGCGCCGGCGGCGAGATCGTGGACCTGATGGGCACCTCGGCCTGGTACGCCCCGGGCGCCGCGGCGGCCGAGATGACGGAGGCCATCCTGAAGGACAACAAGCGCGTCCTCCCCTGCGCTGCTTACTGCGACGGCGAGTACGGTCTCGAAGACCTCTTCATTGGGGTTCCGGTGAAGCTGGGCGCCGACGGGGTCGAAGAGATTATCGAGGTCGACCTCGAGTCCGACGAGCGCGCCCAACTCAAGACGTCCGCCGGGCACGTGCACAGCAACCTCGAGGACCTCGAACGCCTCCGCGAGGAAGGAAAAATCGGATAGGTGTGGAAGGCTGGATGTGTGGACGTGTGGATGCACTGACGTTCGTGCCTCCTGGTTTGTCAACCCTGAATGTTGGTATGCCCGAGCGATCTCAAAACCCATTTTACAGCACGTCATCCCGACAGTAGTCGGGACACGCTTCGAGCGCAGTCGAGAAATCTCCCCAAACCGTGCCGCCCACTTCCGGGAGGTTCACTCCAGGAGCACTTCTTCACTTCGTTCAGGGCGCCTCGACGCTGCTCGGAACGACTTGCCTCAGGTTTTGAGATCGCGCACTGCCTGTACAATCACGATTGACACAGTACTCCATCCCTCCACACGTCCATCCCTCCACACGTCCATCCCTCCACACGTCCATCCCTCCACACGTCCATCC
>JBDGQM010000092.1:0-3417 GCA_042219065.1 Salinibacter sp. | reverse complement strand
ACTACAACACAGAGTCGGAGGTCGACCGGTTCGTCACGACCCTGCGCGACGTTCTGGACACGTAGCCCAATCATTCCGTTTCCGCTCAGGTGTTTTTCGAGGCCGATTGAGGAGGACAGGCCCGGTTCGCCGGCCATCTATTTGAGCGTCTTGGCGAAAGAATGACACGAGGGGTTACACGTCCATCACGAATGGGCTGGTTGTCCCCGGACGCGCCTCTTATCATTCATGAGTTGAAGCATACTGCAGATGCCGATTAAGAGTTGAGAGCGCCCGTCGCCCGCCGTCCCGAAAAATTCCGATTCAGGCGGTCATCCTGAGCTTGACTCAGGATCTTTTAGAAGATTGGCACTGCCCCTATCGAAAAGATCCCGCATCGGGGTGCGGGATGACGTACTCAGGAATTTTTCGGGACGGCGGATTAGCATATGGGCAGGTCCTCAGCAACTCTTAATCCGCATTGTAGGGCGACCCGCAGACGATCCTCACCTCGTTTCCCACACACGACGACGTACGCACCTCTCATGCACACAGACGCGGTCGGCATCGACGGCATCGAAATCTGGACGGGAAAGCTGAAACTGGACCTGGCGGAGACGTTTGCGCCGGCCCAGGACACCGATCCCGATAAGTACACGAAGGGACTGGGCCTTTACGCCTCCTCCCTCCCCGACGTGCACGAGGACATCGTCACGATGGGGGCAAATGCCGCCCTGCGCCTCATGAGGCGGAAAGACGTGTCGCCCGCGGAGATCGGGCGCATCGACGTGGCCACCGAGAGCGCCTTCGACCGATCCAAGCCCGTCTCGACGTACGTGGCGGGATGCCTGGAGCAGGTGCTCGACGGCGACTTCCGCCACACGGACAAGGGTGAGCGGAAGTTTGCCTGCATTTCGGGGACGCAGTCCCTCAACGACGCGTTCAACTGGGTACGGGCGGGCCGGAGCCGCGGCAAAAAGGCGCTGATCATCACGACCGACACGGCCTTCTACGAACGCAACGACCCCGGCGAGGCGACCCAGGGCGCCGGCGCCGTCGCGATGCTCGTGGACCGGGACCCCGACGTGGCCGCCTTCAGCTCCCTCCAGGGCCACGGCAGCGCCGACGAGACGGACTTTCTCAAGCCCAACCAGCAGTATCCCAGCGTCGACGGCCGACGCTCCATGCAGGTCTACCTCGCGCGGATCCAGGAGGCCCTGGAGGACCTCGACGCGGCGGGGGGAGACCTGCACCCCGACACCCATGCGCTCTTTCTGTTTCACACCCCCTTCCCCGGCATGGTGGGCAAGGCCGCCGTGCTGGGCTATCACCAGTGCGTCCAGGGCACGCCCACCGGCGACGCCCTCACCGACCGCCTCGGCCCGCAGCCCCGCCCGGCGGCCTTCGACGACGAGGACGGATACCTCGACGCGCTGAAAGCGTACACGGGCAAGCTCATGGAGACCGACCACTACGACGAGTGGTACCGGCGCACGATCGACCCGACGCTCGGCATCGCCCGCCACGTGGGAAACTGGTACACCGGGTCCGTGCACCTTGCCCGGGCCGCCGGGCTGCAGGCGGCCGCCGAGGCGGGGCGGGACCTGACGGATGAGCGCATGCTCGTGGCCTCTTACGGCAGCGGCGCACAGGCGGAGATCCACGCCGAGACCATCCAGCCGGGTTGGGCCGACGAGATCGCCCACCTGACGATCGACGAGCAGCTCCAGGCCCGCTACGACCTCAGCTTCGAGGAGTACGAGGCGATCCACGACGCGCACAACCACGAGACCGAGACGACCCTCTCCTCCCGCACGGCCCCCGAGGGCGAGTTCGTCTTCGAGGGATGGGGCGACATGGGCGAGCGCACATACACCTACGCCGACTGATGCAGTCTCAGGCAATTCCTTTTGCAATGGAGTCATCTTGAGCGGAGCGAAGCGGATCTCTCTGAACGCGGCGGGAACGTTGGAGTTGAAGAGATTCACTCTGAAAGCACTTCTTCGCTACGCTCAGGGCGCTTCGCTCTTCCGACGGCTGTCGGAATCTCTCAGAACGACGAGTCCCTCATGATCCACGACAGACCTCTTGAACGTGCATTGAGCGCCAGATGAGACGCGAGGATCATTCGGACGACCGGAAGTGTCATAACGACCCGCTTCTTCGACGACGAACCAACTCGACCAGTACACCTCCATGCAGACCATTTCCTTCGACAACGGCGACGAAATGCCCATGATCGGCCTCGGCACGTGGAAGTCGCCGCCGAACGAGGCCTACGAGGCCGTAAAGACGGCGCTCGACGCCGGATACCGGCACATCGACTGCGCCGCCATCTACGGCAACGAGGCCGAGGTCGGCGACGCCTTCACCGAATCCTTCGACAACGTCGTGGACCGCGACGACGTGTGGATTACCTCGAAGCTCTGGAACGACGCCCACGCCCCGGACGACGTTCGCCCGGCCCTCGAACAGACGCTCGACGACCTCCAACTCGACGCGCTCGATCTCTACCTCATCCACTGGCCGGTAGCGCTCCAGCCCGGGATCGACTACCCCGAGACGCCCGAGGATTTTGTGTCCCTGACGGACGTGCCCCTCACCGAGACCTGGGCAGCCATGGAAGCGCTGAAGAGGGACGGGCTTGCCCGTCACATCGGGGTGTCCAATTTCAACGTGCCGAAGCTCCAGCACCTCCTGGACGCCGGAGACATTGCCCCCGAGATGAATCAGATCGAGCTGCACCCGTACCTGCAGCAGCCCGAGATGCTGGACTTCGCGGACGAGCAGGGCATCCCGATCACCGCGTACTCGCCGCTCGGCTCCTACGACCGCCCCGACGAGATGAAGGCGGACGACGAGCCGGTTCTGCTGGAGGAGCCTGCGATCCACGAGATTGCCGACAAGCACGACGCATCCCCCGCGCAGGTACTGATTAGCTGGGCCGTCCACCGGGGCACCGCCGTGATCCCGAAGTCCACGACGCCCGCCCACATCCGGGAGAACCTGGCCGCGGCCGACCTCGACCTGACGGAGGAGGACATGAACACGATTGCCGACCTCGACCGCGGCTACCGCTATCTCGAGGGCGGGCTCTGGACAATGGACGGCAGTCCCTACACGCAGACATCGCTGTGGGAGGAATAACTGAGCAGGTCAACGGAAAAACATTAGCTACGCATCCGAAAAACTCTGGGCAGTCATCCCGCACCCCGATGCGGGATCTCTTCGGCTCAGGCGGTGCTCGCTATCGAAAAGATCCTGAATCAAGTTCAGGATGACGTGCTCACGAAGAGGTTTTTCGGATGCGAGAAGAATAACGTACTTGCTTGGACTTACTTAGCCCATCATCCCCGCTTGCCCACCCCCGAGAACGGACTCGCCCCCCCCAGTGTCCGCTCCCCTCTTCGACTTCACCGCCCCGTCCCCCGATTCCCC
>JBDGQM010000091.1:0-11335 GCA_042219065.1 Salinibacter sp. | reverse complement strand
ATCGGCAATCTCGTCGGGGGCGGCCAGCCGGTCGAGCGGCACGGCATCGAGGATGCCCTCGCGGGTCTCGTCGTCCAGTTCGTCGGTCATGTCCGTCTGCACGTATCCGGGCGCCACGACGTTCACCGTCACATTGCGGCCGCCCAACTCTTTGGCGAGGCTCTTCGAGAAGCCCACGATGCCCGCCTTGGAGGCGGCGTAGTTCGTTTGACCCGCGTTTCCCGTGGTGCCCACCACGGACGAGATGTTGACGATGGCGCCGCTCTGCTGGCGCATCATGGGCATGTACGCCGCCTTGCAGAAATTAAACACTCCTTTCAGGTTGGTCTCGAGGACGGCGTCCCAGTCGTCCTCCCCCATGCGGAGCAGAAGCCCGTCCCGCGTGATCCCGGCGTTGTTGACGAGCACATCGAGCGTGTCCCAGCGATCGAGCACGGCGTCGACGTGCGCCTGGGCCGCGTCCAGGTCGGCCACGTCGCCCTGCAACGATTGCGCCTCGACGCCGTCCGCCTCAAGCTGGTCGACGAGGGCCGCGGCCGCATCGGTCGACGACCGAAAGGTGAACGCGACATTGGCACCCGCGTCGGCAAACGCTTCGACGAGCGCCCGACCGATTCCCCGCGTTCCCCCGGTCACGAGAACGGTGGATCCACGAAAGTCAGCCTGCATGATGGTGTGGAAATCTCGATGGCACAAGTGCGGTGCGGGGACGCCTGCTGCCCCGGCGGTCCGGAAGATTGGGAATCCCACCCGGAAAGGCAAGACGCTGGGCCCCTGGTTGCGGGGATCGCGTGTTAAGAAACGCCGCCGCCTCCGATCCACGAAACGGCCTGGACGGCGGCAGGAGACGGTGCCTGGAGGCCGGACACACAAGCCTTTCGGCCTCAGAGGCGGCCCGTGTCCGATCGCGGGGGCCGAGACCCGAGGGCGGTGGGCTCGCCGGTTCCGCAATTCACCAGAAGGATAGAAGACGTTTCGACAGACAATTCGTGGGGCACTGCCCGCCCCCCTCCTCACTCCTCGTCCTCCCACGTCCACGAAAACCGTTCTCTCGACGACAGCCCGGACCGGCGAACCGTAAGCTCCACGTTCTCGCTGTCAGTGAGTATGTCGGTGCCCTCGACGGTGCGCGGAAAGTGCAACGTGTTTCGGCGGTAGAGTGCAGTTTCTCCGCCGGAGACGTACGCCTCACGGAGCGGGCCGTGATCGGTACGGGTGGGGCGGAGGGTGTGGTCTCCCACGCGGAGCACCGTGCTGGCACTCGGCCCGGCAATGATGCCGTTCGCGCCCCGACCCGTGAACCAGTACACGTCAATCCGAATGGTCTTGTCGTACGACTCCCGGCGCCGTTCGAGGAGCTTCCGGGCCTTTTTTTTCCGGAGCGACACGATGCCCATCTCCGGCTGGAGCGAGGCGAGTGCGAGTTCAAGGCTCCAGAACGTTGCGTAGGTCTGGGATTGTTGCACGGAGCGTCCCGCCCCCAGTCGCCGGTAGCTGCTGGACCACTTTCGAATGAGCGACTGATAATCGCGCTCCAGCTGGTACTTCAGCTTGTCGTCGCCCTCAGTGACCGTCAGATCCTGCAGGGAATCCGGATGATGAACGGTTCGCTCCGGCGGGAGAAAGCGCTGAGCCACCTGGCCCTCATTGACCGAATAGAGGTCGCCGCCGCCACAGCCCACAAGGAGAGGGGGAAGGAGCAGGACGATCGCGCCGGACAGACAGTGCAACAACGAGGAGACAGAAGCCCGATACATGACGGGGCAAAGGCGACGAGAATGAAGACAAAAGGGGAGGGCAACAGGCAGAGAATGGAAGTTGCCCGGCCTCTACGGGTTCCCCCTCTGTCGTCGGAGCTTACCGATCTCTTACGTGGACGTGATGCTCTCAATCTCATCCGCCGTGCCCGCCCCTACCGCCTCGACGTCGCTTCCGAGGGTGCGGTCCACGAGGCCCTGCAATACCTGTCCCGTCCCCACCTCCACAAAGCGATCGGCCCCCTCCTCGTGCATGCGACGAAGCGTCGGCGCCCACCGGACCGGCGACAGAAGCTGCTCGGCGAGCCGCCGCTGAATCTCGTCGGGGTCAGTCGTCGGCTCGGCCGTCACGTTCGGGTAGACCGGACAGCGGGGCGTCTCGATGGTCACGGATTCAAGCACCTCTGCGAGTCCCTCGCGGGCATACTCCATAAGGGGAGAGTGGAACGCGCCACTCACGGGGAGCGGCATGCTGCGTCCATCGATCTCGCCCGTGGCCCGCTCCACGGCCTCCACGTCGCCCGAGATGACGATCTGCCCCGGCGCGTTGTAGTTGGCAGGCTGCACAACCCCGTTCTCCTCCGCGGAAATGTCCTCGCATACCGCCTCAACCTGGTCGGCGTCGCCCCCCAGCACGGCCGCCATGGCGCCGGGACGCCGGGTTCCCGCTTCACTCATCAACGCACCTCGTCGACGCACCACGCGCAGCCCGTCCTCAAACGAAAGAGCGCCTGCGGCCGCCAGCGCGCTGTATTCCCCCAGGCTGTGGCCCGCGACCATGTCGGGCTGCACCCCCTCGGCGTCGAGCACCGCCATGGCCGCCAGGCTGTGCGTGTAGAGCGCGGGCTGAGTCACCTCCGTCTGCTTGAGCGCCTCGTCCGGATCGCCGATACTCGACCCAAGCCCAAACATGAGCGTGAGGAGATCGACGTCCTCGAGGATCTCGTTGGCCGTCTCGAACCGGGCCCGGGCCTCCTCGTGCTGCTCGTAGAGCTCGTAGCCCATCCCGACCGACTGCGAGCCCTGCCCGGGGAAGAGAAACGCGGTCATGATAATATCGAATTGCGAATTTCGAAAGGCGAGTTGGGGAGCATGCAGGTGGGCGAGCAGAACCGAGCGCGATCAATTCGACATTCGCAATTCGCCGCTCGCCATTGTCAGTCGTAGGCCCAGGTGAGGTGCCCTGCGCCCCAGGTGAAGCCGCCCCCGAACGCGGTAATGATAAGGTCGTCCCCGCGCTCCAGGTCCTCTTCCCAGTCAAAGAGGCAGAGCGGAATCGTCGCGGCGGTCGTATTGCCGTAGCGATCGATGTTCAGCATCACCTGATCGGACGAGAGGCCCATGCGCTTGGCCGTGGCGTCGATGATGCGCTGATTGGCCTGGTGGGGCACAAGGTAGTCCACGTCGTCGGCCGCCAGGCCGTTGCGCTCCATGACCTCCTCGCACACGTCCGCCATGCGGGTGACGGCAAACTTGAAGACCTGCCGGCCCTCCTGGTGAAGGTAGTGCATGTGGGCATCAACGGTCTCGTGCGTCGGCGGATTGAGGCTTCCGCCGCCTTCCATACACAGCAGATCGCCGTGCTCACCGTCGACGTGGTGCACCGCGTCATGAAGCCCCGCCTCCTCGTCGGCCTCCAGCACCACGGCCCCCGCCGCGTCCCCGAAGAGAATGCAGGTCGTGCGGTCCGTGTAGTCGACGATTGAGCTCATCTTGTCGGCCCCAACGACGAGGACCGTCTCCGCCTGGCCGGTCTCGATGAACTGCGCCCCCGTCGTGAGGGCGTAGATAAAGCCGCTGCAGGCCGCCGAGAGGTCAAATCCCCACGCGTTGGACGCGCCGAGGTTGTCCTGGACCAGGCACGCCGTCGCCGGGAAGAGCATGTCGGGCGTCACCGTCGCCACGACAATGAGGTCCACCTCGTCCGCCGCGATGCCGCGCTCGTCGAGGGCCTCCTGGGCCGCCTCCGTGGCCATAAACGCCGTCGCCTTGCCGTCGTCGCCCAGAATGCGTCGTTCCTGAATGCCCGTCCGGGTGCGGATCCACTCGTCGTTGGTTTCCACCATTCCCTCCAAGTCGCTGTTCGTGAGCCGCTTCTCGGGGAGGTAATGGCCGACGGCGGTGATGGCCGCCTGGCGAGATGGGGGTGGGGAAGCAGAAGGCATAACGGAAACGAGCAGTGCGAGAGAGACAAGGACACGCGCCCGGAGCGCTACGTGGCCCCGGTCGCAAAGGCTTCTTCAAGGGCGTGGGCCACGTCTGCCGAGGCGAGCGCCGCGGCCGAGTGAATCATCTGCGCGATCACGTCGGGCGAGGAGCGTCCATGCCCGATGAGAACATTTCCGTTCACCCCCAGGAGCGGCGCTCCCCCCTGCGACTCGGGGTCGAACCCTTCTCGCACCTCCCCCAGGACCCCCTCAACGAGTTCACGCTCGTTCGCGTCCAGGCCCTGCCGATCCATTTCCTGCTCGGTCATCTCCGAGAGCACCGTGGTCATGCTCTCCCCGAACTTCAGGAGCGCATTGCCGACGAATCCGTCGCAGATAATAATGTCGGTAGGGTAGAGGAGAAGGTCTCCGCCCTCCACGTTGCCGGCAAAATTCAGATCCTCGGCCTCCTGAAGCAGGTCGTACGCCTCCTTCACCTGCTCGTTGCCCTTGCCCGGTTCTTCCCCAATGTTGAGCAACCCGACCGACGGATCTTCGTTTTCGAGAATCTGGCGCGCGTAGACCGTCCCCATCCGCGCGAACTGAAGGAGATGATCGGGCTTGCAGTCGACGTTGCTGCCAATGTCGAGGACGACGGAGTAGCCCTTGAGGGTTGGGAAAAATCCGGCAATGGAGGGCCGTTCCACCCCAGAAATGCGTTGCAGAATAAACATCGCGGCCGCCATGATGGCACCGGTGTTGCCGGCGCTCACAAATGCATCGGCGTGGCCATCGTGGTGGGCCGCAAGGCCACGGTGGATGGACGAATTGGTTTTCTGCTTGACCGCCGTCGACGGTGCCTCCCCCATGCCAATAATCTCCGACGCATCCACGACACGAATCGCGTCCGTCAGCCCCTCCGCGCGATTCCCGAGCGACTCTCGAAGCTGCGCCTCGGGACCGACGAGAAGGATCGACCTCTCTTCGTCGGCGTGCTGGAGAGCCTGAATGACCCCTTCAATGACTGCTTCCGGGGCCTCGTCGCCGCCCATTGCATCCACTGCGATACGTGACGCTGCCATACGAACCGTCGGGGTCTCTGCCAGAAGGGTATGCCGAGGAAACGACCGGACACGGCCGCATTGAACTGGTCGGATGCCCGAGCAAATCCGGCCCGGAAGTGCGGCGGCGGTCCGACGGAAACATAGGCGTACGCACTGACAATCGCCGAGCCCGCTCCCACTCACGGAGCGAAGACCCGACAAAAAAATGCTCCCAGTCCAGGCCCGGCACACAAAGTGTCAGGCAAGACCCGGAGCAGGAGCGTCTCGCCTATCCAGTGTGGAGGAGCCAGGAACACCCAGCCCCTACGCCATGAAGTCTTCGGACGGCTCAATCACCTGTCGGCCGCGGTAATGGCCGCAGTGCTTACAGGCCCGATGCATGACCTTTGGGTTGCCGCAGTTGTTGCAGTCCATAAGCTGGGGCGGCTCCAATTCGTTGTAGTAGGTCGACCGCCGCTTATTGGTGCGAGATTTTGAATGTCGTCGTTTCGGAACAGCCATAGCTCAGTCTTTCGGGAAAATGAACAGGTTGTACATGTCGGTTTCAGCAAGGCGCGGGTCAACCAAACCAGAAGAACGGCCCTCCTAAGATGGAGGGATCCGCAGCCGTGTTCAGCGGCACCGCTTCATTTCGCTCAGAATTTACAGCTGAGCGCCTCTTCGTGCGGACTTCCGATCCGCTATTCTCCATCCTTCAGCTTCTCAAGGTCGCTCCAGCGGGGATCAACAGGGCCATCGTCGTCGTCCTCGTCGACGGTCGCCCCAAACTCGCGATCGATCGGTTCGTCTTCGGCCCCGGGGGCAATCTTCCGCTGCGGAATTGCGAGCAAAAGCGTGTCGCGCACCACGTCGGTGAGGTCAATCTCTCGGTCAGTCGGGTCGAAGGGGCGCACCTCCTCGAATTCCTCTCCCTCCTGCCCCTCCATGTCAGGCGGGCCGAATAGGACGTTGTATTCCCCCTCAATCTCTTCCTCATAGGGCTGGAGGGTGCGGTCGCACGTCAACTCCGCGGTGGCCGTCGCATGCATCTGGACGAGAATGCGATCACGGTGATACTGAAGAACAGCATCGACCTGAATCTCCTCAAACGTGGACGGGTCGAGGTTGGCCTGAGCGGCGGAGGGCGCCAACTCCAGGTGGTGAATCCCCGTCGAAAGTGAGGAGATGTCGATTGTTAGCATGATATCGAGATCGGCCGGAAAAACCGTTTCGGCGAAGCTGGGTTGCAATGTGACATCGGAAAACGGGTTCCTTTTCCGCCGTCTCGCCGTCTGAACCTGCGTCAAGATTGGGGGAATCCGTTCGGGGCCCGAAAACCAGGTCCTGCTTCGCACGTGCCAAAGTGACTGCAATAAATCTCTAGACGCGAGGACGTAGGGCGGCGGAGCATCTTTGACATCGTCGTCTCCTCCTCATCTCGGGCGGGATGCAGGCGCGCCCCGGGATCTCCGAGAGGCGTAGACGTTCGTGGGCATGGGACCGATCCAATGCTCACCGATCCTGCTTTCCTCCAGTCCCGTGCCAAGCAACGGATTACACCTATGGATACGCAAAGTTTTAAGACCTACAACGCCAAGAAGAGCACCGTTGAGCGCGACTGGTATGTCGTGGACGCCACGAACAAAGTCGTGGGGCGTCTCGCCTCTCGGATTGCCCACGTGCTCCGTGGAAAGCACAAGCCCACGTACACGCCTCACGTGGACACGGGCGATCACGTGATTGTGGTGAACGCCGACAAGGCGCGGTTCACGGGGAAAAAAGAGCAGCAGAAGTCCTACCACGAGTACAGTGGCTACCCGGGCGGTGACAAGTCCCAGTCCCCGGAGGAAGTGCGGGAGGAAAAGCCCGAATATATCATCAAGCAGGCCGTGGAGGGCATGCTTCCGTCCGGTGCGCTTGGGCGAGACATGTTCACGAAGCTTCAGGTCTACGCCGGCCCGGACCACCCCCACCAGGCCCAGCAGCCCGACCCGCTCGACACGGTGTAGCGTCTCCGGCGGGCCCACGCCTCCTCGATCGTCTTCTTTTCTGAAATTCCGACTTCTACCATGCCCAAGATGACTCAGTACCAGGCCATTGGGCGCCGTAAAACCTCCACGGCTCGCGTGTACCTGCGGCCGGGGGACGGCTCCAGCTTCATCATCAACGATCGCGACGCGGAAGACTACTTTCCGGTCGCGTGGCGCCGCCGCACGCTTGATCAGCCGTTCGACGTAACCGACACGATCGGCCAGTTCAACGTGAAGGTGAATGCGTCTGGCGGCGGCCTTACCGGACAGGCCGAAGCCATCCGCCTCGGCATCGCCCGGGCGCTGGTTGAGTACGACGAGGAGCTGCGCGGCCCGCTCCGCGACGCCGGCTACCTGACGCGCGACGACCGCATGGTCGAGCGTAAGAAGTACGGCCAGCCTGGTGCCCGGAAGAAGAGCCAGTACAGCAAGCGCTAGACAATTGCGAATGGCGAGTGGCGAATGGGAGTCCGTTCGACATTCGAAAATCGTCATTCGACACTCCCAAAAATCATACGGCCCGATGTGACAGTGGGTTGACCGCAGTTGGAGTTTAGAGCGCGGGAGCATGGGTATAGAGAGCAGAGACGTGCATGCCCTCCTTCCCCACGCTCCCGCGCCCCCACACTCAGATCACGGTTTCGCTGCGCAGGCGACGGTCGTAGTAGCCCAAACCCAATCTCCCACTCACTTGAAGGTATACTATGGCTGACGAGACATCTACGCAGGACCCCGACGTTCAGGATGACGCCTCGCCCGAGGCAACCGACGAGCCCTCAGAGGCATCTCCTGATCCTTCGACCGACGATTCCTCTCCCCCCGAGTCCTCCGACACGGAAACCGAGCCGGCCTCCGACACTGAAGACACTGAGGACGACGCCTCGCAAGAGACCGCGTCCGAGAGCGAGTCGCAACCGGACGACACCGAAGAGTCCGAGGAGACCTCCCACCGTGTGACCGTGGAGGCGCTCCTGAAGGCCGGTGCCCACTTCGGCCACCTTACGAGCCGGTGGAATCCGCGCATGGAGGATTACATCTTCATGGAGCGGAACAACATCCACATCATCGACCTGATGCAGACGCAGGTTCTCCTCGATGAGGCCGCCGACGCCGCCAAACGGTTTGCCAAGCGAGGCAAGAAGATCCTGTTCGCGGGGACGAAGACGCAAGCCCAAGAGATTGTCCGCGAGCACGCGGAGGAATGCGAAATGCCCCACATGGTGGATCGCTGGCTCGGCGGCACCATGACCAACTTCCAGACCATCCGGAAGTCCATCCGGCGCATGGAAGAGATCGAGCGCATGGACCGGGACGGCACCCTCGACAAGCTGAAGAAGAAGGAGAAGCTGATGCGCCTCCGCGAGCACGAGAAGCTCGAAGAGACGCTCGGGGGCATCCGGGACATGGCCAACCTTCCCGGCGCCATCTACATCGTCGACGTCCAGCGCGAAGACATCGCGGTCAGCGAGGCAAACAACCTCGGCATTCCGATCATCGCGATGGTTGATACCAACGGCAACCCGAAGAACATCGACTACCCCATTCCGGTCAACGACGATGCGCTGAGCTCGATCGAACTGATCACGTCCACGCTCACGGAGGCCATCAAGGAGGGCTTCCACGAGCGCAAGATGGAACAGAAAGCCAAGAAGAAGGCCGCCCAGGGCTAGCCCCGGACCCCGAACGCACGTTCTGAATCACGTTCTCCGATCTTCGACGACATGAGTGTATCTGCCAAACAGGTAAAAGAGCTGCGCGACGCTACCGGCGTCGGCATGATGGACTGCAAGGACGCCCTGAAGGAAGCCGACGGGGACTTCGACGAGGCCGTCAGCATCCTCCGCAAGAAGGGCCAGGAGGTCGCGTCCGACCGGGCCGCCGCGGAGGCCGACGAAGGGCTCGTCGTGACGGCCGTGTCCGACGATGGGACTGCCGGGGTTATCGTGGAAGTGAACTGCGAAACCGACTTCGTCGCCCGCAACGACGACTTCCAGTCGTTCTGCGACACGGTCGCGGAGCGCGCACTTAAGGAGAAGCCCGATTCCCTGGAGGAACTGGAGGGGCTCCCCTACGAGGGCGACGCCACGATCGAGGACGAGCTGGTTGCCCTCACCGGCCGCATCGGCGAGAAGCTCACGATCCGCCGGTTTGACCTCCTCGAAAGTGACGACGGCCAGATCATCTCCTACGTCCACAAGGGCTCCAAGCTCGGCGTGCTCGTGGACGTGCAGGGCGACGGAAACGTGGCCGAGGCGGGTCGCGACGTGGCCATGCAGGTCGCCGCCCTCGAACCCATTGCCGTGACCCGGGGCGAAGTGCCGGAGGAGGTGAAGGAGGAAGAGCGCGAGGTGGCTCGCGAGTCGGCCATCAACGAGGGCAAGCCCGAACACGTTATCGACAACATTGTGGAGGGCAAGCTGGAGCGCTTCTTCGAGGACCACGTCCTGCTCGAGCAGGCCTTCGTCAAAGACTCCTCGGTGTCGGTCAAGGAAATGCTCGACGAGGCCGGCCTTTCGGTTAGGCGCTTCGTCCGCTACGCCCTCGGCGACTAACAAGCTCGGCGCTAGGGACGCGGATTGCTGATTGTAGGGTCGGGTGTGCCGTGACGCGGGCGGTGTCATCCGGCCTCGCGTACGGGGGAGGGCCTGGGAGCGACCGATGAGGCCCGGCTGCTTCTTGATCGTCTGCGTCATCCTCGCAGGATCGTGATGCGTGAGACGAAGACGCCCGCGAATCACTCGTCCTGCTTCGGGCAACAATCCGTGGCCGTACAACAGACCGTTTCGCCTCTATGAGCGCCTCTCCCAACGACAATTCGGCATCCTCTCTGGAGTATGAACGCGTGCTGCTGAAGCTCAGCGGCGAGGCGCTGCTGGGGGGCGGTCGCGAGTTCGGGATCGACGAGACGGTCCTCCGCAACTACGCCAACGAGGTCAAAGCAGCCGTCGAGGCCGGGGCCGACGTGGCGGTCGTCATCGGCGGGGGCAACATCTTTCGGGGCGTCGAGAACGCGATGCAGGGCATGACGCGGGCCCACGCCGATTACATGGGCATGCTGGCCACCATGATCAACGCGATGGCGCTGCAGGACGCCTTCGAACAGGTCGACCTCGTCACGCGCCTGCAATCGAGCATCAAGATGGAGGAGATTGCCGAGCCGTTTATTCGACGCCGAGCGATTCGCCACCTCGAAAAAGGCCGTGTCGTCATCTTCGGGGCCGGTACGGGCAATCCCTACTTCACGACCGACACCGCCGCGGCCCTCCGGGGCCTCGAAATTGACGCCGACGTCATCCTGAAGGGCACCCGGGTCGACGGCGTCTTTACGGCCGACCCCGAGGAGGATGCTTCCGCCAAGCGGTTCGAACAAATTCACGGCCAGGAAGTCATTGATCGCGACCTGCGCGTGATGGACATGACGGCCCTCACGCTCTGCCAGGAGTCGGAGATGCCCATCGTCGTGTTCAACATGGCCACGGCAGGCAATCTGCGGCGTCTGCTGGAAGGGGAAACCGTGGGCACCCGTGTGCATTGGGACGAAACGGAAACATCGGCAGAACAGGTGCCGGCTTGACTCGCGCGCCCTCATCTCTCGCTCACCAACTGCCCGCGTTCCCATGCCGGACGACCCAGTTCAAGAGATCCTGGACGAGGCCGACGACGAAATGGAGGAGTCCCTCTCGTATCTCCGCTCGCAACTTCGGACGATTCGTGCCGGACGCGCCTCACCGGCCATGCTCGAAAACGTGACGGTCGACTACTACGGCTCCCAGACCCCGCTGGAGCAGGTGGCCAGCGTGAGCGCCCCGCAGCCGGACCTCCTCGTGGTACAGCCGTTCGACCGAAACGCAATGCAGGACATCGAACGGGGCATCATGAAGGCGGACCTGGGCCTCAACCCGAACAACGACGGGGAAAAAATCCGCATCCCCGTCCCCCCGCTGTCCGAAGAGCGGCGCAAAGAGCTTGTGGAAACCAGCCGTGAGCGCACCGAGGAGGCCAAAATTTCGATTCGGAACACCCGGCGCGACGCGAAGAATGAGATCCGACAGGTCGTCGACGCGGAAAACTTCTCGGAAGATGTGTACTACGGGGCCGAGGAAGAGCTCCAGGACATCACCGACGAGCATACCGAGCGCGCAGAGGCCCTCCTGGACCAGAAAAAAGAGCAGATTATGGACGTGTAGCGAGTTGGGAGTTCGGAATGTTGCGTGTGGAATGGGTTCACTCCGCACTCCGAATTCCACACTCCGAATCCCATATTTCGGAGGGGTGACCGAGTGGTCGAAGGTGCTCGCCTGGAAAGCGAGTGTGCCGTTTACACGGTACCGGGGGTTCGAATCCCTCCCCCTCCGCCG
>JBDGQM010000090.1:0-8716 GCA_042219065.1 Salinibacter sp. | reverse complement strand
GGCGCTGTTATTACTCGTAATGGGGGGACTGGTGGGGGCCGCTCTCATGGCAGGAAGGAGCTGATGGTTGTAGTGGTCGGGAGAGGATTTACGACTGCCTGAAAGCACCGCGTACTTACGGCGCCCATCAAGTCCGCCCATCCGGCTACGGAAGCGGCCGCTTCGTCGGCATAGGGGACTTCCCTGGTACTTTCGCGAATCGTCCTGCAGAGTGCAATCGCTCCTCAGCCGTTCTGACGGCTTTTTGTATTTTTATTCTGGTTCGTTTTAAATGTGAGGGCCGTTCTCTCCACTTGCTATCGGTCCCAACTTTTCCTTTACTGGAACTGGTGTAGAACGAGTTCTTCAAGAATGGCTCGTTCCAGAAGCAAGATACACCGGATGTGATTGTGCCTCTGGAGTCCCTGTCCACCAAGCTGGCACCATCTCGAGTGAGTTTGAGGATTCATGAGCCGCGCCCGAACAGACCGTCGATCAGTAGATGTTTGGCCCGCCCTCAGCGACACAATCCTGGCCTTTCTTCTGACAATTATCCTGTTCCTCGCTTTCCTGATCGCGAGTTTCATCCGTATTGATCGCGGGCCGCAGGAGCCTCCCCGGTACGAAAAGGATCAAGAGAAAGTATCGCAGATCGTCACACAGGTCCGGAAGGAGCATGGGTCTGTATCTTTGCCGAAAGATAGAGGTAACGCCCAGGAGATTACACTCGGAAACGAAGTCTTATTCCCAAGTGGAAGTGCGAAGCTAAGTGCGGACGGAAAACGCCTCATGACCGATTTGATTGACCGAATTGCCGGGGCTGACCTCCCGACACTCCGAGAGATCGTGGTCAAGGGACACACTGATAAAGAGCCGGTGGTCAGAGGGAAGTTTCCGACAAATTGGGAATTGAGCACTGCTCGTGCGTCCAGAGTCGTGCGGGCCCTTATTCGCTCCGAGCAGGGAAAGCAACGCATTGATCCGAATGAAGTGACCCTGGTAGCCTCCGGATATAGCAAGTACCAGCCAGTGGATCCGGACGACCAAGCCGAAAACCGACGGATCGAACTTCGGCTGATTTACGCAGCCGACGAGAACGGTGAAAATGGGAATTGGGGAGAGTAGACGGTAGGTTCTCGCAAATTGTATATAGGCTTTGGTCAGGCCGAGATATAAGAAAGCTGCGTCTCAATAATTAACGCTGATACGAAACTGCGGAATCGTGGATTTCAGCTGGCAATACGTTGCATATTCTGTCGGGCTCGCGGTGGTTTTGATACTCCTATGGTCGACAATAGGAGACTGCAATGGACCGCTCACTCCTGAGGTTGCCGATGAGGTTGCTTCAAGGGTCTTGAACCAACAGGCTGGTAATGGGGGCAATTCAGGAGACATCAACGTGTATGTGGATCGGAGCCTTTCGATGAAGCCCTACCTTTCGTCTCCTCAAGAGTCGGACCTGTACCGGCTGACCACACGACTCGGAGACCTCGTGGCGACGAGCACGGACTTTTACGGATTCGGGTTTGAGACGATGAAGGCCGAGGAGCAATCGGTAGAAGCTATCTCCCCCGTGAAGTTGAAATCACAGGGCACGTACTCGTTCGCAAACAATGATTACGGGACCCTTTTCCAGTCCTTCTCGGACACGACAGAGACGCATCTAGTGATCAGCGACGGGGTACAGTCGGATCCGAAGACTGGGCCGAGTCTCCGAAAAGTGCTCAGTGCGATCGACCAGTGGGTCCGGTCGGGGGGAACGTTTGCAACCCTCTTGTACCGCACCCCTTACCGTGGGCAGTACTACAGCGATCAGCCCGGCCCGGACCCTCAATACTCGTGTGAGGATCGACCGCTGACGGTATTTGTCTTGGGCCAATCGCCCTCGGCGGTGGACAACTTGCTCCAACGATTCGGAAGTGAACTGGAGCCGGATCATGTCGTCCGTCTCGGCGATGATCCACTCCTGATTTCTCCCGCGCCGAGAGGACTGGCGAAAGAGAATCGGCGCGGTGCCCAGATACTCCAGGAAATGAAGAAATTCCAGCTCAGCAAGTACGATCAGGTATTCAAAGCATCCGTAGCGGCGGGGGCGGCAACAGCTAACGGATTTCTGCCCTTTCAACTTGAGGTTTCCCTAGATCGGTCGACATTTCCCTGGCGCGTTCTTGATAAGGAAGAGACCGAGACATTCCTCCGAGGGCTAGAGACTAAAGTTCGGGTGTCGGCCCTGGACCAAGAGAAAATGGAGAGCATCAATGAGTCTCAGACTCGTCGAGCCGCGGTCGGACCGATTTCCCCTCAGGCCAACGGGGATAGCACCTTGCTGCGCCCAGCTGACGTCCAGACACGAAAAGCCCAAATCGAGACTGTAAATGTGGGGAGCGACTCTGTTACCGCCCGGTTCACAGTTCCCATGCGGAAGCCCACCGCGAAATTGAAAACCCCATATTACTCGATCCTCATTCGCTTCGGGGTGGAACCACAGGCCGCACGCATGCTCGTGCCCGATGGCTACTCGACGACCAACGATCTAAATCCGGATCACTGCGATAGAATCTACAAACTGCGGCGTCTGGTGGGAAGCATCATGTATCGAAGCTACGTGCCTGGGCAGGCCCTCGTCCTCGCTGAGTGGCTGTAGCTTCTCCCCATCCGGAACCGCCATGTGACAAGGGATCACACTGCACTGTCCGCTTCAATAGTGGTGTTACCTCATGTATTTTATTGTCCTCGCCTTCCTTGCTGTGTTCTTCGGAGCCTCTGTCGGATACTATCTACACACTCAGTCCCAGATCAAATCGAACTTCCGTAGGAGCGGACCCCGAGCCATCAGCGAGTGGATTGGGGGGCGGAATAAGAAGGGACTGGTCATCGCTCTGATTTTGATCGTTTTCATTGCTCTGCTGGAGGCATTTATTCCCGAAGTGGGATACTTCGTGCAGGATCTACAGGCTTCGGTCCAGGCCACTCTTCCGGAGCAGGGCATCGTGTTCCTGAGCCGGGGAAGCATCTCGTGGGCGCTGTATCTGTCGATATTTTCCGGCTTTGCTCTCGGCGTACTGGCTGGGTCCCGGCTTGGCTGTGCACAATTCTCGCGGACCAGTAGCTTTGGGACGAGTGAAGTGCTTTAGTTCCAGAATGGAGCGGACTAAACGCTTCCTCGATTTGGAAGCTCGCTTCCCTGGATGTTAATCTGTCGGAAGAAAGAGAAACGCTCCGCTCAGGAGTACAGACTCCATTCGCACCAAAACAGCTTTTGCTTATGTCGGAAGATTTGTTTCTCATCACCGGAGGTGGTACAGGGGCCAAAGTTGCTGAGTCGCTCGTCCATCTTTGTGCGGCAGGGTTGGGTCCCGATCGCCTGCACCTTCTGCTCATCGACTCTGATACGGCCAACGGCAACCTGGGACGGACGCAAGGCACCGTTCGAAGCTACCAGAAAATGGCCCAGTGGCCCTGGAACGTGGAGACTCGTGACGGGACGGGCCGATTTGGGCTTTTCCAGACCGAAATTCGGGTGAACGAGATCACCGAGCCTATCGATACCGTCAACAAGGGAGGATTGGAGACGGCCGTTGAGTCTTCCGGTATGCATGATGTGCTTGACTTGCTCTACGACGAAGAGGAGCAGCAGGCCCGGTGTGAAGACGGATTTCGGGCGCGTCCGAACCTCGGGTGCCTGCTCATGGCGGAGCACCTTGAAAAGCGACTTCCGACAGACGCGGACTCGTTTCTGAACGAGCTGGAAACGGCAGCGGGGCGGCACAGTCGAGTCCCTGTGGTTGTAGCTGCCTCTGTCTTTGGAGGGACGGGAGCATCTCTATTCCCCGTCATCCAGGAGTCTGTAGAGGTCAACTTTGGGAATGACGAGCTTACCAGCTCGCTGGAGTGGAGTGCGATTCAACTCCTTCCGCATTATCAGCCGCAGGAAAAGAAGGAAAGCGTAGATCCGGACCGGTTTGTCCTGGATACCTCCAGTGCGCTCCAGTACTACAGCTTGACACACGGAGACGGAGGGAACGGACAGGCGGATGGTGCCCTCTTCGATGCCATGTATACAATTGGATCCGATGATCCTGCCCGAAACAAAGTGCGAACTGTTCTCGGGAGCGGAGAGCAGTCGAATCCTCCCTACTTTGAGGAGGTGCTTGCGGCACTTTCTGCATTGGACGCCGCAGGCCGACAGCCTTCTCCCGACCAGCCAGTTCGGGTCTATATGCCCGATGAACTCAACTGGTCGTCTCTTCCGCACAGTGATACCGCGGCACTGGAGAAGCGTGTGGCCGTGCTTCTCCATCTCGCTGCTTTCTACATGCACCCTGCAGGACAGGGAGAGAACAGCCAACTCGATCACGGACTTGGTACTATGATGCGAGACGTGCCTGAAGAAGACCTGCAAATGTACAGCTGGTATGACACGCTTCTTGACGACTGGGCCAGCCGAGCCTTGGGAAGTCGCTACACGAGTGCAAATGGGGAAGGCAAGGTCAGTGCCCTGCGAGAGCCGATCCTTGGGACGACGGATAAGAACGTGGCCGAATTCATGGGTCGCCATCTCCTTTGGGCCGAGACGGCGCTGAAGGGTCAAACATTCTCTTTCGTGGAGTACGAGAATGGGTCCTACGCACGGCTCTACGATGCAATGGGAGAAGTCGAGGTGAAAGAGATCAACGCTACTGCGTCCGGAGGGGGAAGCGTAGAGGAAGACAAAGACAATGCGCTCATTCGCCTTCTCCGTGGTGCTGTTGCTGCTTTCCTATACGATGATCAAAGGAAAACCAGTGGGGGACTGCTTGATCGGATTTCCCTCTTCGACGTCAATGGGTCCCACGTTCCTATTCGCATCACAAAGCAACAAATTCGACAGGCATTGCGCTCGTTCGACCGTGAGAGGGTCGTAGACGAGTACACGAGAACGCGGCCCTCATAGTCTGCTTTCTCGCTCTTCGTATACGAGTTCTTGAGGACCTATCTACACCTATGTCCCGATTTCTTCCGGAGTCCGATCACGACTACGCCGTTCCGAAGCTCGATCCAGAGGGGTTCACCGACGCGGAGACAACTCTGCTCCGTGACATTGGGCGAAAGATGAAAGTGAATCTCGCTCGGTCTAAGGGGCGGATTCCGTCTCCGTTTTCGCAAGCGTATCTGTTCTACCTGAACCTTTTCGCCACGGGCTTTGACGGGGGGGATGACCTCAGTGCAGATAGCGGCCGTGAACGTCTGCGCGACCAGGCCCGGCGTACCTTTCGAGGACTCTGTGCAACATTTGCCCTCCGTAAGGTGCTGGACCTGAATATTCAGTTGCGGCAGAAAACGTTGGACGAGGATGGAACGTCTGTCGAAAAGCAGATCTATCCGGCGGTCCGAAGTGCACCGCGTGACGAGGAATACTGGAACCCGATCTGCTTCTACACGGTGCGGCAGGACGCAGACAGTCCCTCGGAGGTGCTTGCCGGACAGTCTCCCCTCACGGGACTGTATCCAGCCGCCAATGCTCCCAGTCAGTTAAATGCACTCTACTGGTACGATGCGTCGTCGGGCCGGTGGTACGATCCGACGAGTGATTATCTCAGCGCCGGACAGGATTCCCTGTCCGTATCGGAGGAAGCACAGGACACCGTGAAAAGGCTGCTCAAGGCTTGGCTCGATGAAGCTATCGGCATCGTCAAGAAACCCAACGCCTTGAGTAACCACGGTTTAACAAGCCACGATGAAGCGATGCTCCAGAGCGAACTGGAGGAGTGGCATAATGAAATTTCAGTCCCGGCTACGGATCGAGCCCTCGTCGATGACACAATCCGTGTACCGGATGGTCCCAATGCACAGCCCCTTCCATTCTTGCAACCTGCATGCCCCATCCCGAGCCATCCCGTAACCAGCGACGTGCCTGTCCACGACGGTCGTCTGCTGGTACGAAAGCAAGACCTTACCAGCACGCAGAAGCGCCTGTTCGGGCGGGAAACAGGGAAGCACTCCTATCAGGGTGCCATCGAGGATCTTCCGCCGGAAGGGGAAAATCTCGGCCGGGATCTTGGGCTTGACGATGATGTCCTCCCGTGTCCGTATCTTTTTGTCAACAAACTCTTCGTCCCAAAACTCACCCCACTTACCGCCGACGGATTCTCGGAAGAATGGGACGGAATTGTGATCGACGGGGAGAATTACCTGCTCCCCTTCCGGCCTGAAATTTTGAACCTAATGTCTCCGGAGGAACTTGTTGAGCGCACGTCCGCCGAACTCTCCTCATTTGACGACAAGTACCGGGTCTATCTTGAGTTCGGAGAGGGGGATCCAATTGAACAGCGGTACGTCGAGAAAGGAGACGACGAGGCTGAGGAGTATGTCGTCGATGCCGAAACAATCCCTCCCGAGACCTTCGACCTACGATTGTTTCCGGACTTCCAACTCGACGCCGTTTCCGACAAGCTGGTCGACGAGGACCAGAAATACTACGCCCGTGTTCGGTTAGCGCCAACCTGGGATTTTCGGATTGGTCCGCTTCATCACGATGCACAGTCAGGCGTCACCAAAGATGGCAGCACCGAGCATCCGGTCGAAAAGACCCGCGTGGGAAACTTCCGCGAGACGGTTCAGGACAACCAATTTTCAAGGGGCGAGGCTCTCTTTATTACCTGCGAGGACCAGCCAGACGGATTCTATGTGGAGGGGCACGGACTTTGTGTGCTGAGTCTTTCCGTCCCGGCAGCAACCTCGAGACGGTGGGAAGTGGGAGTGGACTTCGGTACCTCGAATACGTGCGTCAGCTTTCGCCCCGACGACCCCGCCGGGGACGATTCGCCTCGGATTCGTGACCTGCCTGTACTCACCACCACGCTCTTTGAGGATCCCAAGTACGACCAGTCGTTCGAGAACCCATACGGAGCTCTCGTCAATGAACGAGCCAGTGCCCTGCTGGACTTCTTTTATCGTCAATCGCAGAGCGATAGGACGCTCAACTCTCAGTCCTATTTCCCGACGCAGTTCATCACACGGCACACAGAGGTCAATTTATCTCCGAAGTGGGACTTCGAAAACGGCCTCATCTTTTTCCGCAACATTGGAATTGGGGCCGCAATCGATGTTCGAGAGCTGATCGAGGGGTATCCGAGTACGCAGGAAGGCGGTCGTCATCCGAAGCGAGACTTCAAGGCCAAACAAGACCTGAAGTGGCAGAATCCGGAGTGGCTGGAGGCGTTCATGGGTCATCTGCGCCGTCAGGTGTCCCTGACGGCCGCGCGCAAAAACGCCGAGATTATGGACCTGAAGTTTTCGTATCCGGAGGCCTTTACGGCAACCGACCGGTCCCGATTTGAGGACGCGATCAGTCGAACCTGGGGAGACCTGATGGATGATGGGGGCGGACAGATCCAGCTATGCAGTGAAGCGGAGGCGGTGCGAAATAAATTCGTCGACCAGACCGGGGATGTCATTGTCCTAGACATTGGGGGTGGCACGACCGACGTGATTGCATTCCACGACGACCGTCCAATTTTTCAGACTTCGTATCGCATTGCTGCCGGACTCATCAACGACTATGTCGCTGCCTCCACGGCCTTCCGGAACGCGTTTCTGGAGGCGATGAAGAAGGTCCTCAAAGACCGCTACGAGCTACCGGATGTCTTAGAGGCTCGATTTAAGGAGCCCGCAGGCCGGGATGAGGGTGTGATTAAGACCATCTGGATTGGTCTCCTCAATCTCATCGAGCAGGCTACACCTGACCTTCAGCAGATTCTCCACAAGCTTCGGGATCCGCAATCTAATATCGCGAATGATGAGCGCACCCAGGAGGCGGTTCAAGGATTTTTCCTCAGTGTGACCTTTCTCTTTACTGGAACGGCCTTTAATGCAGGCGTCCTTTTGCACGCCGCGAGCCGGGGAGAACTGAGTGAAGATCAAAACGAATTCGAACCCGAGTTTGTGGACCTGGAGCTCACCGGCAATGGATCGAAGTTGCTCCGGATGCTGCACGAGTCTGCACAGGCCTTCGACCCGGTCCTGAAAGGCGCATTTTACCGCGGCATGTGTTCTGCCATGGGAACACCTCCCAAGTTTGATTCAGAAGATATCACATTTCGTGGCATCGACCAGTGGGATTCAGATACTTCTCCGAAAGTCTCTGTATCTCTCGGTTTGCTGGAGGACAATGTCTTCGACGTGGGTCCCGACGACCAGAGCGGAGTGGCCGGTGAGGTTCCAGTAGCGAATATCGTCTCCGAGAAAGGTCTTGAGATGAATGGAAGCCGCGAGTCGGAAATCAATCTCATTGATTTCTACGAAGAGGCCTATGAGAAGGACTACAAGGCGCCTGAAACTCCCCCGGACCTACTTGAGGCGTATTTGGAAAGCCTTAACGACCTTCTTCCTCGTGGCAACAACCGAGGCGCGCAGGTACTCCCGGGCGTAGGAGAGAACTGGCATGGATTTGTTCGGCAGGAGGTATACCCCAGAAGTCGGCGAGGAATCAACGACCGAGTTAAAAAGAATGCTGCCAGTGTCGCTGATCATCTCCGGAAGCGAAGCCGAGACGACATTCCGGCGCTGGAATCGCCCTTCATCGTCGAGCTGCGGTCCCTAATCAAGCAAGTTCAGAAGGACTATGCCCAACCTTCTTGATCCATCTGCTTCATCTCATTTCTGATCGCTGACCTCACAGCGCCATGTCTACATTGCGCACGGCAGCTACTTTCCTCGTCATTCTGCTGGCATTGGGGATGGGCTCAACAGCTCCTGC
>JBDGQM010000009.1:0-4712 GCA_042219065.1 Salinibacter sp. | reverse complement strand
CAGGTGGGCCTGTTCAACATCATGGAGGAGCAGGACATCCAGATCCGCGGGTTCAACGTGCGCTTCCCGCTCGACGTCATGATGGTCTTCTCCGCCAACCCGGAGGACTACACTAGCCGCGGCAACCTCGTGACGCCGCTCAAGGACCGCATCGACAGCCAGATTTCGACCCACTACCCGAAGACGATCGAGACGGGCATGACGATCACCGAGCAGGAGGCATGGCAGGACCGCGCGGACGGGGTGGAGGCCCCGGATGTCGACGTGCACATTCCCCGCTTCTTCCGCGAGATTGTGGAGCAGATTGCCTTCGAGGCGCGGGACAGCGAGTACATCGACCAGACCTCCGGCGTGTCGGTGCGCGTGACGCGGGCGGCGCTGGAGGCCCTCATCTCGGCGGCCGAGCGGCGGGCGCTCCTCAACGGCGACGACGAGACGACCGTCCGCATCAGCGACCTGATGCACGTGGCGCCGGCCATCACCGGCAAGGTGGAGCTCGTCTACGAGGGGGAGCAGGAGGGCGCCGAGGAGGTGGCGCTTACCCTCATCGGGCGGGCCGTGCGCGAGCTCTTCAACGAGTACTTCCCCGACCCCAGCGACAAGGAGGAGGGCCGTCCGGAGTACGAGACGGTGCTCAACTGGTTCTCGCAGGGCAACACCGTCGAGCTCGATCAGGACATGAGCGACAAGGTCTACGCGGACACCCTCGGGCGGGTCGACGGACTCCAGGCGCTCGTGGAGGAGCATCTCTCGCCGGACACGCCGGGCGAGACGCACTCCGGCATGGAGTTCGTCGTGGAGGCCCTCCACCAGAACTCGCTCGTGGGTAAGGAGGTGGGAGACGGCGGCCAGACCTACGACGACATCATGGGCTCGATGCTCTCCTCGATTGGCGACGGCGGCATGCCGAGCGACGACTTCGACGAGGGCGACTTCGACGACGATGACGACGACGAGGACGATCCGCTTAGCCGATACCGATAGCGTTGGACGTTCAGGCGTTGAACGTTGGACCGTTGTGGAGAATCGGAGCCCGCATCGCACACGACAGTTCCCCGATGGAGGACACCTCGCTCGCATCGATTCGCAAGGCGACGCCCGACGACGCGAAGACGCTCGTCGATCTGATTTTGGAACTGGCCGCCTATGAGAAGTTGCTCGACGAGGCAGAGCCGAGTGTCGAACTGCTGGAGGAGCACCTGGCGGAGGAGGCGCTCACGGGCTGTGAGGCGCTGCTCGCCGAGACGGAGCGCGATACGGCGGTCGGGTTCGCGCTCTTCTTCCACAACTACTCCACGTTCCAGACGAACGCCGGGCTGTACCTAGAGGACCTCTTCGTCCGGTCCACGTATCGGGGGGAGGGCATCGGGCTCGCCCTGTTTCGGCGCGTGGCGCAAATCGCGGAGGCCCGCGGCTGCCGCCGGATCGACTGGGCGGTGCTGGACTGGAATGACGAGGCGATCGAGTTCTACGAGGAGCTCGGCGCGGAGCCGCTCGACGACTGGACCACCATGCGCCTGGACGAGGACGGAATTGAGACGGCGGCCGCGGAGGCGGTCGCGTAGGGACGGAGACGGGCGTGGTCCCCGTCGGGGCACGACAGGGGTGGATCACGGCGATTTCGAGGCCGACGGCACCTCGGTCCCGTCTTGCCGGAGCAGTTCCGGGCCCTCAGCGTCCAGATTGAACTGCAGGCCCTCGTACGCGGCGGCGCACTCCACCCCGCTGCCGTCGAGACGGTCGCGGGCATCGGCCTGAAGGGCGTCGATGTCGTCGTCGGCACGGACGGGGTCGTGATGAAAGAGCAGAAGTCGCTCGACTCCTGCCTGCGCGGCCAGATCGCAGGCCTGCGACACCCGGCTGTGGCCCCATCCCCGCTTCGCGGGCATGTCGTCGTCCCGATACTGAGCATCGTGACACAACAGATCGGCCCCGTCGCAGAAGTCCACCAGCGCCTCAAAGGAGCACGCAGTGTCGTACGGCGGATCCAGCTCGTTGTCCGGGACGTGCACGTAGGTCCGCCCGCCGCAATGGAGGCGGTAGCCGTACGCGCCGCCTGGATGGTTCACGGCGAGGCGCTCGATGTCGAATCCCTGACGGTGCAGGAACGACAGCCCGTCCGATTCGACGTGGCGGAAATCGGCGGGGATCTCGTCGGCGGTCAACGGGAAGCGCCGGCCGTCGAACAGGGCCAGCGGCGACCAGGCGGCCCCATGCCCGGGCGGGTGGTAGTGGATCAGGTGGACCGTTCGCCCCGGCTCGTACAGGGGTTTGAAGAACGGGAAGCCCTGTACGTGGTCGTCGTGCAGGTGGGTGAAGAGGACGTAGATCTCTCGGTCGTCCCCGACCAGTTCGGTGCCGAGAGAGCGGATGCCTGTTCCTGCGTCGAGGACGAGGACGCGGTTCTCGATTTCGAGGCACACGCACGACGTGTTGCCGCCGTAGCGCATCGTCTGCGGGCCTGGTGTGGGCACCGAGCCGCGTACGCCATGGTAGGTGAGGGTGGTGGTCATGAGACGTTGGTCGCGTTTCGCGAAGCACGCTCCTGCGGCCCGCATGCGTCCCCGTTCACGAGTGCAGACGCACAGTAGTGAACAGTGGTCGAGTCCTCAATTGCCATCGGGATCGCAATCCCGATTCAAAAAACCAGAGGTAACGCACCAGTAGTTTCTTGAATCATGGGGGCAATACAAGACACACGCCGTCCGGTTTCTCGACCGGAGGGAGGGCGAGAACCCCGGTGGGACGGGCCGCCGTACCAAGGGGTGTAACGTGTCCGCCGCATTGTTCTCGAACGAAGGGGTGGGATCCGCATGCTTCACGCATTTCAGTCCGTCTACCGTGACAACGCTTGCCATCATTCCCGCCTTCAACGAAGCGCGCGCCATCGGGCAGGTGGTGAGCGACATTCCCGATCGGCTGGTCGATGAGGTGGTGGTGGTCAACAACGCGTCGACCGACGCCACGGAGACCAATGCCCGCGCCGCCGGGGCCACTGTGATCGGCGAGTCCCGGCAGGGGTACGGGTCCGCCTGCCTCCGCGGGATCGAATACGCACGGACTAGGCAGCCGGACATCGTCATCTTTCTGGACGGCGACTACAGCGATCATCCGGAGGAGATGCCGCGCCTGGTCGAGCCCATTGCCGCCGACGAGGCCGACTTTGTCGTGGGGTCGCGCATCCGGGGCGAGGCCGAGCCCGGCGCCCTCCTGCCGCAGGCCCAGGCGGGGAATCGGCTGGCGTGCACGTTCATGGAGAAGGTCTGGGGCGCCGAGTACACCGACCTGGGGCCGTTTCGCGCCATTCGCT
This sequence comes from Salinibacter sp., assembly GCA_042219065.1. GTDB lineage: Bacteria > Bacteroidota > Rhodothermia > Rhodothermales > Salinibacteraceae > Salinibacter. Next base: position 1,402 of record JBDGQM010000009.1, on the reverse strand, counting down.
TCTCCGATCTGCGGGCGCTCAACATGCAGGACAAGACCTTCGGCTGGACGATCGAGATGCAGATTAAGGCTGTGGAGGCCGGCCTCCGGGTGGAGGAGGTACCGGTGTCGTACCGACGAGGCATTGGTCCCTCCAAGATCACCGGCACGCTCTCGGGAACCGTGAAGGCTTCCGCCAAGATTCTCTGGACGATTGGGCGCATGGCCGCCACGACGCATCGGCGGGCCCCGCGGCTTCAGGCACGGGTCGCGCAGGCCCGGGACGAGGCGCTGGTTAAGTCGGGGTCATGAGGGCACGAGACACGTGCGTCGCGGGATCGGTGTGAGTTGCGAGGATTCTTTTTCGGTCACGGAATCAGTGGATGGCGCCTCGGTCGTACACCCGTCGGCGGAGCGAGAGGCAGCACGAACCTTTCCCCCAGGGCGCCGTTTTTCTTTCGGTTCGTTATTCTATCCCCCGACCTTACGCCCTGTACGTCGCCATGGAGCCCGACATCTGGTACAACGGAGAGTTTATTGACCACGATGATGCCCAAATTCACGTTCTTTCGCACGTCATCCACTACGGGTCCTCCGTCTTCGAAGGGATCCGCTGCTACGATACCGACGAGGGATCGGCGGTCTTTCGGCTGGAGGAGCACATGCAACGCCTGATCGACTCGGCCAAGGTGTACCGGATGGACCTCCCCTACGATCTCGACGAGCTCGTTGAGGCCGTCGTCGACACCATCGAGCGCAGCGGCCTGCGGGGATGCTACGTCCGCCCCGTCGTGCTTCGGGGCGAGGGCCCGATGGGGGTGAACCCGCTCGACAATCCTGTGGAGACCTTCATTGCGGTGTGGGAGTGGGGACAGTATCTGGGCGAGGAGGCCCTTGAGAAGGGGGTCGACGTGGAGGTGGCGAGCTGGAACCGCATGGCGCCCAACACCTTCCCGGCCATGGCGAAGGCGGGCGGCAATTACCTGAACGCCTCCCTCGTGAAAATGGACGCCATCAAGAACGACAAGATGGAGGGCATCATGCTGAGTACCGACGGCTACGTGGCCGAGGGCAGTGGCGAGAATCTCTTCATCGTGAAGGACGGCACGCTCTACACCGCGCCGACCGGGCTGTCCATTCTGCCCGGCATCACGCGGGCGTCCGTGATCGCGCTGGCCGAGGAGCGCGGGTACGAGGTGGAGGAAAAGAAAATTCCCCGCGAGGCGCTCTACACGGCCGACGAGCTCTTCTTCACCGGCACAGCCGCGGAGGTGACGCCCATCCGTACGGTCGATGAGTACACGATTGGCTCCGGCTCGCGCGGCCCCATCACGAAGGAGCTGCAGGACGCGTTCTTCGAGGTCGTGCAGGCGGGCACGGATCCGCACGACTGGCTTACGTTCGTGGACGTCCCGGCGGAGGAG
>JBDGQM010000089.1:0-8035 GCA_042219065.1 Salinibacter sp. | reverse complement strand
TCCCCTCCACTCTTCCCTCACGCCCCGTCCCGCTCCGCCCGCAGCACCAGCAGCCGGTGGGGCCGCAGCGCCAGCAGGCCGCCCGGGTCGAACGGCCCGGCCCCGTCCAGCTCCTCGGCCAGTTCGGACACGACGTGCCAGGCCGCACAGCTGACGTTCTCCAGTTCGTTGGTCTCTTCCGGCAGTTCAATCTCGGCGGGCGCGCTGCTCTGGTTCATGAGCACCAGAAATGAATCGTCCGTCCGCGGACGGCCTTTTGCGCCGGGCGCCAGGTCCTGGCCGCGCAGCAGGTACCCGAAGGCCCGCAGGGTCTCGTCGTGCCAGTCGTCGTGCGTCATCTCCCGACCGTCGGGGTGCCACCAGAGGACGTCGCCCGATCCATTGTCCGCGTCGACCGGGTCCAGGAAGTGGCGCCGCCGAAAGCTCGGGTGTTCCTTGCGGAAGGCCGTGAGCTTCCGCACGAAGTCGAGGAATTTCTCCTCGCGGGCGTCCAGGTCCCAGTCGTACCAGGTGATCTCGTTGTCCTGGCAGTAGGGATTGTTGTTGCCGCGGCGCGTGTGGGACAGTTCGTCGCCGCCCAGAATCATGGGGACGCCCTGCGACAGCAGCAGGGACGCCATCAGGCTCCGCTTCCGCCGCTCGCGACACTCGATGACCGCCGGGTCGTCGGTGGGGCCCTCCGTGCCGCAGTTCGTGGAGTGGTTGTCGTCGTGGCCGTCCTCGTTGCCCTCCTTGTTCTCCTCGTTGTGCTTCTCCTCGTAGCTCACGAGGTCCTGCAGGGTAAAGCCGTCGTGGGCCGTCACGAAGTTGACGGAGGCGAACGGGCGTCGGCCCGATCGTTCGTAGAGGTCGCTGGAGCCGGTGACGCGGGTGGCCACCTCGCCGTTGAGCCCGCGGTCGCCCCGCCAGAAGCGGCGGAGGGCGTCCCGGTAGCGGCCGTTCCACTCGGCCCACTGCCACGGAAAGGAGCCGACCTGGTAGCCCCCCGGCCCCACGTCCCACGGCTCCGCGATGAGCTTCACCTGGCTCAGCACCGGGTCCTGCTGCACCACCTTGAAGAAGGAGCCGAGCATGTCCACGTCGTAGAGCTCCCGCGCCAGGGCCGAGGCGAGGTCGAACCGGAAGCCGTCCACGTGCATCTCGGTCACCCAGTAGCGGAGGCTGTCCATGATCATCTGGAGGACGTACGAATCGCCGGGGTCCAGCGTGTTGCCGGTTCCCGTGTAGTCCATGTAATACCGCTTGTCGTCGGGGTTGTGCTTGTAGTAGGTGCGGTTGTCGACGCCTCGCCAGGAGAGAGTGGGGCCTAGGTGATTGCCTTCGCAGGTGTGGTTGTACACCACGTCGATGATCACTTCGAGTCCAGCGTTGTGAAGGGCCCGCACCATCATCTTGAAGTCGCCCACGGCGCTCTCGGGCCCGTTGGCTGCGTATTCGGGCTCGGGGGCAAAGTAGGCGAGTGTGTTGTATCCCCAGTATTCCCGGAGTCCTTTCTTCAGCAGCTCCCGACGATGCATCTTCGCGTGGACGGGCAGCAGTTGCACCGTGGTGATGCCCAGGTCCTTCAGGTGATTGAGGACCGGCTCGCAGGCCATCCCCAGGTACGTGCCCTGCAGCCGTTCGGGCACCTCCGGGTGCTTCTTCGTGAGCCCCTTGACGTGCGTCTCATAGATAATGGTGTCCTCCCACGGAATCTCGGGCGACTGGTCATTGCCCCAGGCGAATGTTTCTTCGACCACGGCCCCCAGCGGCGCGTAGGGGGCGCTGTCCTGCGTGTCGAAGGAGAGGTCCTGCTTCTCCTCGTCGTTGACGTCGTACCCGAAGAGGCTGTCGTCCCAGCGCAGGGGCCGCCCGATGGCTTTGGCGTAGGGGTCGAGCAGCACCTTGTTGGGGTTGAAGCGGTGCCCGTTGGCCGGGTCGTACGGGCCGTAGACGCGATAGCCGTAGAGCTGCCCCGGGCGCACATTCTCCACGTAGCCGTGCCAGATGGGTCCGGTGTGCTCCGGAAGCTCGAACGTCACGGCGGGCTCACGATCCTCGGCGTCGTCGAACAGCAACAGTTCGACCCGGTCGGCGTGCTCACTGTGCAGGGCAAAGTTGACCCCGATGCCGTCCCACGTCGCCCCCCGGGGATAGGGCTTGCCCGGCCGGATGTGGAGGCCATTTTCGACGTGCGGAGTGCTCTCGGTCGTGGAGGAGGAAGGGGTACTCATGAAGCGGATGAAACGCTCGACGGAGCATGGCGATGTGCCCCCTGTTCCGTCCACCAATGTCTGGACGAGACAGGGACTTGAATCTGAGCGGTGAAATGAACAGACCAGAACACAGTTGCATTGGGATTTCTGTTCCCTGATGCGTAGCGTGTATGATCCCGCAAGTTACATTCTCTTTTCGTCCTCTTTTCGCTTAGGCGCGCGAAACGTCCCGCCTGCGTCCCAACGTCTCGCATTTTTTACGCTTGGCTCCCGTCCGTATGCCTGCCTCCAGTGATCCCGCCTCCACCGAACTGCCCACCGCCACGATGCCGAAGTCGTGGTCCCGCGTCGTCATTGCGTCGGTCTCGCCGACGGTCGACGGGGGCGAGTGGCCCATCAAGCGCGCGGTGGGGGAGCGCGTGGCCGTGACGGCCGGCGTCATCGTGGACAGCCACGAGGCCCTGTCCGTGGAGCTCGTCTACCGCCACGAGGACGACGACACCGAACACGTCACCCGGATGCCGGCCACCGAGAACGACGAGTATACCGGCAGCTTCGAGGTGTCGGCGATCGGGCGCTACCTCTATCGGGTGCGGGCCTGGATCAACCGGTTTGGCACGTGGCAGGACAAGTTTCGGCGTCGGGTGGAGGGGGGCGAGTCGCGGGCCGAAATTGAGAGCGAACTGACTGCCGGCGTGTCGCTGCTGGAGGCGGCCGCCGAGCAGGCCCCCGACGACGACCGGGAGCTGCTGGAGGCTCACATCGAGGCCTTCGAGACCGGCAACGAGCAGGCCGCCCTCGGCGACGAGATTGCGGAGCTGGTGCGCCGCCACGCGCCCCACCACCAGCAGACGCGAAGCGCCACCTACGAGGTGCTGGTGGACCCGAAGCGGGCTCGCAGCGGCGCCTGGTACGAGTTCTTTCCCCGCTCCGCCGGGGACAGCCCGGGGGATCACGCCACGCTCGACGACGCCGCCGAGCGGCTGCCGCGCATCAAGGAGATGGGCTTCGACATCGTCTACCTCCCGCCCGTCCACCCCATCGGCGAGACCAACCGCAAGGGCAAGGACAACGCGCCGGAGGCCGGCCCCGACGACCCGGGCAGCCCCTGGGCCATCGGGGGTGTCCTGGAGGACGGCTCGAAGGGCGGGCACAAGAGCGTCCACCCCCGGCTGGGCGGCCTCGACGCGTTCGACCGGTTCGTGGAGCGGGCCGACGAGGTGGGGCTCGACGTCGCCATCGACATCGCCTTCCAGACCTCCCCGGATCATCCGTACATCGAAGAGCACCCGGAGTGGTTTTACCACCGGCCGGACGGCTCCATCCGCTACGCCGAAAACCCGCCGAAGAAGTATCAGGACGTCCATCCCATCAATTTCGAGACCGAGGCGTGGCCCTCCCTCTGGTACGAGCTGAAGAGCGTCTTCGAGCACTGGATCGACCACGGGGTCACCACCTTCCGCGTCGACAACCCGCACACCAAGCCGTTTGCGTTCTGGCAGTGGTGCCTGCGGGAGCTGCGCAAAGAGACGCCCGAGCTGATCGTCCTGTCGGAGGCCTTCACGCGGCCGAAGATTATGTACCACCTCGCCAAGCTCGGCTTCAACAACTCCTACACCTATTTTGCCTGGCGCAATACGCCCGAGGAGCTGGAGGAATACGGGAAAGAGCTGTTTCACACCGACGTGACCGAGTACTTCCGGCCCAATTTCTGGCCCAACACGCCGGACATCCTGCACGACGAGCTCGTGCACGGCGGCCGCCCGGCCCACAAGAGCCGGTTTGTGCTCGCCGCCACCATGTCGAGTGCCTACGGGATCTACGGCCCGCCCTTCGAGCACGTAGACAACCAGCAGCGCGAGAACAAGGAGGAGTACGCCCAGAACGAGAAGTACGAGATTCGCAGCTGGAACTGGAACGATCCCACCTCGCTCCAGCCGTTTATTACCCGCGTCAACCGCATCCGGAAAGACAACCCGGCGCTGCAGCAGATGCGGTCGATCCGCTTCCTGGAGACCCAGCACCCGGACCTCATCGCCTACAGCAAAGAGACCCCGGACAACCTGATCGTGGTCGTCGTAAGTCTGGACCCGCACAACGCCTGCGAGGGCCAGCTTGTCCTCCCGAACGAGACCCTCGGCCTGCCCCACGAGGAGGCGTTTCCGGTCCACGACCTGCTCAACGATGCCCGCTACACCTGGCGGGGCACCCACCACTACCTGAAGCTTACCCCCGACACGCCCGCCCACATTTTTCGTGTGGAGCGCGCCGGCTCGAAGGAAGAGTCCCATCCCACCTACGACCAGCTCGTCCACGCATGATCTTGGTGGAAAGTTAGAAGGTTAAAGGTTGGAAGGTTTTGTATCTCTTGCCTCCCCCAACAACCTTCAACTTTCCAACCTTCCACTTTCAACCGTAGTACCGTATGCCCGACGACTTCCTCACCGATCCCCTCTGGTACAAGGACGCCGTCATCTACGAGCTGCACGTCCGCAGCTTCTACGACTCGAACGACGACGGCTACGGGGACTTTCAGGGCCTGCGCGAAAAGCTGCCGTACCTCGACTCCCTGGGCGTCAATACCCTCTGGCTCCTTCCCTTCCTTCAAAGCCCGCTCAAGGACGACGGCTACGACACGTCCAACTACTTCAAGGTCCTGCCCATCCACGGCGACCTCGACGACTTCAAGGCGTTTCTCGACGACGCCCACACGCGCGGCATGCGGGTCGTCACCGAGCTGGTGCTAAACCACACCTCCGACCAGCACCCGTGGTTTCAGGAGGCGCGCGACCCGGACTCCGACAAGCACGACTGGTACGTGTGGAGCGAGACGGACGAGAAGTACGAGGACGTGCGCGTCATCTTTACCGACGCGGAGGACTCGAACTGGACCTGGGACCCGAGGGCGCAGAAGTACTACTGGCACCGCTTCTTTAGCCACCAGCCCGACCTCAATTTCGACAACCCCGCGGTGCGGGAGAAGATGAAAGAGGTCATGTTCTTCTGGCTCGACATGGGCGTGGACGGCCTTCGGCTCGATGCGGTGCCCTATCTCTTTGAGCGCGAGGGGACCAGCGGCGAGAACCTGCCGGAGACCATCGCCTACGTAAAAGAGCTCCGCGCGGCGGTGGAGGAGCGCTACGGGCCCGGCAAGGTGCTGCTCGCCGAGGCCAATCAGTGGCCGGAGGACACGCTCCCCTACTTCGGAGAGGACGCGGAGGGCAAGAGCACGGGCGTGCAGATGGCCTTCAATTTTCCCATCATGCCGCGGCTCTACATGGCACTGCGGCGCGAAAACCGCCGTCCGGTCGTGGAGATGCTCGACCTGACCGGCGGCATTCCGGAGGACGCCCAGTGGGCCCTCTTCCTCCGCAACCACGACGAGCTGACCCTCGAGATGGTGACCGACGAGGAGCGGGACTACATGTACCACGAGTACGGCGCCGACGATCGGTTCCGCATCAACGTGGGCATCCGGCGCCGTCTCACCCCGCTGCTGGGCGGGGAGCGCCGCCGCATCGAGCTCATGAACGCGCTGCTGTTCAGCCTCAAGGGCAGTCCCATCATCTACTACGGCGACGAGATTGGGATGGGGGACGACCCGTTCCTCGGCGACCGCAATGGGGTGCGCACCCCCATGCAGTGGAGCCCGGACAAGAACGGGGGCTTCTCGCGGGCCCCGCACCACAAGCTGTTCATGCCGCCGGTCAACCGGGGCAAGTACAGCTACGAGTTTGTGAACGTGGAGGACGCGGAGGACGACCCCTACTCGCTGCTCCACTTTATGCGACGGCTCATTTCGATCCGCCAGCAGCACAGGACGATTTTTGGACGGGGCCGCTTCGACCTGATTCCCGTCGAGAACCAGTCCATTCTTGCGTTTGTGCGCGAGTACGAAGGGGAACGCATCCTGGTGGTCGCCAATCTCTCGCGCTTTACGCAGTCGGCGCACGTCCCCGTCCAGAGCGACCTCCGGGGCCTCGTGCCGGTCGAGCTCTTCAGCCAGTCCGCGTTCCCGCCCCTCGGCGCGGACGACTATCACCTGACCGTCGGTCCCCATCATTTTTACTGGTTCAAGCTTGTGCCCGAAGACGACGTACAACGAGACAACACGCGCCGCAGCGGCCTTCAGCCCTTCGACACCGACGCCGACGACCGGACGCATCCCGTCCTGGCGGTTGCGGAAGGCCTGCAGAATCTCTTGGTGCCCACCATGGCCCAGCACCGCGGCCCCGAACAGCTCGAATCGCTCCTGCCGGCGTTCATCAGCAAACAGCGCTGGTTCGGGGCCAAGGGCGATGTGATCGACGCCGTAGCGGTGGAAGACGCGGTGCGGCTGCAGGCCGATCCTGTCGTGTACCTGTCGGTGCTCAAGGTATCCCTCGAGCACGAGACTTCCTTCTACACGCTGCCCCTCATGGCGGCCCCCGAGGAAAAGGCCGACGCACTCCTCGACGACCATCCGAGCGCCACGCTCGCCTGGCTGGAGATGGACGATTCCGACGAGCGACGGCTCGTGTACGACGCCACGGTGGATCCGGCGTTCTGGGAAACCCTCTTCCGGTGGTGGCAGCGCGAGGGCACCGGGCGGTCGCTCAAGGGCCTCTACAGCGCGGAGTCGACCGACGGGATGGGCACGAACGCCCCCGACGAGGTGCGCCTGTTTACCGGCGAGCAGAGCAACACGTCCGCCATCATCAACGAAGACTACTTCCTCAAGCTCTACCGCCGCCTGGAGGAGGGCCCCAATCCCGAACAAGAGCTGCTGGAGCACCTCACGAGCGTCGACTTCAACTTCTCCCCCCGCCTGCACGGCACCCTTCAGTTTCAGCGTCGCCGCCGCCAGTACACCCTCGGCGTGCTCCAGGAAGCCCTGCCCGTGGACACCGACGCCTGGAGCTATGCGCTCACCTGCACCACGCGCTTCCTGGACCGGGTCGAGAGCTCTCCGTTCCCGCGCGAGCAGGCCCAGAGGACCGACTCGGCGCACGCCGCTCGCAACTGGGCGTCGGAGCGCGTCTCGGCGGCGAGCGTGCCGGTGTGGATCGAGGACGTCGCGCCGGAACTGATCTCCTTCGCGCGAACCCTGGGGGTGCGGACCGCCGAAATGCACCACGCCCTGTGCCGCGCAGAGGCCGAGGACCTGCGTCCCATCGAGGCCCCGTCGGACGCCGGCGCCGAACTGGCGCAGCGCCTGCGGACCGAAATGGAGGATACCCGCACGTTCCTCGACCGCCAGGACAACCTGCCCACCAGCGATCTCCCGCCGGACTCGGCCTGGGTCGCGGCCGAGGACCGGCTTGCCCCGCTCGACGACCTCCCCGGCACCCACGACCGCATCCGCATCCACGGCGACTATCACCTCGGCCAGTTGCTGCGGGCGGAGGGCGACGTGTACATTCTGGACTTCGAAGGCGAGCCCGCCCGCCCGCTCGACGAACGCCGCAAGCGCGAAAACGCCCTGCGCGACGTGGCCGGCATGATCCGCTCACTCGAATACGCCGTCCTCGCCTCCTGGCAGGACCACACCGACACAGACCCCGACTACGAACCCTGGGTCGACGCGCTGCTGCACTGGGCGAAGGCAACCTTCCTCGACGCCTACGACGACACGACGGACGACGCCACCTTCCTTCCGGAGCCCCCCGCCCGGCACACCTTCCTCTGGGCGTTCCTGTTCGACAAGGCCATGTACGAGGTTCGCTACGAGATCAACCATCGCCCCGACTGGGCGTGGCTGCCGCTCCATGGCCTCCGCCGCCTCCTTCCCCACACAGATACGGACCCGCCCCCAGAGCCCTCCCCCGACACGTAACCACCGCCCCTCGCATCCATTCACA
>JBDGQM010000088.1:0-4142 GCA_042219065.1 Salinibacter sp. | reverse complement strand
TGTATTCTTTCTCCCCCAGGATGATGCCCTGGTGGACGAGCGTCTGGAACGGCTCTTTGGTGGAGACGACGCCTGCGTCGTAGAGCACCTTGTGCCAGAAGCGGGCGTAGAGCAGGTGAAGCACGGCGTGCTCGGAGCCACCCACGTAGAGGTCGACCGGCATCCAGTACTCCTCCTTCTCCGGGTCGACGAGCCGGTCGTCGTTGTCCGGGTCGATGAAGCGGAGGTAGTACCAGCAGGACCCCGCCCACTGCGGCATCGTGTTCGTTTCGCGTTTGGCGGGCGCGCCCGTTTCCGGATCCGTGGTCTCCACCCAGTCCTCGATGGTCGCCAGCGGCCCCTCGGGCGTGCCGCTCGGCTCGAACGTGTCGATGTCGGGCAGCGTGACGGGCAGCTCCTCCTCCGGCACCGGCTTGTCCTCCCCGTCCTCGGTGAAAATAATCGGGAACGGCTCGCCCCAGTACCGCTGGCGGCTGAAGAGCCAGTCCTGCAGCTGGTAGTTGACCGTAAACTCGCCTTTCCCCTGCTCTTCCAACCACTCGGTGATGGTCTCTTTCGCCTCCTCGTTGCGCAGGCCGTTGAGGGACACGTCCGCGTTCGCGGAGTTGACGTGCGGCCCATCGCCGACGTAGGCTTCCTCCTCAACGTCGCCGCCTTCGACCACCTCCCGGACCGGCAGGTCATACTTCGTGGCGAAGGCGTAGTCCCGCTCGTCGTGGGCGGGGACGGCCATGATGGCGCCGGTGCCGTAGGAGGCCAGCACATAATCGGCTACCCAGATGGGGATTTCTTCGCCGTTGACCGGATTCACGGCGTAGCCGCCCGTAAAGACGCCCGTCTTGTCGCCCTCCTGCTGCCGCTTCCGCTCGCTCTTCTGGAGGGCCTGCGTGCGATAGTCCTCCACCTCGTCGCGGTGCGCGTCGGTCGTGATCGCGTCGAGCAGCTCATGCTCGGGGGCCAGCACCATGTAGGTGGCGCCGAAGAGGGTGTCGGGACGCGTGGTGTAGACCTCCAGCGCGTCGTCGAGGTCCACGAGGTCGAAGTAGACGTTTGCCCCCTCCGAGCGGCCGATCCAGTTGCGCTGCATCTCCTTCGTGCTCTCCGGCCAGTTGAGGTCGTCGAGCCCCTCCAGCAGCCGGTCGGCATACTCGGTGATCTTGAGCACCCACTGGCGCATCGGCACACGCTCGCAGGGATAGCCGCCCCGCTCGCTCTTGCCGTCGATGACCTCCTCGTTGGCCAGCACGGTGCCCAGCTCCTCGCACCACCACACCGGCTCCTCGGACTGGTAGGCGAGGCCCTTTTTGTAGAGCTGCAGGAAAATCCACTGGGTCCACTTGTAGTAGTCCGGATCCGTGGTATTGATCTCGCGCTGCCAGTCGTACGAGAAGCCGAGCCGCTTCAGCTGGCGCTTGAACTGCGTGATGTTCTTCTCGGTCGTCTCCCGCGGGTGGGTGTTCGTCTTCAGCGCGTACTGCTCGGCGGGCAGGCCAAAGGCGTCCCAGCCCATGGGGTGCAGCACGTTGACGCCCTGCTTGCGCTTGTACCGGGCCACGATGTCGGTCGCCGTGTAGCCCTCGGGGTGGCCCACGTGGAGGCCCGACCCGCTGGGATACGGAAACATGTCGAGCACGTAGAATTTCTCGTCCTCGCCCTCCGGCACTTCATCCGGCGTGCGGAAGGTCTGGTGCTCGTCCCAGTGGCGCTGCCACTTCTCTTCAATCTCGTGGAATGGATAGGCCATGGCGGGGGAACGATTTCAGTCCAACAATGCGCGGTGCAGGAAGCCTCCTGCCATTTCGGTCCCGCTACGGCGCGTAACGGGAATTCGTTTGTACGGAACAGAGGGCCGAAGAGGATCCTCTCTAGAAGCACAGAGTAAGCAGCGCCCGTTCGTCTCTCCACCGCCCCCGCCCGAATTCAATCGTTCTATGCCCGCGGCCCGCCCCTCGTGGGGTCGAAGCCCGGCGCCGAAGAGGACGATTCTTTTGCTCTGACGGGCCGGGAGTAGCGAAAGCGAATGGGCGAGAGGGAGAGAGGGTGAAGGGCGCACTGCCGAGAGCGCGCCGATCGAGTCCCACTTCAGACGCAATTACCCCCGATGCCTGACGCCCAAACGCCGGACTTTCGCACTCTCCTCGACGACGCCGACACCATTGCCGTCGTGGGATGCTCGGCCACGCCCACCCGCACGAGCTACAAGATTGCCCGGTACCTGCAGGAGCGCGGCTACCGGATTGTGCCGGTGAACCCGAACTACGATGAGGTGCTGGGCGAGACGTGCTACCCCGACCTCCCGAGCGTGCCGGCCGACGTCGAGATCGACATTGTCGACATCTTCCGCGCACCGAAACACACCGCCGAGATGGTACGCACGGCAATTGAGCGTATGGAGGAGACGGGCCGACAACCCGTACTCTGGACGCAGCTTGGCGTGTCGACCTCCGAGGCGAAAGCGTTGGCGGGGGACGCCGGACTGCCCTACGTGCGCAACCGGTGCGTCAAGATTGAGTATGACCGGCTGCTCGGTTAGGGGCATGGAATCCACACTGCACGACTGCATGGTGCGTTCTCATGCGTTTCTCTGAACCCATTCCCTGAACTGAACTCGCCCGCGACGCTTTCTTACCGTATCCGTTCCACCTCCAAGGGTGAATTGGGGGAATCCCCACATCGGCCCGACCGGTGCGTTCCTCCCTACCCATTCTACATCATGACAGACATCTTTCTGCATATCCCCAAAACAGGAGGAACCACGCTGGCCTCCGCCCTGAAGTGGTCTGTATACGGCCCGGGATCATTTTGTCGCCTCGAAACGGAGGAGACTCTCCAGCCTGGTGAAGTTTTCGAAGCGGAGTACGAATCCAACCTCAGCCACGACGTTATCACGGGCCATTTTCGGTACGGGGCCCATCGACACTTGCGGGGACCTTGCCGCTACTTCACCATGCTGAGAGAGCCGGTCCGACGGGTTGTGTCCCACTACTACTTTCACAGAAGGCGGAAGCCCTCTTCCGCTCTTTCCCAAACGCCCCTGGAGCAGTTCCACGAGAGCGACCACCCTGCGGCTAAACGAAACCGACAGGTCTTCTTTCTTTCGGACTACGACCCGGCCCAGCACCCGGACAGTTCTCTCCGAGAAGCCAAGGAGCGACTGCAACATGAGATATGTGCCTTCGGGCTCACCGAGCGGTTCGACGCTAGCCTGCTCCTGCTCCGCGAGCAGCTCCAATGGCGCTTCCCTCCCTTCTACCTTCCGAGGAAGACAGGACAGAACCGTCCGACGGTCGATGCGTTGCCGTCCCAAACCATCGAGGTATTGAGGAAGAAAAATCAGCTGGACGTAGAACTTTACCAGTTTGCACAGTCTCGCTTTCAGGAAGGACTTGAACGACAGTGCTCGGACCTGGACCGTTCACTCATCCGATTTCGACGGCGGAACCGTCTCGTACAGTCGGTAGTCACCCCACTTTTTTCATGCTACCACGCCGCCCGCAGGATCTTCGCGACCAGAAATTAACGGCGCATGTTTCGCTCCGGGTCGCTTTCCTGAGTTAGTTTAGGATTTAACAAAAACACGGTCCGCCTCGGACTCGAACATGAATTCAGGGCAGATCGCCCCCAGTTGCCGATTCGGATTGACGGGGATCTTTGCAAGCCAGCGACAAATTTTCCCGTCTGTTGACGACGCTGACGGCACTTCCCCACACCATCGTCGACCGCTCTCTGGCCCGACCCGCTTCGCCCGAAAGCTCTTCAGCCGCCCTTGTCGCTTCTCTGGCAGAAGCATACCTCATCGGAGATGCCCCACGGAGGGTCGCTTCATTGAAATCTATCTTATCGGGTTGCCCAAGACAGAGCCGGAGAGCATACCGCTCCGCTGTTAACCTGTGGAACCAGGGGCCTTGTTCAGTAGCGCCAGGATTGAGCGTCCAGCGGGTGCGCCCGAACGAGAGCGCCCGGCGCCTTCCTCAATTTCTATTCTTCCTCCGACTGGGCCGGGAGAAGCTCCGTGACAGCCAGTTCCAGCGTGTCGTCAAATCGCGGCGTGACGGCCTCGCCCCGCTCCAGCGTGCGCCGCTCGCGGTACTCGTCGTCCGCAGGATCGTGGTAGCATTCCAGCGTACGGCTCTGGAGATTGG
>JBDGQM010000087.1:6504-10297 GCA_042219065.1 Salinibacter sp. | reverse complement strand
GGCCACTTCCCAAGACGGTGCCATCGGGCTCGACTGGGACGCCTCCAGTGGGGCAGACACCTACCGCGTCTACCGATCGACTTCCTCGGGCACAGGCGCCTCCGGGAGCCCGCTGGAGACAGGCATCAGTTCGCCTGAATACGTCGACGACACCGCCGAGAACGGGACGAAGTACTTCTACGTCGTGACCGCCGTGGCCAGCGAGGGCGGAGAAAGCGCCGAGAGCGACCCGTCGGAGGAAGTGGAGAAAACGCCGTTTTCCGATCCGCCCGACCGGCCGTAGGGGAGCAGGACCTGGCGTACGTAGAGCCGCTCGGGTTTGCGTGCCGCACGTTCGCGCTGAAATCCTCACCCGCTTGATCTCTTCCGGGTCGGCGCGCTGATCCCGCCGGTTGCAGACGCGGGACGTGTTCGCGAAGTCGCATGCAGCGATGTGCTGGGCAGTTTCCAGAAAGCCACTCTTCCAGGTCGCCTCCGTTCTCAGGATACGTTGCAATTCCAGCGGTAAGGCCGCTCTCGCAGAGCAACCCCCCAAATCGTCAAGAAGTCACGCGCGCCTGCGGTGGAAACGTTGAATCCGCCCGCGGTCTCCCGTTGTTTTTTATGCAGGGAGCACCGCTCCCGTTGGTGAGCGGAGAGTCCGGATGTGCCCGCCGGGACATGCCGACCGCGGCGGCCGGTCGGCCTTCGTGCCCCCGACGTGCCGCGCCGACATCTTCTCGCCTACCACGTTTGCTTCCAATCCTAGCCCTGCAGCATGAACTTCACCGACGAGTGGACGACGGCCCACGATCTTGCCCTCATCTACTGCGGGCTTGCCTGTATCGACCGGGACCTGACGGATGATGAAATCCAAGCCATCAAGGGCCCCCTTTCGGAATGGGTGCCCCTCACCTCCGACACCACGGCGGAAGAGGTGGTGCAGGACGCGGCGACGGCCCTCAAACACTCCCAGAAAGAAGTGGGGACGGCCGTAAGCCGCGTGGGCCAGGAGCTCGGCACCGACGAGTGCCGCGAGATTCTCCGGCATCTTCTCAGCATCGCTGAGGCCGACGGGGTTCTGCTCGGGGCCGAACGAGAACTCCTCCACCGTCTCGCCACGGCCTGGAACCTCAAAGAGCTCCCCGACACGGAGGGCGACGGCGGGTCGGGGACGGTCCCGGAAGACCGCGAGGACCCCTGGACGCTGTTTCACGAGCTTGCATTTCTCTTCGTCCAGATGGGGTGCATCCCCGAAGACGGACCGTCCACCGACACCCTCGGAGCGATGGGAACGCGTCTCCGGGAGTGGGAGCCGGATCGTTCCGGGAACGAGATTCGGGAGGCCCTCCGGCGGGCCGTGAGGGCGTTCGATGACCACGCCGACGCTCCCTTCATTGAGGCGTCCGTGGAAACGATTGAAGAGGCCCTGTCCCCGACCCAGCATCTCATCGTGCTCGAGGACCTCCAGGCCATTGGCCAGGCGGACGGCCCGTCCACCCCAGAGCAGACCCAGCGCCTCCAGTCGCTGGCCGAGGCGTGGGAGATGTCCACTCGGTTCGACGAGGCCTGACGTGAACCCTGATGTCCGCGGGTCCGTGCCCTCCCGGCCCAGTGCGCCGCAGTGAACGCCGGTCGCCTCCGACGTGACAGCGCAGGAGGGCTCAAGGAGGGAGACCTCTCCAGAATGCGGTTCGCATGGTGCCGGCTCCCATAGAACGGCACTCGAAGTCCTTACAGTCATGGGCGACGTGACGCTGGGGAAGGGAAGTAAAAGTCTCGTTCCAGTCCACGTCCATCTACTCCGCTGATTGAGCGACAGGCTGAGTCCGGAGCGAATCGAGAAGCGCCGACATCTCCCGGGCAATCTCCGGGTGATCCTCGATCCTGTTGTTCTGCTCGCCGGGGTCCGCCTCCAGGTTGTACAGCATCGCCCGGTCGGCGGGCGGCATGGGGGTGGCGATGGGGCTCGCCGGATCATTGTGCTTGGCGAAGGCCCACGCCGGATAGTCGCCGGCGGGGATGTATTTCCAGGGGCCGCGCCGGAGGGCCAACTTGCCGGTGCCCTGCTCCACGAGATGCGTCCGTCCGTCCTCACTTCGGCCCCGCAGCACGTCGGGGAGCGCCTCGCTGTCCGGCCCCGCGCTGTCGGGCGGAGAGGCGCCCACAAGCGACGCCAGAGTGGCGAAGAGGTCGACCTGACTGATGATCGCGTCCGAGGTTGTGCCCGCGGCGGCTTTCCCCGGCCACCGCACGATGAACGGCACGCGCGTGCCGCCCTCAAACGACTGATACTTGCCGCCCCGGAGCGGGCCGTTGGCGTCGTGTCCGTTGGCGTCGGCGATCGCTCCATCCTCATACCCGTCGTTGTAGACGGGCCCGTTGTCGCTGGTTACAATGACGAGCGTCTCCTCCGTTAGGCCGAGGGAATCGAGCGTCGACGTGACCTGGCCCACCACCCAGTCCGCCTCCTCGATGGCGTCGCCCCGGAGGCCGGCTTCGCTGTCGCCCCGAAACCGTTGGTTCGGCCACCGCGGCACGTGGACGTCGCGGAGCGGAAGGTAGAGGAAGAAGGGCCGGTCCCGGGAAGCGCGGAGAAAGGATTGAGCCTGCCGGGCAAAGGTGGGCGCGATCTCGCCGTCCGACCACCACGCGGACTGTCCCCCCGCCATCCAGCCAATGCGGCTGAGGCTATCGACGATGGTGCCGGAGTGCTGCGGGTCGGCCGGGTAGCGGAGCTGCTCCGGATGGCTCTCGCCCGTCGGAAGGTCGCCGATCTGGTCCTCAAAGCTGACCCGCAGCGGCGGATCGTCCGGGTCCAGGTCGTGAACGCGGTGCCCGTCGACGTAGACGGTCGGCACCCGGTCGTTGGTGGCGGGCATGATGAAGGACCGGTCGAACCCGAGCTCCAGGGGACCGGGCGCGATGCGCTCGTTCCAGTCGACCGCCCCCGTCCCGAGCCCAAGGTGCCACTTGCCCACGACGCCGGTCCGGTATCCGTTTCGTTGAAGCATCGACGCCAGCGTCGTCCGGGTCGTGTCGATCACCAGCGGGGCGTCGCCGGGGAGGATGGAGGCGCCCTCCTTGCGGAAGGCATAGCGGCCGGTCAGGAGGGAGTACCGGCTGGGCGTGCAGGTAGAGGCCGTCGAGTACGCGTCGGTGAAGCGGACTCCCTCCCGGGCCAGTTGGTCGATGTTCGGCGTCTCGATCTGTGCGGCACCGTAGGCTCCCACGTCCCCGTAGCCCACGTCGTCGGCGTAGATGAGGACCACGTTGGGGGGAGACGCCGACCCTGGTGGGTGGGACATGTCGGTTGCGTCCGAACATCCACTGCCCACGAGGGCGAGCCCAAGGAGCCATACGAGAAGAGGTTTAAGAAGATATAGAAGAGAATTGTAAGTCACGACGAGATTCGTTGCCACACGATGGAGAAGGCGGCTGGAGAAGTCCGGCCGCAGAGCCCCGGCGTGAGTGGTGCCGAGAGAATTGTGCGTGTTGGTGGAGGTTATCAGTGCTCATTCAGTGCTCGCGCTGCTGCCTGGCGGAATGTCGGCGTCGAGTTATCCGATAGCGAGTTATCCGATAGACAGAAGCGCTACGGAACAGATCCGACCCAATGCCGCCGACTGGATGTGTGAGGATAAAATCAATACGGAATATAATGTTCAATCTAATAGTTTTGAAAAAATACTTGAATAAATGGCCGCGATGTATTTAAGTAATACTTGCTCATGCTCATGAAGGAGCCGCATGCAGGAAGCGAGTGATTTTTCATGCTGCGCTGGACGCGACTACCTTCAAATGAGCATACTTC
>JBDGQM010000087.1:2386-6404 GCA_042219065.1 Salinibacter sp. | reverse complement strand
CAAATGAGCATACTTCTGGAAGCCCTCGGCAGTTGCTCCACATCACGTACGGCTCGGTGCTCTCGGCCCGCAACGAGGGGACGGACGCGTCGTAGGTCCATCTGCCCCCGCATTCCCTTCTCCAGATCCACGATCGCGCATTGCTATGCTTCGTCTCCACTCCCGGTCCCTTGCCGCCTGGACCGTCGCCCTCCTGCTCCTCGCGGGGCCGGCGCTCGCGCAGCCCCACATCCTCACGTCCGAGCACCTGCAGGGTCGATTCAGTGAGGAGCCCTTCGACTTCGAGGTAATCGAGCGGGCGAGCGGCGACGTGCTGCTCAATCACGCCGAGACGGCCGTTCAGGAGGACATTCTTTGGGACTATGAGGCATAGGTCGCTGTACGCAGGAACTACTGGTACAAGTTCAAGGGTATCTCCCTTACCGAGTCATGCAGAAGTCCATGAAGATAAAGCCTCTGGGTATGGGCGTTTGTGAGTATGTGGGTATGGGAGAAAAGACGCCCGTACGCCCACACACTCATACTCAGCCCCGTTCCGCCAGAGCACTCTCGATCGAGGTCGGCGCACCCCGTTTACGAAGTTCCTCACGCATCGGTATATTTGGAGAGGCACGTCCGGCCGGCCCGGACACGTTCTCTCCCCTACGTCGTTCAGCATCCCCGCAGACATGCTTTTGCTCGGATACGACATCGGCAGTTCGGCGATCAAGGCGGCGCTCCTCGACGCCGAGACGGGGACCGTGCAGGCGTCCGCCCGGGCGCCGACGAGCGAAGAGATGCGCATGGAGGCCCCCCGGCCTGGCTGGGCCGAGCAGGACCCGCTCCGCTGGTGGCGAGAAGTGCAGGCCGCGACGGCGGCGTTGCGCGAGGAGGCCGACTTCGATCCGGACGCGGTGGCGGCCATCGGCATCACCTATCAGATGCACGGCCTGGTGCTGCTGGACGCAGACCACAAGGTGTTGCGCCCCGCCATCATCTGGGCCGATGGCCGGGCCGTGGACGTGGGGCGGGAGGCCTTCGAGACCCTGGGGCAGGAGTGGTGCCTGCGCCACCTGCTCAACAGCCCGGGCAACTTCACCGCCTCCAAGCTGGCCTGGGTGAAGCGCAATGAGCCGGACGTGTACGACCGCGTCCAGACGGCAATGCTGCCGGGCGACTACGTGGCCCTCCGCCTGACGGGTCAGGCCCGAACGACGCCGTCCGGCCTCTCGGAGGGCACGCTGTGGGACGTGCGGCGGGAGGCCCTGGCCACGGACCTCCTCGATCACTTCGACATTGCACCTGACCTGTGGCCGGAGCCGGTGCCCACCTTTGCCGAGCAGGGCACGCTCACCAGAGAGGCCGCCGACACCCTCGGCCTGGCCCCGGGCACGCCCGTCGCGTACCGGGCGGGCGACCAGCCGAACAACGCGTTTTCGCTGGGCGTGCTCTCGCCCGGCGAGGTGGCCGCCACGGCCGGCACGTCCGGCGTCATCTACGGCGTCGGCGACGCGCCGGACTCCGACCCGCAGTCCCGCGTCAACACCTTCCTCCACGTCAACCACGAGCCCGAGGGCCGGCCCCGCTACGGCACGCTCATGTGCGTAAACGGCACCGGCATCCTGAACCGGTGGCTCCACGAGGCCATTGGCGGTCTGGAAAAGCTCTCCTACGACCAGATGAACGAGGAGGCCGCCGACGCACCGGTGGGGGCGGAGGGCCTCACGGTGCTGCCCTTCGGCAACGGAGCGGAGCGCACGCTCGGGAACCGGGATCTCGGCGCGTCGGTCCACGGGCTCAACTTCACCGTGCATGGCCGCCCCCACCTGTTCCGGGCCGCGCAGGAGGGCATTGTCTTCGCGCTCCGCTACGGCCTCGACATCATGCGCGAGATGGGCCTTTCGGCGGATGTGATCCGGGCCGCCCGCGGCAACCTGTTTCTCAGCCCCGTCTTCACCGAGGCCTTTGCCACGGTGACCGACACCGCCGTCGAGCTCGTCCGAACGAGCGGCGCGGAGGGCGCGGCCCGGGGCGCGGGCCTCGGGGCCGGCGTTTACGAGACGACCGACGAGGCCTTCGAAGGGCTGGAGACCGGCAGAACCGTTGCGCCCAATCCCAAACACGCCGACGCTTACGCGACGGCGTACGACCGCTGGACACAGATTCTCACACGCCAACTCAACGCTCACTCCGATTATGCCTAACCCGTCTCTTCACAGCCTCTGCCGATGGACCTTCCACGAAGGCGTCGGCCGGTTCGTCCCCAGCGGCGTCCGCCCCGCCTGGGGCCCCGATCAGTTCGATTCCGTCGACTTCGTCCACCTCGTGCAGGAGAAGGTCGCCCCGCGCCTGCCCGACCCCGTCGAGCTCGGGGTGGAGCTGCACTACGACAACGAGTACAACGAGGACAATGCCGCCGACATTGCCGACGCCCTGAACGCGACCGACCTGAGCCTGGCGATGGTGACGCCGGGGGCGCACCTGCACTACGCCTACGGCGGCATCGCCTCCCTCGACCCCGATGAGCGGGCGGCCGCGGAGGAATTCTCCGAGCGGTGCGTGGAACTGGCGTACGGCCCGCTCCGCTCTGCCTGGCACGAGGATCCCGGCAAGAGGCCCTCCCTGGTCATCTGGAACGGTTCCTTCGGGTACGACATCGCGACCGTGGAGCTGCGGCGCATGTACCAGAACCTGAAGGAAAGCCTGGCGAAGCTGTGCCAGTTCGAGGCCGAGCAGGGCGGGGACCTTTTCGTTACGCTGGAGCCGAAGCCCAACGAAGGCCATCCGGCCATGCTCCTCCCGACCGTGGCGAGCGCGGTGGTGATGTGGTACCGCATTGCCGACGAGTTCGACGTGTCCTTGGGCCGGAAGGGCGTCAACAAGGAGATTGGGCACTCCGAGATGGTGGGGCTCGATCAGGTGCACGACACGATCGAGGAGATCGACAACGGCATGATGCACCACACCCACCTCAACAGCCAGGGCTACAACGACGGCATCAGCATGGGCGGGCCGGGGCGGTTCGACATCGACCAGGGGGCGCGGATCAACGGCATGAACATCGCCATCGCGGGCCTGATGCAGGACGCCGGCTACGACCGGTGGAAGGGCCACGACGTGCAGGCCCGGCCGTACGACGACACCGACCAGGCCCTGGATCGCGTGGTGCGGAGCGTGCTGAGCTGGGAGGCCTGCGAGCACGCCGCCGCGACCCTTGACACGGATCAGCTGCGTGCTCACATGGCGAACCGGGACACGGCGAAGGCCGAAGACCTGGTGCGCGCCGCCGTCGTCGAGGCCCAGCAATGGTTCGACGATCACTTTGAGCCGGTGGCGTGACGGCATGAACGGGGGACGCTTCGTTTCCTGGACGCCTGTACCAATGTTTCGGCAGCCGCCTCCACGCAATCGGAGCTCCACGCAATTCCATAATGCGCTCATCGCTTTCCACGCGGATCGCCGGACTGGGCCTGCCGATGTCAGTCGTGCTCCTCGCGGGCTGTCGCGAGCGGCCCGAGGCCTCGACCGCCGAGGCGCCCCGGCCGAACATCATCCTGATTGTCGCCGACGACCTGGGCTGCGGGGATCTGGGGAGTTACGGGCAGCAGCGGATTCGGACCCCCGAACCTGGACCGGATGGTGACAGAGGGGCTGCGCTTTACCCCGTTCTACGCCGGGTCCACGGTCTGCACCCCGTCCCGCAGTGTGCGCATGACGGACCAGCACACCGGCCGTACGCCCATCCGGGGGGCACAGACCGGAGAGTTCGGCAACACCCGTTCCGGGACATCGGTAACAGGTAGAGGACCATCGATTCAGGGTTTCTGCACGGGTCGGCAATGTACATTTCGGTCCATGTAGGTCGATCGGCGGGGCATCCCTGTGTCCGCGCAGTGCGGAGACAGATCACGGAAAACAGATCACGGAAAAGTAATTCAATCCCGTACGCCCGATTTGTATCATATGATTGGTCTGAATGCCAGAGCCGACGACCGAGTCCGGAGGCGGGCTGGGCTCGGTCGGGGACGGCACGGCGCTA
>JBDGQM010000087.1:0-2286 GCA_042219065.1 Salinibacter sp. | reverse complement strand
GCGCTGAGGAACGGAAGCGATTCAGACAGAATACGCAGCTGGACGTTCGATCACAACATTTGACACGCGACACTCAGATTGCCACATGGCCCAAGACATTCTCGATTCCGTCGACGTGGAGCAGCAGACGGTTGATACCATCCGGTTTCTCTCGGCCGACGCGGTGGAGCGCGCGGAGAGCGGGCATCCCGGCACGCCCATGGCGCTGGCCCCGGTGGCCTACGTGCTTTGGACGCGTCACCTCCGCCACAGTCCGGCGCACCCGAACTGGCCGAACCGAGACCGATTTGTCCTGTCGGCCGGCCACGCCTCGATGCTGCTGTACAGCCTGCTGCACCTCAGCGGGTACGACCTCTCGATGGAGGAGATCAAAAACTTCCGGCAGTGGGGCAGCCAGACGCCGGGCCACCCGGAGGCCCACCTGACCGACGGCGTCGAGACGACGACCGGCCCCCTCGGGCAGGGCTTCGCGAACGGCGTGGGGATGGCCCTCGCCGAGCGCCTCCTGGCCGACGAGTTCAACACGCCCGAGCACCCGATCGTGGATCATCACACCTACGCCATTTGCTCCGATGGAGACCTGATGGAGGGCGTCTCGCACGAGGCCGCGTCGCTCGCGGCGCACCAGGAGCTTGGCAAGCTGGTGTACCTCTACGACGACAACCGGATCACGATCGACGGATCGACGGACCTGGCCTTCTCGGAGGACGTGGGCAAGCGCTTCGAGGCGTACGGCTGGCACGTGAGCCGGGTGGAGGACGCCAACGACCTCGAGGCGGTCGACACGGCCATCGCGGAGGCCAAGGCGGCGGCAGACCGGCCCTCCCTCATCGTGGTCCGGTCCCACATCGGGTACGGCAGCCCCACCAAGCAGGACACGGCGGCGGCCCACGGAAAGCCCCTCGGGGCGGAGGAACTGCGGGGCGCGAAGGAGAACCTCGGCTGGCCCACCGACAAGCCGTTCCATGTGCCGGACGCGGTGTACGACCACATGCACCAGGCCATCGACCGGGGGCGCGAGCAGAAGCAGGCGTGGGACGAGCGCATGGCCGACTACGAGGCGGCCCATCCCCAGGAGGCCGCCCGCTACCGGCGCTGGTTGGAGCGGACGCCCGACGAGGGCTGGGAAGAGGAAATTCCGAGCTTCGAGCCCGACGCGAGACTGGCGACCCGGAAGGCGAGCGGCCTCACGCTCAACGACCTGGCGCCCGAGATCGGGTACCTCATTGGCGGCTCGGCGGATCTCACGGGGTCGAACAAGACGGACGTGCCGGGCCGGGCCAACCTCCAGGCCGAAAATCCGGACGGCCGCTACGTTCGGTACGGGGTGCGGGAGCACGCGATGGCGGGCATTTCCAACGGGATGGCCCTGCACGGAGGCATCCAGCCCTACGCGGGGACGTTTCTCATCTTTAGCGACTACCTCCGGCCCTCGCTTCGCCTGGGCGCGCTGATGGAGCAGCCGGTCGTGTACGTCTTTACGCACGACTCGATTGGCCTCGGGGAGGATGGCCCCACGCACCAGCCCATCGAGCACCTGATGGCGCTGCGGGCCATTCCGAACCTGATGCTCATCCGTCCGGCCGACGCCAATGAGGCGGCCCAGGCCTGGGCGGCGGCCGTGCAGAACACCGATGGGCCCACGGCGCTCGCCCTCACCCGGCAGACGCTTCCCGTCTTCGACCGCTCCGGGCTCGGGGCCGCCGAGGGACTACGTCGGGGCGGCTACGTGCTTCGGGGCTGCGACGGCACGCCGGACGTGCTTCTCATTGGCACCGGCAGCGAGGTGCAGCATGCCCTCGCCGCGGCCGAGACGCTCGACGAGGAGGGCATTCGGGCACAGGTGGTGAGCCTGCCGTCCTGGGAACTGTTTTCCGGGCAGTCGGAGACGTACCGGCGCAAGGTCCTGCCCCCCGACGTTAAAGCCCGCGTGTCGATTGAGGCCGGGGTGACCCAGGGATGGGAACGCTTCGTGGGTCCCGACGGAGCGCGCATCGGGGTCGACCGGTTTGGGGCGTCGGCGCCAGGGGAACGGGTCATGGACGAGTACGGCTTTACGGCCGAGCACGTCGCGAATGAGGCGCGCCGTCTCGTCGCGTAGCCGCTGCGCCGCGGGACACACGACACCACTCACACCATCTAAGTGGACCCGAGAAAGTACGCTATTCTACTCGCATCCGAAAAACCCTTCGTGAGCACGTCATCCTGAACTTGATTCAGGATCTTTTCGATGGTGAGCACTGCCTGGGGCGAAAAGATCCCGCATCGGAGTGCGGGATGACTGCC
>JBDGQM010000086.1:3229-45085 GCA_042219065.1 Salinibacter sp. | reverse complement strand
GTAACTTTGGCTGAAGAAGGATTCAAACCACCTCCAGCACTTCTCCTTTCGCCCCTGAAAAGTACAGAGTTTTCGTACTGCGGCTCGGGGAAATAACAGTTTGATTGTACTGCCTTCGCCTCATGTTTACCTACCCCGCCCCCATCACGGGCGCACATTCTGCCCTCGATTCGGGGACCGCAAGCCAAGACGAGGGGCCACAGTTGGGGCGCCCCCGGACTTCGCCCCCCCGCCAGACCGTCGAGATCGACGTCGAAATCGATGGAATGGTCGGGCCCCAGGAGCGGGAACAAGGGCCTCATACCAATTGCGAGCGTACAATGTACTGCCGTGTCAAGCGTCAATGTTGGCGGAGCGTCGACACGATCTCAAACCCCGATTTATAGCCGTCATTCCGAGCGGAGTCGAGGAATCTCCCTCGGGTTGACTGCTCGTTTTGGGGAGGTTTCTCGACTTCGCTCGAAACGACGTGCCTTGGGGTTTGAGATCGTGTCGTAGATGTGAAAATCAGGATTGACACTGCAGCACATTATTTCTCCTATCCGTCTACGTAGGGACGACCCGCCGGTCGTCCCTACATCGATATGGAGGCAAAATCTACCTTTCGGTTCCCATTTATTGACCGCGCCGACCCCTTTGGATCTACACACCGATTCGGCGCAGACGGTATCAGGGCCGTTCCTCGATCCGGGCCAGCTTCGGCCAGAGGTTTTCCTTCCAGTACGGCGTCCGGAGATGCTCCACCAGTTCCATGCGGTACCGTCCGCTCTCGGCAGCCATCCGGACGAGACGCCGGTCCGGCCCCGTTGCGCGCCAGTACGTCTCGGCCGAGGCACTTTCTTCGCCGATGAGCGAGGGCACTGCGGCGTCGTACTGGACGGCGATGCGCTCTGTCTCGTACGATCCGGCCGCCGTGTCCAACGTGTCGATGCCTTCCCGCACCGCCCGGGCCGACACGTGCTGGGCCTCGTCCGCAACCGCGACCTTGAACGAAAGCGTGTCCGTCGCCCCAAAATCGAGGCCCCGCACCAGCAGTGGGAGTTGCGCGGGGGGATAGGAGTGGGCCTGCGGGGCAAAGGAGTCGCGGCGGTTGCCGTAGTCGTCGCTTCGCTTGCGGACCTCGATCGACCCGTCGGGCGGGAAGGCGAGCTCCCGGTACAGGTTGGAGCACCAGTCGAAGCTCGTGAACGACTGCTTGTAGGGCCGCAGGTCGTTCTGCCGGGCGTTGACGACCCAGTTGCGCTTGTACTGGTAGGAGCCGCTCTCAATCTCGTAGAAGAAGGCGTACTTGAACGACGAGATGCCCGAGCCGTCCGTCACCTTCGACATCTGGTCGGGACTGAACCGGTGCTTCACGAGGTACGTCCCGGCCACAAACTGCTGCTCGTTCTCCCGCCCGTACTGGTCTCGGGTGCGCCGGACCCGGTAGAAGGCCACTTCGGCCTGCCCGTCGTTCCAGAACGCGCTCGTAAGGTACGAGGCATCCGTAATCGATGACTCCTCCGAGCTCGGAGCAGCAGAAGGGTTCGTGCATCCCGCCAGCGGTCCCCCGGCGAGGACCAGCAGGACGAACGAACGCAGAACGCAACGGTGGGGCATGAGGCGAAGGGAATTGGGCCGCAGAGTGGGAAACGAGTGCCAGACTACTTTGTCGATGTACGTTGCGGCCCGTTACGGCGTTCAGTCTCGGAGCACCCACCATCCAATGAGGATGAGGAGCCCGAGCATCACGCCGGCCGTAACCAGCGGACGGCGGCGCAGGGCGGCCCGGACGGGCGGGGTGGGACGGACTTCGACGCCGTCGAGACTCAAGAACTGTCCAATCGCGCCGGGGCGCGCCTCGGCCCCAAGTCGAGCAATGGGATCTCCCCGGAGGCGCACCTCTACGGTCAGCCCCGAAATCCGGAGGGCCTCGTGGACCCGACCGGTCGCCTGCGCTCGATTGCCGGCGAAGGGGCCGGAGGTGAGAAGACGTCGCCCGGCCCGCAGGCTTGGCAGGTCTACGACAACATGGTCCCCCGTCCCCCGGATCTCAATGTCTTCCCCATCAACGGCGAGACGAAGGTCGGCGAGGACTTCGAGCGGAAGGCTCATAGTGCGAAACGGAGCGGTGGAACTGTGAGAGGTGGATCGTCGAGGGCCTCAGGCCCGCACGACAGGACGATGCGAGTCTGTCGTGGCCCAGGGATCAGTAGCATGTCGGGCCGGTGCGTCGGACCCTGAGGACTTTTTCCTTGAAAAACGGCCGACGGTGCCCTCCGGAGAGCACTTGATCGCTCCGCTCCCGCTGCCGCGGACGGTGGATCCGCAGCGTTCATCGGCGGTCCGGGGCCCGCGCTCCGCGGAGGTCCTTCTGCGCGGCCGTCCAGGGACGGATTCTACGTGATCGACCGCAGCCAACTCGCACTGTCGGAGTGCACCCCAATGGACGGGCCTGCGCGGGAGGCACCCCTGCAGTGGCCCCATTCCGCCAACACTCCGGCGCCCACGCCGACCCGGACTCGCCGTCGGGGAACTCAGCTCGACCTATGCTGCATCGTCTTTCGTTCGAATCTTCAGGGTGCCGTCCATCTTCCAGTGCGCGCGATCTGCTTCCTCGCCCACCTTGCTCGGGACGTAGAGGTCAAAGTCCTCAAAGTCGTAGGTAATCTGGGCGCCTCGGCCCGTCAGCTTGTCGTACAGACCGATCGCGAGTTCCGGCCACGTCTGGGTGCCTTCAACTTCAGCCATAGCTTTTTGTCGTTGTTGTGTGTAGAGAAATAACGGACGCCGGGCCCTATCGGCGGCCCAATGCGAGATATGGAAGTCCGACCGGGACATCTGGTTTCCCCGCTCCTGTGAAACATTCTCGTAATGGAGGGTGGTAGGGACTTTTCCCCCTCGCCCCCCGTGCCAATCCCTTCCGTCGTTCGTGCGTGTAAGCGGCCCTTTTCCACTCAGCCTTTTGCCCGATTATGCCGTCTACGTCCCCTTCAACCGTTCTCGTCACCGGCGCGACAGGGTATGTCGGCGGCCGCCTGGTTCCCTGTCTCCTCCGAGAAGGCTATACGGTCCGGTGCTTCGTGCGAAGCGCCGATCGGCTCCGTGCCAAGCCCTGGAGCGACGAGGTGGAGGTGGCCGTCGGCGATGCCCTGGAGGCCGACACCGTGCCTCCGGCCATGGAGGGCGTCGACGCGGTCTACTATCTCATCCACTCGCTCGGCGCCGGCGAAGACACCTTCGAGGACCGGGACCGCACAGCCGCGACCAACGTGCGCCGGGCCGCCGAAGAGGCGGGCGCACAGCGAATCGTCTACCTGGGGGGCATGCGCCCGAAGGGCGAGCGGCAGTCCAAGCACCTGCAGAGCCGCATTGAGACCGGCAAGGTGCTGCGCGACGGCTCGGTGCCCGTTACCGAATTCCGGGCCGCCCAGATCGTTGGGTCGGGAAGCCTCTCGTTCGAACTGGTTCGGTACCTCACCGAGCGGGTCCCGATCCTCGTCTGTCCGCGATGGGTGCACACGCCGACCCAGCCCATCGCCATCCGCGACGTGCTCCAGTATCTGGTGGGCGCCCTCGAGCAGCCCGAGAGCGCGGGCGAAATTATCGAGATCGGGGGCACGGACGTCTTCACCTACGCGGAGATGTTTGAAATCTATTCCGCCGTGCGCGGCCTGAATCGGTGGATTGTCAACGTGCCTTTCCTGACCCCGCGCCTGTCCTCCCACTGGATCGGGCTCGTGACCCCGATTTCCAACACCATTGCCCGCCCGCTCATTGAGGGGCTCGACAATGAGGTCGTCGTGGACGATCCCGCGAAGGCCCGCTCCCTCTTTCCCAACATCGACCCCATCTCGTTCGAGGCAGCGGTGCGGCTCGCGCTGCGCCGGGCCGAATCCGGCACCATCCCGACGGTCTGGAACAGCGCCGTCTCCTCCACGCCCGAGCAGGCCCCGTCCGCGCAACTGGAAATTAGCGAAGGGTTGTACCAGGAGGAACGGTCGGCGCACGTGGAGGCGTCGCCGAGCGTCGCGTTCGACACGATTGAACAACTGGGGGGCGACACCGGCTGGCTCTACGGCGACGCTCTGTGGCGCCTCCGCGGATGGATCGATCAGCTTCTCGGCGGCGTGGGCTACCGGCAGGGCCGTCGCGACGAGGACACGCTGCGCGTCGGCGACACCGTCGACTTCTGGCGCGTGGAGGCCCGAACGGAAGATCGGCTCCTGCGCTTCCGGGCAGAGATGCGCCTCCCGGGACGGGCCTGGCTCCAGTTCGACGTCACCCCTCGGGACGACGGGACGCAGAGCCGCGTCACGCAGACGACCTACTTCGAGCCCAAAGGGCTGAGCGGAACGCTCTACTGGAATCTGGTGCACTGGGTCCATCGCGTCCTGTTTGCCGGCCTGTTCCGCGCCCTGACCGCACGGATCGAACAACGGGCCGAGGCGCAAAATGGCCTCCCCTCTTCTCCCAGCGCAGCCCCGCAGACCTCCTCCGCGTAGTCCCCTCACGCCGGGCCGGTCAGTTTAGCCCCCAGATGCCGGCATTGAGCACCAGCGCGTAGGTGACCCAGGCCAGATACGGCACGAGCAGCCATCCGGCGGCACGTCGGAGCCGGAAAAAGCGGTCCACTGTCCACGCCAGCGCGCCCCACAGCAGCAAAATCACGACGAGCCCCAGGGCGGGCGACCGGGCCCCGAAGAAGGCAAAGGACCAGCCGCCGTTGAGAAGCAACTGAACGCCGAAGGCCACGAGTGCGCGGCGGACCCGGGTGCGGCGGAGCCCGCGACGCCACACCAGAAAGGCAGCGATGCCCATGAGGGCGTACAGCACGGTCCAGACGGGCCCGAACACCCATCCGGGCGGCGTAAAGCTTGGCTTGACCAGGGTGGGGTACCAGGTCGTCACGGAGGTCTGGGTGGCCCATGCGGCCAGCAGCCCCACAGCCTCGCACACCAGCACGGCCCCGAGGGCCTTGCCCAAAAGGATGAAGGTCGTGCACCGGTCGTCGAACATAGGAAACCTGCGGGGTTGTGGAGAGAGGACGCGCGTCGTTGAAGATAGCGCCCCCCCAGGACTTTTTCAGTGCCGGGCGATCGCCCGCCGGCACCGAGCGAACGCACCTTTGCGTGGCCCGTACCCCAGCACTGGACAACTGAGCCGTGATGCTCATATCCGCTCCACCGCGACACGTCCCGGACACGGGCGATATTTTCCTCAAAAACCGCTTCATGGGCCTCCTGGAATGAACAGACCCGGTGACTCGAACCTCGCGTCGACCCTCTCCACCTTCGACGTAGTCGCCCTTACCGTCGGCGTCGTCATCGGGGCCAGCGTCTTCAAAACACCGGCGCTCGTGGCGGGAAATACGGAGGGCGGAGTGGCCATGCTCTCTGCCTGGCTTCTCGGGGCGGGGGTGTCGCTGATCGGGGCGCTTTGCTACGCCGAGCTGGCAACGGCGTATCCGCACGCTGGGGGGGATTACCACTACTTTCAACGCGCCTACGGAGAATGGGTCGCATTTCTGTTTGCGTGGGCGCGCTTGGTGGTCATCCAGACGGGGTCCATCACGCTGATTGCGTTCGTGTTCGGCGACTACGCCACCGAACTCTGGTCCCTCGGCACGTACTCATCGTCCATTTACGCCGCCGCAGCCATCGTCGGGCTGACGGGTCTCAATGTGGCGGGGGTGCGGCAGGGCAAGCACGTCCAGCGAGGCCTCACGATCGCTACGATCGTGGGACTGATCGTTCTCGTGGTCGCCGGATTCTTTCTGATCACAGAGCCCGCCACGGCGGCCTCTGCCGGAAACTCCTCGTCTGGAGGATCTTCCGGGAGCTTCGGAGGGGCCATGGTGTTTGTCCTGCTCACCTACGGCGGATGGAACGAAGCCGCCTACCTCTCGGCCGAGGTCAAGAACGTGCGCCGCAACATGACCCGCGGGCTCTTCGTGAGTCTCGGTCTGATTGGGGCGCTCTACCTGCTCGTCAACTGGGCCTATCTCCACGGCCTGGGCCTGGCCGGGATGGGCAACTCGGAGGTGGTGGCCGCCGACCTCATGCGCGCTGCCCTGGGGGAGCCGGGCGCTCAGCTTCTCAGCCTGCTGGTCATCGCCGCGGCCCTCAGTTCGACGAACGCCACGATCTTCACCGGCGCCCGAACGAGCTTTGCCCTCGGCCGCGACTTCTCGCTGTTCCGATTTCTGGGCCACTGGGAAGACGACGCCGAAACGCCCGCGAATGCCCTTCTGGTGCAGGGGAGCATCGCCCTGGCCCTCGTCGGCGTTGGGGCCTGGACGCGACAGGGATTTGAGTCGATGGTCGACTACACCGCCCCGGTGTTCTGGCTCTTTTTCGGCCTGGCCGGCGCGTCCCTCTTCGTGCTTCGCCGGACGGAGCCGGAGATCCCTCGCCCCTTCGAGGTGCCGCTCTACCCCCTCACGCCCCTTGCCTTCTGCGGGGCCTGCGCGTACATGCTCTGGTCGAGCCTCGCCTACACCGGTATCGGGGCGCTGCTGGGGGTCGGCGTGCTACTCGTCGGGCTTCCGCTGCTGTGGGTCCGGAACCACTGAGCCCGCATTGCCCCTCGCAATCAATTCCTTTTCTTTCTCCCCTCACGATTCCTCCCGTCCGATGACGTCACCTCAGAAGGTCGCCTCCCTGTTCGTTCTTGCCCTGATCCTGGCCGTCGCGGGGCCGCTGCCCAGCGCGGCCCAGGAAACCGACACGACCGAGTCTCTCTCCATCCCCGGGCTGGAGGTCCCGCCCCGGCCGACCGAGTCGGACGTCCCCTACGTGCCGACGCCCGAGCCGGTCGTGGACCGCATGCTAGAGCTGGCGGACGTCGGCCCGGACGATGTGGTGTACGACCTCGGGAGCGGGGACGGGCGCATTGTGATCCGGGCGGCCCGGAAATACGGCGCCCGGGGCGTCGGCATCGAGATCGATCCGGAGCTCGTGAAAGAAGCACGCCAGAACGCCAAGAACGCCGGGGTGAGCGACCTCGTGGAGTTTCGGCAGGGCGACCTGTTCAAGGCGGACTTCAGCGACGCGACGGCGGTGACGCTGTACCTCCTCCCCTCCGTCAACCAGAAGCTCCGCCCCATGCTGTTCGAGCAACTGGCACCGGGGACGCCGGTGGTCTCGCACGACTTCGACATGGGAAAGTGGTCGCCCGAACGGACGGTGGACGTAAGCGGCGATACCATCTACCGCTGGACCATTCCGGAGGAGGTGCCCGACCACCTGAAGGACGATGAGCAGTGAGCAGCGGCCCTCACGAAGACCCGTACACCGCCTCCGGGTCGAAGACCTGTTCTCCGTCCGTCTCGAGTGCCTCCCCGTCGGCCCGTCGATGGAAGCAGGAATAGTAGCCGGTGTGGCAGGCGCCGCCCTCCTGCTGGACCTTGAAAAGCAGCGTGTCGCCGTCGCAGTCGAGCCGCGCGTCCTCCACGGTCTGCGTGTGCCCGCTCGTCTGGCCCTTTACCCACTTCTCCTGGCGGGAGCGGCTCCAGTACACCATCCGGCCCGTGTCCAGGGTCTCGCGGAGGGTCTCTTCGGTCATGTACGCCATCATGAGCACCTGGTCGGACTCGGCGTCTTGTACGATGGCGGGGACGAGCCCGTCGTCGTCGAACGCCACGGCGTCGAGAAACGAATCGGGGGACGGCATGGGCAGAGGGACGTCGGTGGGCGATAAACGAGGTCAGTTCAAAGCCTGCGGCCCTCGATGGTTCTCACAATGGTTCTCATTCTCTCCGCAGATCGAACCTGAGGGGCACGCGGGCCGTCTACAATCGTGGTATTGGGAAGCCTCTCTTCGGAATGAGCCCCGAGGATACTGCCCCCCACGGTCCTTCGCTCCTGATTTTTCAACCACCACACCCCCTCCCCTACGGCAATCGGACCTTGGCCTCGGTCCTGATGGCGCCCCTACGCAGGGCAGCATGCTCGTGCTCCCGCGCGCCCTCTCGCCCCACACGCCCTTTCGTCCCATGCGTCGCGTGCTCTCGGTTCTAATCCGGCTCCCCCGCCTGCTGCTGGTCGGGCTCGTGCGGGCGTACCAGCTGATTCTGTCGCCCCACCTCGGCGGCACGTGTCGGTACCAACCGACGTGCTCCAACTACGCGATTCAGGCGGTTCGGGAGTACGGCGCCCTGAAGGGCCTCGTGCTCACCGTCCATCGGCTGTTGCGATGCCACCCGTGGGGCGGCCACGGCTACGACCCACCGCGGTGGTTCGGGGAGGAGCGTTCGGCGACGGACGGCCGCCCACAGACCGCGGAGTAGTGTCAATACCGAGCCGTGCAGAAATTCTTGAAGATAACGCCTCTGGGTATGGGCGTTTGGGAGTGTGTGGGTGTGGGAGAAAGAACGCCCGTACGCCCATACTCCCACACTCAGCCCCGTTCCGCCAGAGCATTCTCGGTCGAGGGGGGCGCATTCCGTTGAAGAAGTTCCTCACGCATCGGTCTACCGAATCTGGATTCTCCGGCTCATCTCTCCAGAACGGTTCACCTGCTACGCTCGTTAATCCCCGAATCCATGCCCCACGACCTTGACGTACTGGACGCCGTTGTCTTGACCGAAGACCTGCCCGAATCTGAGCTTCGGCGTGGACATGTCGGTACGATTGTCGAGGTGCTTAATGGGGATACGTACGAGGTCGAATTCAGTGATGACGACGGTCGTCCGTACGCGATCGTCCCGCTGGAATCCCACCAGCTTTTGAAGCTTCGTACCCCCCGCGCCCCACTCCTTGACGCTCCATCTCGATCAGTCCCCAGTGAACCTACATCGAATGGGGCACAATCGGAATCGCCTTAGGTACGCTCGACGCGCAATTGCTTCTCCCGAACACTGCACGGTCGCATGTCGTCGCCCCTCCTCCGTCTCTACAACACGCTGACCCACGAGACCGAGCCGGTCGAGCCGATTGAGGACAAGCACCTCCGCTTTTACAGCTGCGGGCCCACGGTGTACATGTACGCCCACATCGGCAACTTCCGCTCCTTCCTCACCGCCGACCTCATCCGCCGCACGGCCGAGGCGATTGGGTGGGACGTGACCAACGTCAGCAACATCACCGACGTGGGCCACCTCACGCAGGACGACCTCGTGGATCCCGGCGGGGCGGACAAGATGCAGCAGGCCCTGGAGCGCGAGGGCGAGCGCTTCGCCAACATTTACGACCTCGCCCGCCACTACACCGACGCGTTTCTGGAGGACTGGCGCGCCCTCAACCTGCGCGAGCCGGAGGTGCGCCCGCGCGCCACCGAGCACGTGACCGATCAGCTGGAGGCGGTCATTGAGCTGGTCGAAGACGGCCACGCCTACACGACGGAGCAGGGCGTCTACTTTTCCGTCGAGAGCTTCGCGGACTACGGCCATCTCAGCGGCAACACGGAGGCGCAGCAGCTGGAGGCCACCGAGCGCGAGACCGTCGAGGACCCGGACAAGCGCGATCCCCGCGATTTCGCGCTCTGGAAGCACGACCCCGAGCACCTCATGCACTGGCACAGCCCCTGGGGCTGGGGCTATCCGGGCTGGCACATCGAGTGCTCGGTGATGGGCATGGCCTACCTCGGCGACCGGTTCGACCTCCATACCGGCGGGGAGGACCTCATTTTTCCCCACCACGAGTGCGAGATTGCCCAGAACCAGGCCCTCGCCGGGCACCAGGTCATCAACTACTGGGTGCACACCCGCTTCCTGCAAGTGGAGGGGGAGAAGATGTCGAAGTCGACGGGCAACTTTTACACCGTCCGCGACCTCATTAGCCCGAATCCGGACGACGACCACGTCCCCGCCTCGGTTCAGGAGCAGGGGGGCGTCGACCCGCTCGCCCTCCGCTACGCCCTGATGCAGGGCCAGTACCGGAAGCCGTTCAACTTCACGCTCGACACCCTCCACACCGCCGCCCGCCACGTGCGCCGCTATCAGGACGCCGCCGAGCGGGTCGACGAGGCGCTGGAGGCGGACGCCGACGGCCCCGACGAGCTGGGCGCCCGGCTCGACGACATCTACGACCGCACCCTGTCGGCGATGTGCGACGACCTCAACACACCCGCCGCCACGGCCGCGGCGCTGGACGGCGTAAAGCTCATCGAGCAGACGGATCGGCTCAGCGGACCTGCGGCCCGGAGCGCGCAGGACTGGCTCGACCGCACGAACGCGCTGCTCGGCATCGTCGAGTCGGAGCACGAGACTGATGCCCCGGGGTCGACCGACGAGGCCGGGCTGCCGTCTGCACACTTCGCCGACTCCGTGGACGATCTCTTGAGGGAACGCGAGGCGGCCCGCGATGACGGCGAGTATGCCCGGGCCGACGCCATCCGCGACACGCTCGAAGCCCTGGGCATCGAGGTCATGGACCGCCCCGAGGGCCCCGAATGGCGGCGGACGGTAGAGTTGTGAGGAGTGTAGTATTGCGTATTTCGTATTGCGTATCGGACTCTTCTTTCTCTACCCTCGCCCCTTTGCCCTTCTACCCTCGCCTCTCGCCCTTCGCCTCTCTCCTCCACCCTCTACCCTCCACCCTCTACCCTCCACCCTCTACCCTCTACCCTCTACCCTCCACCAGAACAACCGCTTCACCCACTGAACATGGCTCCAGACGACGGCCCCCGCTACGACATTCCCATTCGTCCGAGGCGACTTCGCCAGACGGAGAACCTCCGCCGCATGGCGCGCGAGACGCGGCTCTCGACCGACCACCTGATCGCCCCGCAGTTCGTGATGAACGGGGAGAACGAGCGCGAGGAAGTCTCGTCGATGCCGGACACCTACCGCCACACCATCGACCGCCTCGTCGACCACGCGGAGACGCTCCACGACCTCGGCATTCCCGCGGTCGCCCTCTTTCCCGCCATCCCCGACGACCGGAAGACGCCGGACGCCGCGCACGCGCTCGCCCCCGACCACCTCTACCCGAATGCGGTCCGCGCCCTCAAGGACGCCGTGCCGGACCTGATGGTGATTACGGACACGGCCCTCGACCCCTACAACTCGGACGGGCATGACGGCATCGTGCGTGACGGGCAGATCGACAACGACGCCACCATCGAGGTGATGTGCCAGATGGCGGTCCTGCACGCCGAGGCCGGGGCCGACATTGTGGCGCCCTCCGACATGATGGACGGCCGGGTCGGGGCCCTCCGGGACGCGCTCGACGCCGCGGGGCACACCGACGTGGCGATTCTCGCCTACACGGCCAAGTATTCCTCATCCTACTACGGCCCCTTCCGCGACGCCCTCGACTCGGCCCCGAAATCTGAGGTAGACACCTCTGAGAAGGAGATCCCGGACAACAAGGACACCTACCAGATGGACCCGGCCAACGGCGCGGAGGCCGTCCGCGAACTGATGCTCGACCTCGACGAGGGCGCCGACATGGTGATGGTGAAGCCGGCCCTTCCCTATCTCGACGTCATCCGCCGCGTGAAGCAGCACAGCGACGTGCCCGTGGCCGCCTACAACGTGAGCGGCGAGTACGCCATGATCACGGCCGCCGCCCAGAACGGATGGCTCGATCGGAAGAAATGCGCCCTGGAGGCGCTCACCGGCATCCGCCGGGCCGGCGCCGACGTCATTCTCACCTATTTCGCCAAGGATGCTGCCCGCTGGCTGGAGGAATGACGAACCCTGCGCGGGCGGCGTCGGCTCCGGTCGGGGCGGGCAACCCCAATTCTCGCATCTTCGTGTTGAGCATACGTTCAGCCCATGCTCGTCCGCATCGTGCGCATGACCTTTGCCCCCGACGCCGTGGATTCGTTCCTGGACCGGTTCGACGACGCGGCGCCCCGCATCCGGGCGTTTCCGGGGTGCCGGCGCCTGGAGCTGTGGCGGGACGCAGACGCGCCGGCCGTCTTTGCGACGCACAGCCACTGGACGAGCGCGGAGGCCCTTGAGGCGTACCGTGAGAGCGACCTTTTCCGCAGCACCTGGGCGACCGTGAAGCCGCTCTTTGCGGATCGTCCCCAGGCGCACAGCTACACCGTGGCCCGCCCGGCAGACGCCATCGCGGACGCCGCGGGGCGGGCCCCGGACGCAGAGAACCAGTAACCGATCTCTTCCCGTCAGCGAGGAGCTAAAAGGCGAACTCGACCCCAACGCGGAACGACCGTCCCGGGCGCGGCAGACCGAGGCCAATGAAGACGGCCTCGTCGGTCAGATTCTCTCCCCGCACGTACAGCCGGCCGTCAACGCCACCGGTGATGTTCGACAGGGCGTAGCTGAGGCGGGCGTCCAGGATGAGGGAGGGGGATGAGGGAAGCGTCACGAACTCGTTCTGCTCGTTCCGCGCGTAGACGCCCCCGGTATAACGGCCCTGGCCCATCACCGACAGCCCGAACGGAAGATCGTACGAGATCCGACCACTGCCCAGCCAAGCGGGCTTTTCGTCGAGCCGCTGCGTGCCCTCGTCCGTGAAGCCGCGGGGATGAGACCACGTGAGACTCCCATCAAGCACGAGCGATTCCGACGGTGCCCAGCGGGCCGTCGTTTCGAGGCCGTAGATCCGCGCCCCCTGCAGGTTGATCCGCTGCTCCTTCCCGAGATAGTCCGACGGAAGATTCTCTTCGTCGATAATTTCCTGCGTAAAGGTCCGCTTGTCGATGGTGTCGTAGACGCGATTGAGGAAGGCGGTCGAGCCGAGGTAGAGAGACGATGTCCGGTACTCTACGCCCGCCTCGCCGATCCAGGCCGACACGGGCTTCAGGTCCGGATTCGGCACAAACTTGCCGATCGCCGCGCCGAAGAGCTCCCGCATGGTCGGGAACCGCGTCTTTCGCCCAAAGGCCCCGCGCAGGGCCCATCCCTGCCCGGCATCGACCCGAATCCCGGTGTTCATGCCCCACGTGTAGATGGGGTCACGATTCGGAAACGGACCCGTCTCCGGCGTGGCCGTGCCGTCGAAGCTGGCCCCCGCGGTGACCTGCACGCGGGAGCGGACCTGCGCCTCGTATTCGAGACCGGCACTGAAAATGTGCTGTCGGTAGGTCGACGACGATGTCGGGGCCGACTGATCTTCGCCCGGGACGACCGTCTTCTTGTGCCGACTCGTAAGGCCGTTGAGGGCCAGGGTCAGGCTCCCAGTGGCCAGATCCTGCGTCCCGACCAGCCGCATCCCACCCGTGAGGTCGCGCCCCTCCTGGACCGTCAAGAGGTCTTGGTACTTGATGCTGTCGTAATCGTTGATGTCGCGGGCGAAGCGACTGCCCCAGGCCGCCCCGCGGAGCGAGGTGTTCGTGCCCAGCGGAAACTGTCCACTCGCGATGACCGTGGATTTCTGCCAGAGCGGGTACCGCCAGTAGCGGGACTGCGCATCGGGGGCATTGCCCTCCGGCGCCACGCCCTGCTCGGCGTCGACGTGGAGCACCGAGACGGCAAGCTGCCCGCCATTGTCGAGGCGGCGACTGGCGCGGCCGAACGCGCTCAGCATCTGCCGGTCCGTGTTGATCCGGCGATCGTTGAGGGGTTGATTGTTCTCCAGGTTCGCCCCCTCCGCAAGGGGCTGATTCCCGCGTTCGTTGTACTGCACCGCCGCTGTGTAGTCCCAGTGCTGGGTGCGCCCGAGGTGCGTGACCGCGGCCCGGCGCTGCTCGGCCGTGCCCAGGGCGCCTGTGAGCTCGGTGCGCCGTCCCCGCGAATCGAGGGTCCGCGACTGGAAGTTGATGGCCCCACCGAGGACGTTCGCCCCGTACCGGACCGAGGGGACGCCTTTCGTCACGGTGACATCCTCGACTGTGCTCGCCGGAATGAGGCTGATGTTCACCCGGTTGTCCCAGGGGATGTTGAGGAGCGCCCCGTCAAAAAACTGACCGACCTGCCGGTCCCCGGCGTTGCGGAAGTAGAGAATGGTCTGGCCGCGGGAGTTGGTCTGGACGTGGGCGGCCGGCACAAGCTCCGCCAGCTCCGACACGTCCGCCGCATCCTGGGGCTCGATGGCGGCGTAGTCAACGCGTTGAACGGTCGTGATGGCCGACTCGGTCTCTCGTCGCTGATCCTCCACGACGATCTCGTTCAGCGCGTACTCGCGGGGGGCGAGCGCAAACCGCGCCGACGTTTTGTCCCCGGAACGAACCGTGATTGTCCGACGGGCCCCCTCGTACCCGAGCGCAGACACCTCGACGGTGTACGCGCCCGGCGCAAGCGTGATCTGGAATCGCCCCCTCTCATCCGTGGCCGTCCCGTGCGTCCCACTGTCCTGCCGAAAAATCAGGTTCGCCCGCGCGACGGGCTCTCGGGTCTCTTCGTCGATCACCCGTCCCTCGACGTGGCTTTGCGCCAAGCTTTGCGGAGGAAGAACTGTTGCGCACACACATAGCACTGCCAGGCAGTGCCAAAAAAAGCGATCATACATAGCTGGGATGTGGTTGTAAATGCCGTGGGTCACCGATGTCGGCCCTCACGTAGAGTCGGGAAGGCCGACGGGTGGAGTCGCGAGAAGTGAGGACGGACTCACCCCCACGGCGGGGGATGGGGCACCTCCAGATAGGGCGCCTGATGCTTCGGGACACGGAAGCGCGGAAAGGACTGTCCGCGCACATGCGGAGATGGCAGCGACGCCCGCAGGGCAGGGACCAGGGCAAGGGGACGATGCCCGACGGGCCGCTGCTGGACCGGGGCGGTCTCGCCTTCGAGCACCGGCGCGTTCATCGTCCGGGCAAGGAGGTCCACGTACCGCTCCTCCTCCTGATCGTGATACGCCCAGACGTGCCACACGGCCCCCTGCCACTCTTCGCTGACGACGTCGTAGAGGTGTCCCTGGTACCGAAACTCGCCGTCTTCAACCCGCACGAACGACGAACTGGTGGATTGGATCTCGGACCGCGAAATGGTCAGATGCCGGACATCCGTCATCTCGCTGAGGGCCCCCGACGCGGCATCAACTCGGCGGTCCATCTCTTGCCGGGCCTGGTGACGACCCAGTAATGCCCCAAACATCCCTACCTGTCCCCCCAGAAGAGACAAGATGAGAAACGCAACGAGCGCTCTTCGCATCAACGCCGGGTCGTCTCCAGAGAATTTGCTCCTTCAGAGCAAGCGAGAGCAATTCACGCGCCGATTCATCAACGGCCCTGAAGGGCGCGCTCCATCGTCAGCTCCGCGTCGGCCTCCGAGTCCGGAAAGTTGACGGGACGGATCGTGTATCGCCGCGTCGACTCCGACGCCGCGGTCTCGGGCTCCTCCCCATGGACCGTCGCTCGGACCGTCTGGATGACGTGCTGATACTTCTGCTCCATGATCCGCTGCTCCTTCACCGTGGCCCCGTACATCCGCTGAAGGGTGCGGTACGCGGCATCCGCATCGAGCCGATCGACCCGTTTGCGCTGGGTCTCCAGCAACGCCTTGTGCCTGTCGATGTGCTCCTGGAATTGGCGTGCGAGGCCCTGCAGGGTGTCGGTCTGCAGGGTGTCGCTGGATGCTGCCTCCTTCAGGGTCTGGAGCTCCGCCTGTGCTCGGCTCAACTCCTCCTCAAAGGATTGGACGGCGTCCTGCATGGCCTCGTAATTCTTGGCCTTTGTGCCGTAGCCCCCATACGTCCGGCACCCGCTTAGAACCAGCAGGGCCACAAGAACGGACAGCAGAACGGAGCGACGTGCCTGATGCATAAGCTGAAAAGAAGTTACTGGCAAAAACGCGGCGGGCGTTTGTTACCCAATGTTTTCGTTCGCAGAGCCACACGGAAAGATGCGTCTCGGGGCGGTCGCTTTCATCCATGCCCCCCCGTATTCCGGTCATTTTCACGCTGCCGCTCGCCCACGCCACACACAGCAGCCGCCTTCCGGTCCAGGAGTGAACATGTGGATGAATGCACGGAGAAACACCGACCTTCAGGGCATGTATCCAACGGTGTCTTTCGGCTCAGGCCTCCTGCGTCAGGGACCGCTCACGGCGTGGGCCTACTCTCGTTCCGAGGGCCTCAGGGCAATCGCATGAACGCAAACCGTCGCTCCAAACACCGACGGCGGTCGGTGCCCATACTTCCGGAAGGGGAAGCCTGCCCATTCGGTCGGATGGGTCCCACACGAGCGAAGCGACTGATGCAATAAATCAAGTTTGGGACGACAAACGAGAGTGCTTTTTTGTGTCTCCACTGCCAGAAAATGGGTGTCTGAGCATCAGTCTGAACCTGTTGGCTATTGATGCGATTGCCCTGCCGAGGGCCTGTCCTGCTTGATTTTCAGTACCCGTCTTCATGAGTGATCACACGGCCCAACTCGTTCAGCGTCTGCGCAGCCGCCTCCGTCGCGCCCTGCGGCGCATGACGTGGGCCGAACTGGCGTTCGGGGGCGCCGTGGCGATCGGGAGCATTGCCGCCTTCTGGCTGGTCGCCGCGGCCCTGGAGGCCACCCTGTGGCTGCAGCCCACCGTCCGAACCGGCCTGCTCGTTCTGGGCGGGGCCGCGCTCTTGGGGGTGGGCGCCGCCTTTGTGGCGCGGCCCCTCGGCCGGCTCCTCGGCCTCCTCGACGGCCCGTCCGACGAGGAGATTGCCCGGACGGTCGGCGCGCACGATCCCGTCGTGGCGGACCGCCTGGTGAACCTCCTGCAACTGGCGGAGGGACAGCGGTCCCGCGCCCCGGCCCCGTACGTCGATCGGGCGGTACAGGATTTGGCCCAGCAAATTGACGACGCGCAGTTCGATGCGGTTGCCGACTTTGACCCGGCCCGCACGGCGGCCCGATGGGCAGCCCTCCCTCTCCTCGCCGTCGTCGTGTTCCTCGGGGCGGCCCCCTCCACCTTCCTCGACGCCTCCGAACGGCTTCTCGCCCCACAGACGAAGTTTGAGCGCCCCGCGCCCTTTCAGTTTGCCGTCGTGCCGGGCAGTACCCAGCTGGTAAAGGGCGACTCCCTCGGCATCACCGTCCGCACGACCGGTCGCGTGCCCGAGACGGCCACCCTTCTCCTGCGCTCTGCCGACGACACTTCTCCCGAACGGATTGCCCTGGAGGCGGACCCGACCGGCACGTTCCGCCACCTTGTCCCCAACGTGCGCCAGTCGCTGCGCTACCGCGTGGTGGCCTCGCCGGTGCGTACGGAGTGGTTTGACGTGGACGTGGCCAATCGGCCCTTTCTCCGTCAACTGCAGCTTCGGGTCACCCCCCCGGCCTATACGGGCCGCCCCACCCGGAAACTCGCCCCGAACGTCGGCGATGTGACCGCACTGCCGGGGAGCAAAGTGACCGTGGCCGCCGCCCTGGGCGGGGCGCCTGTCGCCGATGCGTCGCTCACATTCGAAAATGGACCAGCGCAATCGCTCACCGTCACCGACGACTCCGCAACGGGCACCTTCCGCCTGCGCCGGGCAGACACGTACGTCGTGCGCCTGCGGAGCGACGACGAGATTCCAAACCGCGACCCAATCCGCTACGAGGTGGACCTTCAGTCGGACGCGCGTCCGTCGGTCTCCTTTCTCCAGCCGGAGGGCTCCGCCGAGCTCACCCCCGCTCTGACCCAGCAGCTCCGCCTCCAGCTCAGCGACGACTACGGCTTCCGCCGGGCCGCGCTCTTCTAC
Organism: Salinibacter sp.; assembly: GCA_042219065.1. GTDB lineage: Bacteria > Bacteroidota > Rhodothermia > Rhodothermales > Salinibacteraceae > Salinibacter. Next base: position 27,587 of record JBDGQM010000086.1, on the reverse strand, counting down.
CGCCGCACGGGGGGCCCCGCGGCCGACTCCGCCTTCTCCTCCCTCCCGCTTTCCCTCTCGTCCGCCCAGCAAACCGACCAGGTCCTCAGCCACACGTGGCTCCTGGCGCAGGAAAGCAATCTCGACCTGGAGCGGGGCGACGAGGTGGCGTACTACGTGAAAGCCTGGGACAACGACACCGTGAACGGCCCCAAGAGCGGCCGCACCGCCACCCAGCGACTTCGCTTCCCCTCCCTGACCGAGCAGTACCAGGAACTGGACACCCTTCAGGAGAAGACGGGCGACCAGATGCAGCAGCTCAACCGGGACTCGCGGTCCATCCAGCAGCAGTTTAAGGAACTCCGCAAGGAACTCCGGCGCACGCGAGAAGCGGAGTGGGAGGATCGCCGCCAGCTCGAACAGCTTCAGCAAAAGCAGGAATCGCTCTCCCAGAACAAAGAGAAGCTGTCCCGGAAGGTCGATTCCCTGACCCGGGAAATGCAGCGCAAGGACCTCTCAAGCCCCGAGACCACCAAGAAGTTCAAGGAGCTGAAGCGCACCATCGACGAGATGAATTCGGAGAGCCTGCAGAAGGCGCTCCAGAAGATGAAGCAGTCGATGCAGAAGCAGAGCTTCCGGCGAATGCAGTCCTCCATGGAGAATGCGAAGTCCCGTCTGAAGCAGCAGCAACGGCAGCTGGAGCGGACGATGAAGATGTTCGAGCAGCTCAAGGCGCGGCAGAAGATGGAGGAAATGACGCGCCGCGCCAAGAACCTCAGCAAGCGCGAATCGGAGATTGCCGAGAAGACCGAGGAGCGAATGGAATCGTCCCCGAATGCCGACTCCTCCGCCCAGTCCGACGAGCAGTCGGCGCCGTCCTCGGACTCTCTCTCGTCGGACGGCCGCCGCTCGCCTTCCGACTCCGCCCGTGCAAAGAGCGACTCCGCCCGTGCAACGCGTGCACAGAGTGACTCCGCCCGTGCACGGAGCGACTCCACCTCCGCGCCCTCCTCGGACTCCACCTCCGCCTCGGCGTCCGATTCCCTCTCGGCCAAGCGCCCGCCCGCCGACTCCTCGGCCAACGAAGACCTGGCCCGCAGGCAGGAGGAGTTGGCCAAAAAGCTGAAGAAGCTGATGGAAACGATGAAAAAGTCCGAACAGGACATGAAAGACGTGCCGTCGGCCCCGCGGAAGAAGCTCCAGAAGATGCGGAAACAGATGCAGCGGCAGAACATGCAGCAGAAAATGCAGCAGAACAGCCAGCGTCTGCGCAAGAACCAGCTCCGGAAGGCCCGTCAACAGCAGCGGCGGCTCCAGAAGCGGCTGCAACGCATGCAGTCGCAACTGTCGCAGATGAAAAAGCAAATGAAGAGTCAGCAGAAGCAGATGAACATGACGGGTCTCCGGAACGCTCTCAAAAACACCCTTCGGCTCTCCCAGTCGCAGGAGTCCCTCCGTACCACCATCGAGGACCTGACCGGCGAAGGCTCGGCGGTGCGTCGCTACGCCCGTCGGCAGCAGGATCTGTCCGAGGGCCTCCAGAATGTGGCCGACTCCCTGCAGTCCATCGCGAGTCGACTCCCCCGGATGTCGAAGGCCGTCCAGGAGCAGACGGGGAACGCGCTGCGCGCAATGGAGCAGGCCACAACCTCACTGGACGAGCGAAAGGCCGACCGGGCCACGGGCTTCCAAAAGACCTCCATGAAGCACCTTAATGAGCTGGCCCTGCTCCTGTCCGACCTCATGGACCAGATGCAACAGCAGGGCAGCGGTGGTGGGGGGCAGATGTCCATGCAGCAGGCCATGCAGCAGCTTCAGAAGGCGTCCGGCAAGCAGCAAAAGCTCAACCAGCAGATCCAGCAGTTCCTGAACAAGGCGCAGGGAAAGCGGCTCTCGAAGGACATGAAGGCCCGCCGGAAGCAACTGGCCAAGCAGCAGCGCCAGATCAAGCAGCAGCTCGAAAACATGAACGTCGGGGAGAAGACCAAGCAGCAGATTCTCGGCGACCTCCAGAAGATCGCCGACCAGATGGACGAGTCGGCCGACGATCTGCAGAACGGTGGTCGCAACCGGGACCTCATGGAGCGCCAGCAACAGATTCTCACCCGCCTCCTCAATGCCCAGCAGTCACTTCGCACACAGGGCAAGAAACAGGAGCGGCGCGGCCGGAGGGCCGAGGACAACGTTGACCGCGAGCGGCCCGGCGACCGTCCCCCCCAGGAGGACACCGACACGCTGCGCCGCGATCTGATCCGCGCCCTGGAGATGGGCTACACCTCGGACTACGAGCAGCTCATCAAGCGCTACTTCGAGCTTCTCCAAGAGAAGGAGGCGACAAACGAGTAGCTCTCGCCCCGTCCTTTTACCGATGCGTGAGGAGCCTTGTAAACGATTCGCACTACCTACCGGACAGTTTTGAATTCAGTCCCGAAAAATCCCTTGGCAGGTCATCCCGCACACCGACGGCCGTCGGTGATCTTTTTGGGGATAGCATTGCCGGATTCGGGGAGATCCACGAAGGCGTTCGGGATGACGTGCTCGAAATTCGGGATTTTTCGGGACACCGATCGAAATATACCGAAAAGTGTCCGGTAGCCAGCGATTCGCACCAATCTCGATCGAGAATGCCCCGGCGGAACGGAGCTGAGTATGGGCGTATGGGCGTTTTTTCTCCCGCATCCACATGCTCCCAGACGCCCACACCCGGAGGCCTCAACTTCGGGGATTTCTGCACGACTCGGCAGCACCCGGGATTGCCCCTTCTACCCCTTCTACCGGAGGTCCTCCAAGAAGTGAGCCCGTACGTCCGGTGTGGGCGTGCGGCAGGTGTCGCGTCGCCCGAACCACTGATAGCGGCTCGCCGCAATCCGGTCGTACACCCAGTCCCGCACCGGCCGCGGCACAACGATGAAGGCCCACAGCAGCGACCACGGGGCGTCCAGACGACGCGCGACGCGGAGGACCGCCGTGGAGCGGGTGTATAGCTGCCCGTTCTCGATGAGGATCACAGAATCCATCGCCGCCTCCGGGTCCAGACCGAATGCCCGCAGGTACGGGCGCGCCGCGTCCGACTGCAGGGTCGCGAGGCGAAAGTACGCGTCTGGATCGGCGTCGATGAGGACGTTGACCGCCCCGTTGCAGAGATTGCATACCCCATCAAAGAGCAGAATTGCCCCGGGCGCGTCGGTTTGTTCGGGGGCCGGGGAGGAGACGTGAGACACAGCAGGAGGCGTTTCGTGAACCGGAGCCACGCTCATGGAAAATAAAAACGGCTCCACCCGGGAGGGCAGAACCGTTTGAGGGGGCTCCTAAAAAGGCAAGACATTCCGTAGTAGCGGGGGCGGGATTCGAACCCGCGACCTTCAGGATATGAGCCTGATGAGCTACCACTGCTCCACCCCGCGATTGTATTACGTCATCTGGTATTTCCCAGACCGATGCAAGTTTCGTCCGTAGCCAGTTTCACGCCGATCTAACAGCCGTTGGGGGCCGTCAGAGGACGGCGTCACAGGACCTTCGGCAGAGCCGCCTCCCGGACTCGAACCGGGGACTTCATCCTTACCATGGATGTGCTCTACCACTGAGCTAAGGCGGCAATGGCGAGTTTGGACTCTGGGATCCGGAGTGTGGAAGTTGGAAGAGGATTCAGCCTCGTTCCACTCCGAACTCCAAATCCCTGGTTCCACATTCGGTTGAGCGGGAGACGGGATTCGAACCCGCGACTTTCACCTTGGAAGGGTGATGCTCTACCCCTGAGCTACTCCCGCAAATAGAGCGCGGATTTTGGAGTGAGGAATGTGGAGTTCTGAGCCTTCAATTCCCAATTCCAAACTCCCCAATCCAAACTCGAACCAGTGGGCCGGGGAGGATTCGAACCTCCGAAGGCATAAGCCGGCAGATTTACAGTCTGCTGCGTTTGTCCACTTCGCTACCGACCCGTAGATGTTCAGCAAGACCAATCGGGGCGATTCGTCTTTCCGCTTCCCCTTCAAGGTCTGCACGTCCAAAAAGTTGCCTGGGAGGGGGTCGAATTTCAAATGAAGAGGCCGTTACGTGGGACAAGCGCGCGTGCCTCTTTCTCGGGACAAGGCTGGGACAGGGCTCTGCTTGATTCACAGAGCAGAGCCGTGGCGGGGAAATAAGAGGGGCAGGACCGTCAGCACCCCGCCTCGCCACATTGCAAATGGGCGCCGAGCCCGAAGCGTGATTCTTCTGGCGCCGTCACGGGTCGAGACTGCCGTCAGCTGTCTTCGCCCGCCTCAAAATCGAGGGACGCGGAGTTGATGCAATAGCGCTTCCCGGTCGGCTCAGGGCCGTCGTCGAAGACGTGACCGAGGTGGGCACCGCACTCCCCGCAGACGACCTCCGTCCGGCGCATGCCAAGACTGTGATCGGCCTTGAGGTCGACGTTTCCCTCTTCGATCGCGTCGTAGAAGCTCGGCCATCCACTTCCGGACTCAAACTTCGTGTCGGAGTCGAAGAGGGGCGTGTCACACACCACGCAGCAGTAGGTCCCGTCCGCCTTGTGGTCCCAGTACTGCCCCGAAAACGCGCGCTCCGTGCCTCCCTCCTGGGTAACGTGGTACTGCTCGTCGGTCAGCTCTTCTCGGAGCGCATCGGGAGAGGGACGGGAATTTTCGATCTTAGCCATGGGGGCAGCAGTCAGGTTTGGAGTGTAGACACAGACAGGAGTGTAGACACAGACAGAGGTTTTGGGCCACGAACCGCGAGGACGCAACGCCCGGTCGGCTGCACCCCCCGTCGGCCCCAGGAGAATTCGGTTCTCGAATTTTCTCTCCCGGGGTAGAATGACAGGACTGCACCCGGTTACGATTTCGCCTCCGGCGCTTCATCCTCGGGCGTCATTTCTCCGTTGGTCGACGGAAGATGATCGGGCGCTTCTGCCTCCCCGTCCACGAGGTGGAGCACATCCTTTCCGGGAACCTCTTCCCGCTCGATCAACATGTCGGCCAGTTGGTCGAACGCATCGCGGTGCTCCTTGAGGGTCTCACTGGCCCGTGTGAACGCGTTTTTCGTGATGCGGCGGATCTCTTCGTCCACCTCCCGCGCCGTCTCGTCACTGTACTCCTGGCCTTTCGCGAGTTCCTCCCCGAGGAAGACGTTGCCCTGGTCCTCCCCGAGCGCAATGTGCTCGAACTGCTCCCCCATGCCCCAGTCGAGAACCATCTTTCGGGCCATCTTGCGCACCTGCTTCAGATCATTCTCCGCGCCGCTGGTGGCGGTGTCAAAGACAATGTCTTCCGCGGCCCGTCCCCCCATGATGACGGCCAGCCGGTCCAGGATGTAGTCCAGCCGGTACAGGTACTTGTCTTTCTCCGGAAGCTGCTGGGTGACCCCCATGGCCTGTCCGCGCGGCACGATGGTGACCTTGTGGACCGGGTCGGCGTTGGAGAGCGCCGCGGCGACGATGGCGTGCCCGGCCTCGTGGTAGGCCAGCAGTTCCTTCTCCTCCTCGTCGAGGACAAGCCCTTCGCGCTTCAGGCCCATCATCACCTTGTCGCGCGCTTCTTCGATGTCACTGTTCTTGATCTCGTCGTGCTCGTAGCGTCCCGCCAGGAGCGCGGCCTCGTTGAGCAGATTTTCCAGGTCCGCCCCGCTGAAGCCGGGCGTGCTTCGGGCAATCTCTTCGAGGTCGATGTCGTCACTGAGCGGCTTGTCCCGAACGTGAATCTTCAAGATCTCGTAGCGGGCCTGCTTGGTCGGCAGTCCAACAGTAATCTGGCGATCAAACCGACCGGGTCGCGTGAGCGCAGAGTCCAGAATGTCGGGCCGGTTCGTGGCCGCAATCACAACGACGCCCTGATTCTCCTCGAACCCGTCCAACTCGGAGAGAAGCTGGTTCAGGGTCTGCTCTCGTTCGTCGTTTCCGCCGCCGAGGCCCGCCCCCCGCTTCCGGCCGATCGAGTCGAGCTCGTCGATGAAGATGATGGCGGGCGAGGTTTCCTTCGCCTCGCTGAACATGTCGCGGACCCGGGAGGCCCCGACCCCGACAAACATCTCCATAAAGTCGGAGCCCGACACGCTGAAGAAGGGCACATCTGCTTCGCCGGCCACAGCCCGGGCGAGCAGGGTCTTGCCTGTGCCCGGCGGCCCCACCAGCAGGACGCCCTTCGGCACCTGCCCTCCGAGGCCCTCAAAGCGCTTGGGGCTCTTCAGGAACTTGATGATCTCGCGCAGCTCCTCCTTTGCGCTGTCGGCCCCCGCCACGTCCTCGAAGGTGGTGTCCTCCTCATCCTTGTCGTAAAGCTCCGCTTTGCTCTGCCGCACCGAAAAGAGCCCCTGCCCCTGCGATTGCATGCGGCGAAGGAAAATATACCCCACTCCAAACAGCAGCAGAACCGGCAGCAGACCCATGATCACTAGCCCCCACGGGAAGTCGTTCTGGGGCTTGGTGACCACATTCACATTTTGCGATTCAAGGTCCTTCATCAAGCTCTCGTCGCCAAACGAGGGGAGGTAGGTGACGAAGTTCTGGTACTGCACCGTATTCCCCTGCTTCGTCTTGCTTGCCTGGGACTTCAGCTTCCCATTGATGGTATTCCCCTGCACCGTTACCTGCTCTACATTCTCTTGCTGCAATTGGGTACGGAACTCGCTGTAACTAATGCGTTCGCCACCCGCCGGGCCCATCCCCCAGTAGCTGTACGCCCACAGTGCCAGAAGCGTCCCGGCAATAATCCATATGATAAGACGCCCTCGACCACCGCCGGGCGTGGATCCCTCCGGCAGTCCAGATCCGCCTTGATTTTCGTTTTGAGAAGTTTGATCAGCCACGTCAACTCAGTTAAAATTGGTCAGGATCATCGAGCATCGCCCGGCCAAGTCCATTGTGTACAGAACTCGGAAGCTGGTGAGTCATAACGGGCGATTCATCATACACCCGCAGGGGGGGATTGTGTCCTTGCATGATTCCTCACAACACACTCTTCTCTGTAGAGATGGTTCGTTACACGGACGTTTCGGGGATAGATCCCCCAATTTCGGTTGCTTCTGTTCCGATGTGTGGATTATCCTATAAGGTTCTCACTCTCTCCATATTTTTGCCCCATCCGTTCCCCTCTGCCGATGAATGCCGCTCCCAAGAAGGCCTCCGATTCGTTTCCGTTTGGTCAGGATGTGGTATGGACCCCCGATCCGGAAGTCGTGGCCAACTCCAACCTGCGGCGGTTTATGGACCGGCATGATCTTGCCGACCTCGATGCCCTCCAGGAGCGCTCGACCTCGGACGTCGGGTGGTTCTGGGAGGCAGTGTTGGACGATCTGGACATCGAATTTTACCGCGACTACGACCAGATCGTCGACCTCTCCGAGGGCATTCAGCGCCCCGCCTGGTGCGTGGGGGGAAAGATGAACATCGTCCATAACCTGCTCGACAAGTGGCAGGGCACGCCCGTCGAAGACCGTCCGGCACTTCGGTGGGAAGGGGAGGATGGGGCGACCCAGGAGCTGACCTACGGGGAGCTCCACTGCCGCGTGTGTCGGTGTGCGAATGCGCTTCGGGACATGGGCCTCGGCAGGGGGGACCGGATCGGTCTGTACATGCCCATGACGCCTGAGATCGTGATCGCCTTTCTGGCGATCGTTAAAATTGGGGGCGTCCTGCTTCCCCTGTTCAGCGGATACGGCGTGGGGGCGCTCGTGACCCGGCTCCAGGGGGCGGAGGCCTCGGCCCTCATCACGGCCGACGGGTTTGCCCGCCGCGGCCGCCCGATCCAGATGAAAGAGACGGCGGACAAGGCCGTGCAGCAGTGCCCCACCGTCGAGCACGTCCTCGTCCACCGCCACCTGGAGCAGGACGACACGCCCATGACGGCGGGGCGCGACCACTTCTGGACGGACGTGATGGCCGGGCACGACACGGAGGCCCGCACGGCCCGGACCGACGCGGAGGACGTAGTCATGATCATCTACACGAGCGGCACGACCGGCCCGCCGAAGGGGACGGTCCACACGCACTGCGGCTTTCCCATCAAGGGGGCGCAGGACATGTACCATCCCATGGACTTGAAGCCGGGGGAAACCATGTACTGGATGAGCGACATGGGCTGGATGATGGGGCCCTGGCTCGTCTTCGGGACGCTCACCGTGGGGGCCACCATGGTGCTGTACGACGGCGCCCCCGACCACCCGGATCCCGGCCGCCTCTGGCGCATGGTGGACGACCACGAGGTGACCCACCTCGGCGTCTCGCCCACCCTCATCCGCGCCCTCAAAACGCACGGCGATGCCCCGGTGGAGGCCGCCGACCGATCGAGTCTGCGCGCCATCGGCTCCACGGGGAGCCCCTGGGACCCCGAATCGTGGCGATGGTGCTTCGAGACGGTCCTCGACGGCGACAAACCCATCCTCAACTACTCCGGCGGCACCGAGATCGCCGGCGGCATCGTCTGCGGCAACGTCCTGGAGCCGCTCAAGCCCGCGGCCTTCTCCGGCCCCGTCCCCGGCATGGACGCCGACGTGGTCGACCCCGACGGGGACCCGGTGCGGGGCGAGGTGGGCGAGCTCGTCCTTCGCGCCCCCTGGATCGGCATGACCCGCGGCTTCTGGGGCGACGACGACCGCTACCACGAGGCGTACTGGAACCGGTTCGACGACGTCTGGGTGCACGGCGACTTCGCAGCGGTCGACGAGGACGGCCTCTGGTACATCCTCGGGCGCTCGGACGATACGATCAACGTGGCCGGCAAGCGCCTGGGCCCCGCCGAGATCGAGGCCCTCCTCAACGCCCACGAGGCCGTGGCCGAAAGCGCGGCCATCGGCGTGCCGCACGACGTGAAGGGCTCCGAAATTGTTGCCTTCGTGGTCCTGGAGCCGGACCACGACGAGAGCGACGCCCTCCGCGATGAACTGATGCAGGTCGTGGTCGACGAGATGGGCAAGCCCCTGAAGCCCCGCGAGATCCTCTTCAGCGACGCGCTGCCCAAGACCCGCAACGCGAAGGTGATGCGCCGGGTCATCCGTGCGGCCTACCTCGGGGAGGACCTCGGCGACACCTCGAGCCTCGAAGACCCAAGCACGGTGGCGGCCATTCAAGACGCGCGGTAGCGCTGCTTCGCCTCTCGCCGTCCCCCGCAAACACCCGCCCTGATTCCTGCGTACACGAAGCCGAAGATCAAGGTGCCGTGAAGGTCGATCGAGCCAAAAATGGATACTCTCTTCCGCTCTGTTGTCCTCGTGGCGGCATGGAGTCTTGTTGCGTCCGTCGCTTCTTCCCAGCCGTCCACGTCCATCGTCGTGCGCGGTCGGGTCCTGGACGCCGAGACGAATGAGCCCCTGCCCCACACCAATGTGTTCGTCGTGCAGTCGATGAACGGAACCGTCACCGACTCGACCGGGCGGTTCCGGCTCAATGACGTCCATCCCGGCGCCAAGCGGCTGTACCTGTCGAGGGTGGGCTACGCGAACCGGGCCGTGGCCCTCCGCTCCACCCCAGGCCGCACAGAGGTCTTCACCCTCCGGCTGGAGCCGGAGGTCCTGGAAACACCCCCGGTCACTGTGTCGGCGGAGCGGGACGAGGACTGGTACGAGCGCCTGGACCGGTTCAAGCGACTGTTCATCGGGTCCTCCGAGTACGCCGACGACTGCACGCTCGTCAACCCCGAGGTGCTCCGCTTCGAGAAGAAGTGGTGGGGCAAATTTAAGGTCCAGGCCGAAAAGCCGTTAATCATCGAAAACCGGGCCCTCGGCTATCGGCTCAAATATTTCCTGAAGGAGTTCGAGGAGCGCGGCTCCGTCGTGCGGTGGGACGGGGAACCGCTGTTTGAGCCGCTCACTCCGGAGGACTCGCTGGAGGCGGCACGGTGGCGACAGAACCGCCGCGAGGCGTACCGGGGCTCCCTTCGACATTTTCTGGAAGCCCTCCTTCACGACCGCCTGGCGGAGGAGCAATTCGACCTGTACCGGCTCCCCCGAGCCTCGGCCTTCCGCAACACGAACCGGGCCGACCGCCTCCCCACGAGCCGGGACCGGATCCTGGAGCCCAGCCCCGACTCCACGTATCACCTGTCGGTGAACGGCCGGCTTGAAGTGATCTACAGAGGCGCGCCCGAGAGCGAGGCGTACCTGGAGTGGGCCGAACTGTCCCACCGCCGGCCTCCCCGCGAGTACCAGACCTCGCAGATCAAGCTCAACCAGTCCCACGTCCACGTCGATCCGTACGGGGAGATTGTGGAGCCGTACGGAGCCACCCTGTACCAGTACTTCGCCTTCACCACCCGCCTGGCTACGCTTCTGCCGCGGGAATATGAGCCCCCGAACGCCCCCACGCTCAGCCAGGAGCCACGCTGAGTCTGCATCGGCGCGGTGTCGGCATCACTCCGCTTTCAAGAGTGATGAGCAAACACGGCGGCCCATCGTCCCGCCCCCGCCGAGCAGACGCTTCCGCGAGCCGGAAGCGGCGGAGCCTCGATACCGCATGCCCCCTCGAAAATGCGACCGATCTGCATAGCACAACGCGTTCTGAGAGGTTCCTCGACGTTGCTCGGAACGACTTGCCCCAGAGTTTTGAGATCGCGTACCGCCTGTACAATCACGATTGACACAGCACTACGCCCAGAAGGCGTTCTCGTAGTGATTAATCGTAGGGGCCTGACCGTCGGCGAGCAGCACCGTTACGACGTCGAACCGGGCGGCAGCCCCTTCACACTGCTGTTCGTGGAGATACGCCCGCGCCACCTCCACGAGGGCTTGCTTCTTCTCCTCCGTGATGGCCGCTTCCGGCGGCCCGTACCCGAGCCCGCTGCGGGTCTTCACCTCTACGAAGACAAACTCCCCCTCCGATTCCGGATCCTGGCAGACCAGATCGACCTCGTTGCGCTCGAAGTGGTAGTTGCGCGCCCGGATGCGGTAGTCCTGGGCCTCCAGATGGGCGGCGGCCGCCTCTTCGCCGCGATCCCCGATGTCTTTCGTGCTGGCCATGGCACAGTGTCGCGGACAAATGCCTGCCGTCAGCGCGCGGATGAGGGGTCCTCCGACTCGGCATCGCCGAGCTGCAGGGCGACGCGGAGAAGCTGTTCGATCTGGTCCACATCTTCGTTGCGGACGAGCGGGAGCAAGGCCTCGGAGACGCCCTCCAGGACCTTCACGAGATCGATCAGATTGGAGAAGCGGCGGTGCAGGATCTGCTCGGCCTCCGGCCGGTCGTCGATGGACTCGTCTTCATGGACGAGCAGGGTCGCACACTCCTCGAGCCGGGCCCGAACGGGATGGACCTCTCGCCGCTGCCGCTCTTCAATGATGCGGGCCGTTATCTGCCAGACATCCTTCTCCGCCTCGTAGTAATCCTTCCGGGAGTCCGAGCGCCGGGTCTTGGTGACCAGTTCCCAGTCCACGAGCGACCGGAGGTTCATGTTGGCGTTTCCCCGGCTCACATTGAGCCGCTCCATGATTTGATCGGTGTTCAGGGGCTGCTCGGCACAGTACAGGAGGGCGTGGATCTTCGCCATGGTCCGATTGATGCCCCACGTGGACGCCATCTCGCCCCACAACGAGACGAACCGGTCCACCGCCTCGCGAGATCGGGGGCTGGGCGGCTCGGGGGACGCGGCCGGATCGGGATCGGAAGATGCTGAGGAGGCCATCGGTGTCGGTCAACGTGGTTGGGGCGGCCCGCCCTGACAAGCCGGTCACAGGCCTGAACTCGTCTACTCAACTCCTAAATCCCTCCGAATTGTTTCTCTTCACTCCGCCGTCGTGTACACATCGCTCTCCCTGATCCATACAATGAAGAGCACCAGACTTCCCAGATCCACTCGTCCCCGGACTCCAGACCCACTCTCTGCACACTCCGAATGCCCGCCATATCCCATTCTTCTGCGTCTCCCCTGATCACAATCACGACAGACTTTGGCACCGAGGATGCCTATGTCCCGTCCATGAAGGGCACGATGCTCTCGATCTGCCCCGGGGCCCGGCTGGTCGACGTGACCCATGAGATCACTCCGCAGGACGTGATGGAGGCCGCCTTTGTCCTGCGGTCGACGCGGGGACACTTTCCGGACGAGACGATTCACCTGGTGGTCGTCGATCCGGGCGTCGGGACAGACCGGCGGGCCGTGGCGCTTCGCGCCGACGGACAGTGGTTCGTGGGGCCGGACAACGGGGTGTTTCCCCTCGTCCTCGACCAGGCCCCGCCCGACGCCATGGTCGAACTCGACGACCCCGACTTCTGGCGAAACGCGTCGCCGAGCACGACCTTTCACGGACGCGACATTTTTGCTCCCGCCGCGGCGCACCTCGCGGCCGGTCGGTCCGTCGAGGACATCGGCACGCCCATCGACACCCTGGAGCCGCTCCAGTGGGCCCGCCCGTCCACCGCCCCGCAAACCGTGCAGGGCTGGGTCGTCCACATTGACCACTTTGGAAACTGCATTACCAACATCCGGCGCTCGACCCTCGCCGACGCCGCCGAACTGGACGACCCGGCGCCCCCGGTCGACGCCTTCCCGCCCTTCGACGCCTACGTGGGCAATACGGTGCTTGAGGAACTCCACCCCACCTACGGGGCCGTGCCCGAGGGCGACCCGCTGCTACTCTTCGGCAGCACAGACCACCTGGAAATCGCCGCTAACGGGGGGAACGCCGCCGAACTTCTCGGCATACGAAAGGGCGATTCGGTAAAATTCGTCCTGGAGGAACCGTCGGAATAGCACTCGTCCCCAGGCCCCTGGCTGTTCGTTCCGGTTTTTCTGCACATCTGCTATGGATCCTTCTGCCCCCCGGCGCTCCGATTCGTCGCCGCTTCTGCAGCACCTGGAAACGCTATACCCGCTGGCCTGCACGCTGGTGGGGCCGGAAGAGGCCCCGCACCTCCTCCGACGGATGGCCGAGGACGCCGCGGAGGCCCCCGCAACGGATCGGCCCGCCGACGTGGAAGGGTGGCTCCGCCGCCTCTTCCAGACTGCACGGGACAACCAGGCTCTCTCCGAGGCAGAGGTCCGATCGAGCACAGCGGAGGAGACTGAGCCGACCGACGCCTGGCGCCGCGACGCCGCCGAACAAATTATCGAGGCGGCCCTCCCCATCGCCCTCGCCCGCTGCACCCCGCAGGAGCGGTTCCTGCTTGCGCTGGACGGCCTGGACACGGTTTCCGCCTCGTCCCCAGTGGAGACCCTCGGCGACGTCGTCGACACCACAGGATCGGAGGTGCAGGCCACGCTCTGGGATGCCCTGGCGGACATTCTGTCCGATACGGAGTACGAACTCGTCGACGAGACCCTCTCCGAGGAGGCCTTTCAGGACGCCGTCGACGACCTCTTGGCCACCCGCTACCCCACCGTTCCGCGATCGCTTCGCGCCCAGCTTCAGGAGACCCTGCGGACTCCTATGCCCGCCGACGAAGCGGCCGCCCCCTCCGACGACTCCGAGTCGCTTCTCGACCGTCTCCCTCCCCGCCCCAAGCCCCGGGCGCTCCTGCTCGCGCTCGCAATTGGGACCCTGGTCCTGGCGGGGGGCATCGGGGTGTCCTACTACACAGCATCCTCCCCGTCGCCCTCCACGTCCAGCCGGAGCCTCGTGGCCATTTCTGCGGAGCGGGCCAGCTCCGTGACGCCTATGCTGGAGACGAGCCGTCGATCGGAGGCCGCGGCATTCGTGGACTCTGTCTGGGGCCGCCGCGTGACCGTGCCCGCGATCGACGGGGCCGAGCTTGAAGGAGTAGGCCAGTTCCGCGCGACCGACGACACGAAGACTCCGGTGTTCTTGCACACAGACGGCAGCACGCGCTTCACGACCTTCGTCTACAGCTACGCCCTGCTCAGCCAGATCGAGTCCGACGTGACGCTGAGCCCGGAGCTGCGCGACGCGCTGGGGACGGCCCATCAGGTGGTGGACGCGAACGGCGAGACGTCGGACCGGGCACTCCTGTGGCGGGACCGGGACGACATTTTCGTGACGGTCGCCCCAGCGCTTTCCCCCGACTCCCTGCGGGCCCGTCTCCGCCCTCAGGGCTGACTCTGCTCCCTCGCCGCCGGCACCTGGATGCGGAAGGTGGAGCCCTCCCCGACCGTCGACGAGACGAGTTCGAGACGCCCCTCGTGGTACACCTCTACGACGCGACGAGCCAGACTTAGCCCTAGCCCCCAGCCGCGCTGCTTCGTGCTGTAGCCGGGCCGGAAGATGTTCTTCCACTGCCGCCGGTCGATGCCGCACCCGGTGTCGGCCACCTTTATGACGACCTGTCCGTTCGCCTCCTGCCCCGACACCGTGATGCGCCCCTCGTCGTCCTCGATCGCGTCGAGGGCATTCTTGAGCAGGTTCTCCAGCACCCAGGCAAACAGTTCCTCGTTCGCCTCGGCGAACAGGCGCTCCGGCAAGTCGATCTCCAGGTCAATCGCCTGTCCCTGCCGCGGGATGCGGCGACGTAGGTACGACGCGGTCTGCTCCACGATGGGCACCAGGTCGCACCGCTCCAGCTTCGGCTGCGACCCGATGTCCGAGAACCGATCGGCCACGCGCTGGAGGCGCTCCACGTCGTTCTCGATCTCGTCGAGGGCCTGCTCCTTCGTCTCCGCGTCCAGGTCGGGGGAGCGTAGCACCTCGATCCACCCCAGCAGGCTCGACAGCGGCGTCCCCAACTGATGGGCCGCCTCCCGCGCCATGCCCATCCACAGGCTGCTCTGCTCGCTGCGGCGAATGTAGGAGAAGCCAAAGTACCCCATGAGCACGAACAGGCCCACGAAGACCAGCTGGACCCACGGAAAGATGCGGAGCTCCGTAATGAGGGCCGACTCGTCGTAGTAGACGTACTGCGTGAACCCGCCCGATCCGTCCCCGCCCCCGCCGTCGGCCTCGGGAATCTGTACCGGTATCGGCTCAAACGTCGCCTTCATGTCGGCGAGGCGGTCCTGGAGCTTCTCCATCGCCTCGGCGGAGTCCTGCGGGGACAGCGCGCTGATGGTGTCCGGCACCCCCACGTTCTGCCAGGACAGCGGCCGCTGCCGGGTCGAATCGGTGATGATGGCCGGCACGCCGAACTGATTCGGCTCCAGGATTTGGTTGAGGATAAAGTTGAACTCGCGCGTCGGCGGCATGGTCTCCGCCCAGTCGAGCGCCTCCCGGAACGCCGCAACTTGACGCAGCGACAGGGTGTCCGGCGTGGGATTCCGCCCTACGAACTGGAGATACCGGTCGAGACGCCGAAACGAGTCCCGGTGCGGGTTGGCTGCCTGCTGGGTCTGTACGACCTGTTCGAGCGCGTCCGCCCAGAGCTGGATGACGGCCTGCTCCCGCTTCTGCAGCCGGTCCACGAGCCGCTGCGTGTACCACAGCGAGGCCACGGCAATGACGACCGCGAAGACAATGAGCCCGAGCTTCAGCCGAACCGACCACCGATAGGCATCCATAGCACCGTCGGGGTTTGCGTGTGCACCGCCCCACAGGGCGATCGGATGTTAAGAGTCTCCGTTTGCGGGCTGGAGGCTCGTCCGCCTCTGATCAACGAAACCGCCTGACAGGCACGGGCGAGAGGGGGCGGGGGCGCCTGGACACACGGCCCTGGACAGAGGCCCCGTCAGCCCGTAGGCCAAGATGCGATTGCTGTGACACCCCCCATGAAACGCCTCGGCCACAGCACGTGGAGACTGTTCGCACCCCGGACGGTGTGCTCGCACGTCCAGGCTTCCTGCTTCGGGGACCCCCGCTGCGCCCCGCGGAACTACGCCACCGCTGCGGGCTGCACGTCCCGAATGATCTGACTGCGCCGCGGGCCGTTCGAGACGAGCCCGATCTCCACGTCGAGGTACTCCGAGATAAAGGCCAGATAGTCGCGGGCCTCCACGGGAAGATCCTCGACGTGGCGCACCTCAGAGATGTCTTCGTCCCAGCCCGGAAGGGTGTCGTAGAGGGGCTCCACGCGTTCGAGGGATTGCGGCTCGCTCGGAAACCGGCGGGTCTGCTTGCCGTCGTACCGGTACTCCGTGCACACCTTGAGGGACTCCATCCCCGACAAAATGTCGAGCTTCGTGATGGCCAGTTCGTTGAACCCGTTGATCATGCTCGTGTACCGGAGCGCGACGAGGTCGAGCCATCCGCAGCGACGGGGCCGGCCCGTGGTGGCCCCAAACTCGTCGCCCTTCTGCCGCAGCGCCTCGCCGGCCTCATTGTCCAGCTCCGTCGGAAACGGCCCGTTGCCCACCCGGGTGCAGTACGCCTTCGCGATGCCGAGCACCCGGTCAATCTCGGTGGGCGACACGCCCAGCCCGGTGCAGCAGCCCCCCGCCGTCGGGTGACTGGAGGTGACGTAGGGATAGCTGCCAAAGTCCACGTCGAGCAGCGAGCCCTGCGCCCCCTCGGCCAGCACGCGATCCCCGTCGGCCAGCGCATCGGACAGATACATCGAGGTGTCGGTCACGTACTCGTCGATTTTCTGGTCGAACTCGACGTACTCCTCGACGATGCGGTCCACGTCCAGCGCCTCGGCGTCGTACACGTCGCGAAGAATGGCGTTTTTCTCCTCGATCGACCGACGCAGCTTGCGGCGCAGCACCTCCTCGTCGAGCAGGTCCACGACCCGAATGCCAGTCCGGGCGAACTTGTCGGTGTAGGCCGGCCCGATGCCCCGCCCCGTCGTGCCAATCTCGTCGTCGTCGGAGGCAGAGGCGCGCTCCTCCTCCTGCGCGGCCTCAATCGCCTTGTGATGGGGCATGATGAGGTGCGCGTTGTGGGAGATCTTGAGCCGCCCCTCCACATCGATCCCCAGCGACTTGATCTTCTCAATCTCTTCCATGACCGCCTTCGGATCCAGGACCACCCCGTTCCCGATCACGCAGGTCACCCCCTCGTGGAAAATACCGCTGGGCACGAGGTGTAGGACGAACTCCTCGGTCCCGCCGTCTTCGTTGTCCCACACGATCGTATGTCCTGCGTTGGCCCCGCCTTGATAGCGGGCCACCACGTCGACCTGCGGGCTGAGCAAGTCCACGATCTTCCCCTTCCCCTCATCGCCCCACTGACTCCCAATGACAATTGATACCGGCATAGCACACCACGACAGTTCGAACGAAAATGATGAAGGCACTCCTCAACGCCGCGGCGCTCCCCCACGACCGAAGATGGCCCCAGTGCCCCGAGCGCTCCTCGGTGAACACGACCGAGAACGTCGGAGATGCGGTGTTACGCCGCGCTCGTCTCCATGCGGCGCTCCAGCTCTACGATGGTCGGGGACGCAACAAACACCGACGAGTACGTCCCAATGACGACGCCAATGATGAGGGCAAACGAGAACCCGCGCAGCACCTCGCCCCCGAACAGGAACAGAATCGCGACCACGATAAACGTCGTGACGGAGGTAACGACCGTCCGGCTCAGGGTTGCATTGATGGAGCGGTTGACGATCTCGTCGAAAGGCTCCGTTTTAAAGAGATTCACGTACTCGCGCACCCGGTCGAAGACCACCACCGTATCGTTCAACGAGTATCCCACGATGGTGAGAAAGGCCGCGATGAGCGACTGGTCGATCTGGAGCGAGAACGGCGCAATGCCGGCCAGCATTGAGAAGATGCCGAGCGTAATCGTCACGTCGTGCACCAGGGCCGCCACGGCCCCGAGGCTGTAGCGCCACTCGAAGCGCACCATGATATAGAGGAAAATGACCAGCAGCGCCCCCAGGACGGCATAAATCGCCCCTCGCTTCAGGTCCTCCGCAAAGCGCGGGCCGACCACGTTCGTCTTTTCAACTTGAATGTTGTGCTCCGGAAACTGGGCCTGCAAGGCCTCCACGACGCGATTCTCCATCGCAGTAATCTCCGTTTCCTCCGCGGACACCCGAATGAGATGGCCTGTTTCCCCAAACCGCTTGACCTCAGGTTCCTCGTCGAGCGGCCCCAGCAGGGCCGACCGGATCTCTTCGGTCTGCACGTCCGCCGTGTTGCCCACGACGAACTCCATCCCGCCCCGAAAGTCAATGCCAAGCGCGAGCCCTCTCCACAGCAGCGAGATGATGCTGAGCGTGAGCAGGGTGCCGGAGATAATGTACCCAATCCGGCGATTGGGGATGAGAGCGTAATCGGCGTTTTCGAAAAGACGCATGTCGGTCCGTCGGTGGATGAAATCCCTTCGTGAAAGTGGTCGCGGGCGCAGGTTCCTATCCGTAGTTCACTCGCATCCGGCGCTCCTCGACCATGTAGTCGAAGATGATGCGGGTCACGATAATCGCCGTGAAGAGGGACGACAGGATTCCGGCCATGAGGGTCACGGCAAAGCCTTTGATGGGCCCAACCCCGAAGGAGAAGAGGATGACTCCGACGAAGAACGTCGTGATGTTTGCGTCGAGGATGGCACTCAGAGAGTTCTCGTAGCCGGCATTGATGGCGGCCCGCAGGGTTTTTCCGGTCGCCTGTTCCTCCCGCACCCGGTCAAAGATGAGCACGTTCGCGTCCACCGCCATACCAATGGTGAGCACGATTCCGGCGATGCCGGGCAGCGTGAGGGTGGCCCCAAACCCGGCCAGAATGCCGAGGATGAGAATGACGTTCAGGAGCAGGGCCACGTTGGCGACGAGCCCCGCCGTCCGGTAGTACATGATCATGAAGAGGACCACCAGCAGGAAGCCGGAAACCACAGAGATGAAGCCGGCCCGGGTCGACTCTTCGCCGAGACTAGGGCCCACGGTCCGCTCCGACACGATGTTCAGGTCGGTTTGAAGCCGTCCGGACTGCAGGACGGTCACAATGTCCTGCGCCTCCTGACGCGACTCCAGGCCCGTAATTTCCGTCCGGCCGCCCGGGATGCGTCCCCGAATGACCGGATTGCTGTAGACGATCCCGTCCAGCACCACCGAGACCTGGTTGCCCACGTTGGCGGCGGTCACACGGTCCCATATCCGCGCCCCCCTGGAGTTCATCGTAATCGATACCGTCGGCTCGTTCGTCTGACGGTCAAACTGCACCGAGGCCTCCGTCACTACATTGCCGGCAAGCTCCGGCTCCGACTGCACGGCCAAGAGGTGAAAGCCCTTGCGCCCGTCCTGCGTTGTGATCCGGGGGCTGGCGGTCCACATCAGCTCGATGCCCGGGGGCAGTTTCTGCTGCACCTCCGGCTTCGAGAGCAGTTCGTTGACCCGGGATGTGTCCTGCGCAAACACACGCCCGAAAATGGGGCGGTCCTGAGCAGGCATCGGCTGCATCACAGCCAGAAGGGGATTCTGCGGCCCAGCCTGGTCCTCTCCCGGCTCCGTGAGCGCCGTGCCGTCGTCAGGCGCCTCCTGTTCGGTGGCCGACGCCAGTTCCGTCCCCTCGGCGGTCTCGGTCGTGTCGGTCGTCGCCCCAGTCGTATCGGTCGTGGCCTCGGTGGTGTCGGCCGCATTGGCCTTCGCGATGCGCGCCGAGTCCTCGGCGGTCGGCTCGTAGTACTCGATAATGCGCTGGACCGACTTGTTCAGCCGCTGCGGATTGGCCATGAGGTGAAAGCTGAGCTGAGACGCGCTCTCCAACAGTTCCCGCACGCGCTCCCGCTCGTTCACGCCCGGAAGCTCCACCACGATGCGGCGGTCTCCCTGTCGCTGAATGGAGGGCTCCGTCACGCCGTACTGATTGACGCGATTGCGGACCACCTGAATGCCATTCTGGACAGCGTTGTCCGCCTGCTTGTTCAAATACTCCTGCACCTCATCGTTCGAGGAGCGGCGTGTAATGCCGGCCTGTTCGCTCCGAAAGTAGCGCGAGAGGCGCCCGTTCGGGTTCGCCGCCTCGAACTCTTCCACAAATGCATCGACGACGGAAATGTCCTCCTGGTTGGCCCGCTGCTCGGCCGCCTGAAGCGCTTGTCGGAAGGCATCGTCCTTGTTGGTCGCCAGTTGATCCAGCAGGTTGGTGATCTCTACCTCCAGGGTCACGTGCATTCCCCCCTGAAGGTCAAGCCCAAGGCTCAATGAGTTCTGCTCGACCTCATTGATCCACTTTCTGTTCTCTTCCTTGTACTCAGTTCGTTCCTCTTTCTCCATCCCGTTCATCTTGTAGTTGATGTACAAGTTCTGGACGGTCGGAAAGAGGTAGAATCCGCACAGGCCGACGAAGAAAATCGTGAGTCCAATTTTAAAACCGTTCCCCTGCATAAGACGTGCTCGTTCAATTCAAGAAGCAGTACCGGATCAGTTGCGCGGGTCCCGAGGCGATGTGCCACACGAGTGGTGTTGAGGGATGGAGATCGGTTTGAGCCCCAACAACGCCCCCAACGAACCCAAAGGGCGAGAGACAAAACAGGGGAGCTACGGCCCGAGCGGGCGAGACGCGACCAAAACGCGGGCCAGCCACCGGGCCTGAAGCGGCGAGACAAACGCGCGCTCCCCCGGCGCTTCCTCTAGCACCCGAGACTGAGGGCGGATGGCGGCCCACATCGGACTGCGCTCCTCACGCACACGGCGCCCTTTCGACACGACCCACCGCGAGAACTGCTGGACGATACGGACGAGCCCCCGGACCGGCAGGGCGACCAGTGCTTTGCAGAACTGACTCACAGGCGAAGGGAGCATGAACGAGACTCGTCGTGCATCGAGGCGTCAAGGATCAGCAGAAATAACGTATTCGGGGGAATTGTTTCCCTCAACCCCCCTGGATCTCCCTTAGGCAAATTGTCGGGGGATTCACGCCGGATGGGCCGGGATTCCGGGGCTTCGCGGCGTCTACACAGGATTGTGCCCGAGATCGGCCGGGGCCTGCGCCTTCTGCTTCGTCGCAATGGGCGCCCCCAGCAGCGAGTCCGGAATGCCGAAGGCGTCCACGAGGGCTTCCGCGTAGGGCCGCACGTCGTCACACACGTCATTCACCGCTCCCCGGATGGCCTTGGCCTTGGTGCCCGTCACGTAGCCCGCCTCGAGAAACCAGTCCAGGTCGTGTTCCAGGCGCGAGAGGGCAAAAAGCGACCGGAGCGTCGTGAGTGCCTCTCGTAGATCCGTGTCCTCCACGTCCCGAATGGCCTCCGCGAACCGATCCAGAATCACGCGCTCGGCCTCGGCCCAGGCACACTGCACGAGGTGATCCTGCACGTCCACGAACGCGTCGAACGGCTCCATCTCGTCCTCCTCGATGCGACGCTCCAGGCGCTGCCCCACGGACAGGAGCATATGCTCGGCCCGGTACTCGAAGGCCCCACGCTGAAAGTCGAGGCTCCGGAGATGCTCCGAGTCGGTCTTCCGGGTGACGACCGGATTGAGCTCCGTCACTCGCGTGGTCACCTCGTCGGCCACGAAGCGCGCCATGCCCAGCAGGTTCATGTCCCGAAACTCGCGCTTGAAGTCCGAGAGCAGCCCCTTGGCCACCTGGAGCAGGAGCACCGTGTTGTCGCCCTCGAAGGTGGTGAACACGTCGGTGTCGTCGCGGAGCCGCCCGAGGCGGTTGTCGGCCCGGTAGCCGAGGCCGCCGCACGCCTCGCGGGCTTCCTGGAGCGTGTCGGTCGTGTGCCAGGTGGCGTACGCCTTCAGCGCGTTGGCCTCGGCCTCGATTGTATCGAGCGAGTCCTCCCGCCCCGTCGCCGCAAACCGGCGCGTCAGGTCGTCGAGGGCCACATGCAGCGCGTAGGTCGTCGCCAGGCGCGGCAGCAGGCGGCGCTTGTGGGTGCGGTAGTCCAGGAGGGGCACCTCCGGCTCGTCCTTCGGCCCAAACTGCCGCCGCTGGTTGCCGTAGCGCACGGCGATCGTGAGGCCGGACTTGGCCGCGCTGAGCCCGGCCCGCGCCACGCTGATACGGCCGCCCACCAGGGTGCTCAGCATCGTAAAGAAGCGCTTGCCCGCACTCGGAATGGGGCTCTCGTAGGACCCGTCCGGCGCCACCTGGGCGTAGCGGTCGAGCATGTTCTCGCGGGGAATGCGGACCTCGTCGAACCACAGGCGCCCGTTGTCTACGCCGTTGAGGCCCACCTTTTCGCCGCAGTCCTCGATGCGCACCCGCGGCATGGGCGAGCCGTCGTCGGATCGAATCCGCACGAGGAAGGCGTGAACGCCATGATGCTCGCCGTCTGTTTTGAGCTGGGCAAACACGGTGGCCATCTGTCCGTGTGCCGCCGCGTTCCCGATCCACTCTTTGCGCGCCCCATCGTGCGGGGTGTTGATCACAAACTCCTCGCCGGCCGGGTCGTAGCGGGCCGTCGTCTCCAGTTCGCGGACATTCGAGCCGTGCGCCCATTCCGTCATGGCAAAGCAGCCGGGCAGGTCCAGGGTGCCCACCGGGTCGAGATACTTTTCGTGGTGGCGCTCCGTCCCGAGCCGATGGATGCTGCCCCCAAACAGCCCGAACTGCACGCCGAACTTGATGACCAGACTCAGGTCATGATAGGCCAGCGTCTCGAACGTCGTGATGAACTTCTCCATGTCCCCGTCCCCCCCGTGCGCCTCCGGAAACCCGAGGGCCCCGAGTCCCTGGTCGGCCAGCAGCTCGCACCACTCAAGCACCTGCTCGCGGTAGGCGGGGGTGTCGAGATCCGGGCGGTAGCGAAAGACCGGGTCCTGCAGGAGCGTGCGGATCCGGGCGCGAAGGTCGGCGTGCTCGCCGTCGAGGAAGGCCGCCATCGCATCGACGTCGAACGGCGCCTCTCGTTCGGAGGGCGACGGATCCGGGCGGTCGCCGAGAAGCCTACAGACCAGCTCTTCTCCTTCAATGTCCAGGGCTCGCTCAATGTCCTCCAGCGCCTCCCGGGCCGCGTCGGGCAGCGCCGCCCCGTCCCCGCCCACGGCCGCCACGGCGAGGCCGAGTTCCGCCAGCGAGCACCGGGTGGTTACGGAGGTCTCCGCGGCCCCGTCCCGCAGCGCGCGAATCCACCGATAGTACTGTGTGGGCGACGGGGGCGACTGCGGGTCGAGGTGGGCGCAGATCTCCGCTCGGGCGGCCTCGTCAATCCACCGCTGGGCCCGCAGGTGGGTGCGAATCATGTCGGCCTCGGACGGGGTGAGCACCCCATCGGCCCAGGCGACGTAGAGAAGCGGAAGGACGGCGCGAATCTGGGGGGCGGACGTGTCCAGCATTGGGGGCGTGGGCGGTTGTGAGTGTGGGGGCGGGCGTATCGAACTGCCGGGGCGTTCGAGCAGCGCCGTTGTCCGGAAGGGTCATGGAAGGGATTCCGGGGCTTCCGTGATGAAACGAACCCTCGCGTTACCACCGACGAATCGCCCCCTCCAGCGCACCCGTTCTCCCCTGCGCCCGCTCTTGCAAGCCGTTCAGGAGCGCAAGCATCGCTGAATCGGAGAAGTCCTAAACGGCCTGCATCGTCTCGGAGTACTCGTGTACGGCCTCTACGAAGACGCGGGCGTGCTCAGGGTCATGGTCCGGGAGCATCCCGTGCCCCAGATTGGCGATGTGGCGATGGGGCCCGAAGCCCGTCAGCATGTGCTGCACCTCGCGCCGGAGGACGTCGGGCGGGGCGTAGAGGGCGCAGGGATCGAGGTTGCCCTGCAGCACCGCTCGGTCCCCCACCGTCTCGCGGGCCGCGCCGGGCGCCATCTTTCTGTCGAGGCTGAGCACGTCGTAGTCGGTCTCGGCGAGGACGTCTACGGCGTGGTAGGCGCCCTTCGCGAAGACGACGAGCGGCACCTCGGGGTGCACGTCTTTGACCCGGGCGGCAATCTCCGCAAGGTACGGGAGGCAGAACGTGCGGAACCGTTCGGGGCTGTGCAGTCCGGCCCAGGAGTCGAACACCTGAAGCATCTGCGCCCCCGCCTCCACCTGGCCGATGAGGTAGTCGACAATCACGTCGGTCGTGCGCTGCAGGAGGGCCTTGCTCGCCTCGGGGTAGCGGTAGAGCCAGCGCCGGGCGGCCCGGTAGGATTTGCTGCCGCTCCCCTCCACCATGTACGCCATGAGGGTCCAGGGCGCCCCGGCAAACCCGATCAGAGGGACGCGCCCGTTCAACTGTTTCCGGGTCGTGGTGAGGGCCTCGAAGACGTGCCCGAGCGCCCCGTCGATGTCCGGCTCCACGAGCCGTTCCATCTCGTCGGGCGTGGTGAGGGGCCGCGGAAAGGTAGGCCCCTGGCCGGACACCATTTTCACGGTCAGGCCCATCGCCTCCGGGACCACCATGATGTCGCAGAAGAGGATCGCCGCGTCCAGCGGAAAGCGCTCGACGGGCTGGATCGTCACCTCGGCCGCCAGCTCCGGGGTCTCTACGACCTCAAAAAAGTCGTGCTCCGCCCGGATCTCCCGGTACTCGGGCAGGTACCGGCCAGCCTGCCGCATCATCCAGACCGGGGTGCGGTCGGTGGTCTCGCCGCGGGCCGTGCGGAGAATAAGATCGTTTTGCAGAGGCGGAAACGAGGCCATACAGGCACAGAAATGATCTAAGGAATCGGCGCGCGAGGAAACGGAACGAGCAGCTTACTCAATGTTGCGTATTTCGTCGTATTGCGTATTTCGTCGTATTGCGTATTTCGTTCGTCTGG
>JBDGQM010000086.1:0-3129 GCA_042219065.1 Salinibacter sp. | reverse complement strand
TTGCGTATTTCGTCGTATTGCGTATTTCGTTCGTCTGGCTCTCCCCTGACGCCAAACGCTCAACACCAAACGCTCAACGCACAACGCCAAACGCTCAACAAACTACGGATAGAGGTGCCGCGCCAGGAAGTCCGTCGTGCGGGACCATGCCTGCTCGGCCGCCTCCGGCTCGTAGCTGTCGCCCGACGGATTGGCGAAGGCGTGGCCCGCGTCGTAGAAATGGATCGCGCCCTCTGCCCCGGCTTCTTCGAACCGCGACTGGAACTTCTTCGCGGACTCCGGCGACACCGCCTGATCCTTCCGGCCGAAGTGCGCGAGGAGGGGCGTGGTCGTCTTGCTCAGCACCTCCGTCGTCATCGACTCGGGGGCGCCGTAGTACGCCACGGCCGCATCGTACTGGGTCGGCGCCGCGGCCACCGCGTCGAACGTGCGCCCGCCCCCGAAGCACCAGCCCATCACCGCCACACGGGGCGCGTCGGCGTCGGAGCGAAGGTAATCGTGGGCGTCCTGAAGATTCGCCATGACCTGCTCCGGCTGTGCCATGGCGCGCTTCATGAGAGCCATGGCCGAGTCGGCCGTGTTGGCGGTCGCCCCCCGATAGACGTCCACCGCCAGGGCCCGGTACCCCTGCCCGGCCAGGCGACGGGTGGCGGTGCGCACATTGTCGTTGAGCCCCCACCACTCGTGAATCACCACAACGCCGGGGAGGCGGGCCGACGACGGATCCATGCCGTGGGCATTCAGGACGGAGTCGGGGTTCGACGGCGTCGCCACGTAGCCCTCCACCGGCGTTCCGTCGCTCGTCTGCGTGTACGTCACGGGGTCCGCGGTCACGGGAATGTCGGGCGCACGGGCCCCCGCGGAGGCCGTCGGCGTTTCGCCCTCGTGCTCTTCGGCCATGCGGTCGGCTTCCGACTCGCCATCGGCGCCGCAGCCGGCGAGAAGGACCATCGCGAACAGGACCATGAGTGTGGGGCGAAGCGACATGAGTCTTGAGGATCGGTGAGGATTTGGAACAGCGATGCGTAGCGGTGCGGGTCGAATCGTCGTGACGACCCGGATGGAGGACTGCGATTCGAAACCGTCCACGTCGGACTGGTTCCATGCGCACGACGGCAAGGCAGTTGTACGCCGGGTGCCTGTGAGGAAGAGATCGGGCTCTTCTGCCTTTGATCACCGACGATCACCGAAGCTGCCGGCAGAGCGCAGTTGAGACAAAGCATGGAGGGACAGACCCTCGCTCCGGCGCGGACCGGCATCGGAAACCCGAAACCCAGGGGCGATTGCTGGGGCTTGCGACAGCTCGCGGAGGATCCGCAGGGCGTCGCCGGTGAACCATCCGCGGACGGGTGGGGTTGGAGACGCCACGCACACTCGCTGCATTCCTCCCCTCAGCCGTGGCGTCCGATCCGTCCCTGCCATACGCCGGCGAACTTGGGCGCAAGGCCCTGCACCTGCTGGCCCTGTCGATCCCGCTGGGGATATGGTGGATGGGCATGCCCCTGGCCCTCTACCTGCTGGCCCCCGCGGCGCTTCTCGCGGTGGCCGCCGACGTGGGCCGATCGTACTCCGCGACCTTCAATGCCCTGATTCGGTGGATCTTCGGCCCGCTCATGCGCCCGGAGGAGCTGCCGGAGGCCGGAACCGAGGTCCGATTCAACGGCGCCACCTGTGTCCTGGTGGGGGCGGTGCTGATGGTGCTGCTCTTTCCGCTTCGTGTGGCGGTGCCGGTCCTGGCCATGGCCATGCTGGCGGACGCCGCCGCGGCGCTGGTGGGCCGGCGGGTCGGGCGGATTCACTGGGGCTCCCTGTCCGCGACCGTCGAGGGCACCGCGGCGTTCATTGGCACGGGGCTCGCCATCATGGCCTGGTTCCCGGCCGTTGCCTTCGGGCCGGCCGCCGCGGGCGTCGTGGTGGGGGCTGTGGTCGAGATCCTTCCCATGCCGGTAAACGACAACATCCGGGTGCCCGTCGTGGCGGCACTTGTGGTGGTCGGGGCCGAGGCCCTTCTGTTCGGGCGTCCCGTCCAACTTTTTGCCGGGCTCCTCTCGTAATTCGCACGAATTGCCTCTTGACCCGTCCCGCCTCCCAATGTTGCGCTCCCTGTGAACTCGACCGCGAGACGAATGGTATGGCCCACACAGAGAACCCCACCTCCTGCACTGATTGACGACTTCGCAGCGGTATGTCCGATGACACCCTCTCTGCCTCGGCGCTACAGCGCATCACGGGCCTTCAGCCCTTTCCGCAGCCGTCGATTATTCCCCTGGAGGCCCCCGTCGTGCTCATGCATGGGTTCGGGGTGGGGGCCTCGATTCGGCGGGGCGGCCACCTGCACAAAGAAGCCCTGCATCTCCGTTCGCGGGGCGTGCAGGCCGTCGCCCCCAACGTGTCTCCCTACAACACCGTGCGGTCCCGCACGGCCACCTGGAACGAGCGACTCACCCACGTCCTCGACGAAACCGGCGCCGATCGGCTCCTGCTCGTCGCCCACTCGATGGGAGGGCTCGACGCCCGCTACCTGATCACCAAGATGGGCTGGCACGAGGTGGTGGACGCGCTCGTGACCATCTCCACGCCCCACCGCGGCTCGCCGATCGCTTCGCTCGTGCTCGATCAGCCGGACCTGTTGCGCGACTGGGTGTCGGACCTGGCCGACTGGGTGGGAACCCACATCCTCGAAGACGGCTCGGCCGACATCCGCACGGCCCTGACGGAGCTGACCCCCGAGCACATGGAAAACACCTTCAATCCCGAAGTCCCCGATCACCCCGACGTCACGTACTGGTCCTACGGCTGCCAGGCGGGAAAAGGCACCTCGGTCCCCATCGCCCCCTACTTCCGATACCTAAACACGTATCTGTTCGAGCGCGAAGGCGTGAACGACGGCATCGTGAGCGTGCAGAGTGCCCGCTGGGGCGAGTACCAGGACACGATCGGCGCCGATCATGCCCGTCAGGTGGGGCTCTCGTCCGGCCTCGCCGCCGACTTTGACTCGAACGCCTTCTACACTTCCATCGCGGAAAACCTGGCTTCGGAAGGATGGTAAGGGTGGAGGGCTGGATGGGTGGAGGTATGGATGACGTATGGATGCCTCCGGGTGCCACGCCCCCCTCCAGCCGTCCATCC
>JBDGQM010000085.1:1555-11566 GCA_042219065.1 Salinibacter sp. | reverse complement strand
CCGAGACGGAGAAATACGCCCACGTCACCTACTTCTTCAGCGGCGGGCGCGAGGAGCCGTTCGACGACGAGGACCGGATCCTGGTCTCCTCCCCCGAGGTGGCCACGTATGACCTGCAGCCCGAAATGAGCGCGCCGGAAGTGGCCGACCGGGTGAGCCAGGCGCTTCGGGACAACGACTACAACCTGACTGTCCTCAACTTCGCGAACCCCGACATGGTGGGCCACACCGGCGACTTCGACGCGGCCGTGACGGCGTGTGAGGCCGTGGATCGGAGTGCCCGGCAGGTCGTGGAGACGGCCCGAGAACACGACTATTCCGTCAGCATCATCGCCGACCACGGCAACGCGGACAAGCTCAAGAACCCGGACGGCTCTCCCCACACGGCCCACACCACGGCCCTCGTCCCCCACATCATCCTCAAAGACGAGTTCGACGGCCCCGTGCAGGACGGCAAGCTGGGCGACGTGGCCCCCACCCTCCTGGCCCTGCTCGACGAAGAGGTCCCCGACTCCATGGACGGCAACGTGCTCGTACCAACAGAGACAACCGCGTCCGCACGATAAAATCCCTCGGCGCCTTCAATCCCGGCCCCTCAACCGTCGGGCCCCCGAATTTTCAAATTTGCAATTTTCCCATCTTCCACCTTCCCACCTTCAACCTCATTCAACCGACGGCTCGAAGGGGATCCGGGCCTGCACCGTCTCCCGCGCAACCATGCGCTCGAACATCTGCTTGTGTCGCCACAGCTTGCGCTCCAGGGCATTCAGGGTCACCGACCGCCACACCGATTGGGCCTGCGCCGCAAACTGCTGACTGAACCGTTCAAAGACCGTCTTTGGACGAGGCAGTGTGCGCGTCCGGTACGGCCCCTCCCCCATGCCCGCCGCCTTCCCGGCCATCGCTATGGCGTCGACCAGCGAGCCCGTCGTGTCCACCAGCCCCACCTCTTTCGCGTCCCGCCCCGCCCACACGCGGCCCTGCGCCACCTCGTTGACGGCCGACACCGACATGCCGCGCGCATCGGCCACTCGCTGAAGAAAGGTCTGATAGGTCTGATCGATCGAGGTTCGGAGGACGCGACGCTCGTTCTCGCTCAGGGGCTTGCTAATGGACCCAAGGTCCGCGTAGGGACTCGTGCGCACCCCGTCGAACGTGATCCCGAGCTTGTCCTCGAAGAACCCTTTGGCGTTCGGAATGAGGCCGAACACTCCGATCGAGCCCGTCGTGGTCATCGAGTTCGCCACGATTGAGTCCGCCCCGGCGGCGAGGTAGTAGCCCCCCGACGCCGCCAGATCGCCCATCGACACGATGACAGGTTTCTTGGCCGCAGTTCGCTTGACGGCGCGCCACATCGCCTCCGACGCCGCAGCACTTCCCCCCGGCGAGTTGACGCGCACGACGACCGCCTTCGTTCGCGAGCTCGTTCGTGCTGTCTCCAGCGCATTGGACAGGGGCGTGGACCCCAACGCCTCCGGCCCTGGCCCCGGGGCTTGTTCGGGATCGCCCGTGACAATGTTGCCCTCGGCGTACACAATATCGACCTGTCCCGAGCCAGTGTACGATTGGCCTGCTTCACTGGCCGGGACCTGCTCGTAGTCGCTCACCGACACCGTCGAGAGGCCGTTCGGCATCGTCGTCTCCACGATTTGCCGGAGCCGGTCCCGCACCTGATCCTCGTATTGAAGGCCGTCGACGAGGCCCTCTGCCGCCGCCGTCGAGGAGCTAAGGAACGCGTCCTCCCGCGCAAGGCGACTGAGCGCCTCGACAGACTGCCCGCGCGCCTGGGCAATGGTCGTCAGAAACCGATCGTTGGTCGTCTCCAGGAGGGCCGTCAGTTGCTTGCGGTTCGGCTTCGAGAGGTCCGACCGCACGAACGGCTCCCCGGCACTCTTGTACTTGCCCGCCCGGATGAGCTGGGGCTCGATCTTGAGCCGCTCGAGCGCCCCGTCGAAAAAGGCGACCGTGGTCCCGAATCCGTTGTACTCGAAGGCCGACTGCGGAGCCGTAAATACGCTGTCGGCCGCGCTGGCCACGAAATAGCCCTTCTCCGTCATCCCGAACTCGTCGCTGGACGCAATGACAGGCACCCCATTCTCCCGCGCCTCCACCACGGCCTGCCGAATCTCTTCGAGCGTGGCCCACCCGGCCGAGAGGCCCTTCATGCGCAGCCACACCGCCTCAATGCGCGAATCGGTCCCCGCCTTTCGGAGCGAGGTCTGCAGGTCGCGCAGGTCGTAGCTCGGCCCCTGCCCGAACGCCTGCCGGAACGGATCGTCGGTCACCCGCTCCGGCACGTTCCCTTCGAGGGGCACGGTCAGGACCGACCCGGGCTGAACCGTCGGCGTCTGATCGGCCGAGAGGGACAGGGCAAAAAAGAAGAAGACGAAGAAAAAGACGACGAGACCGAGTGCGACCAGGGTCCCGATGACGCTCGCGGCAAGGGTGGACAAAAAACGCATGTGGGAAGAGGTGGCGGGTGAAAGAGTCCAGGGGATCGGCAGATAGTGCGAGATCGATAGACGTGTATCCGTGGAGGGGGCTGCCCGTTTCGAGGAGCTTGGCTCTGAACGGGAGACAATATCCCTGAACCTTCGTCGAAGGCGATTACAAACTCGTAGCACTCGGGAATGCAGTTCAGGAACAAAAAAGCACCCTGGAGCAGAATCGCCCCAGTGTTTCTCCATTCTCCATTTTGCGGGGCACCTGTCATTCCCACCCGGAAACCCAAAACCGCCAATCGGGTACATAAAAGTGACTTTGCTCTGCCCTTCGCTCCATCGGGCACCTTTGTACTGTAGCCCGGTGGTTTCGTGTTGGGACCCTGTTCGAACCCCGACGACGATGGGCAGATCATTCTCGTGACGGCCTGGACGTCCGTGTGAGCAATCTTTCAACCGCCGTGAGCCCTGTAGACTCCACCGACGATCGTCCGTCCCTGAGCGAGCGCGAGCGCAGCATTCTCCGCCTCGTGATTGAAGAGTTCGTCGACACCGCGGGTCCCGTGGGGTCGCGGTCACTGGCGAAAGACACCAACGTCGACCTCAGCGCCGCCTCCATCCGCAACACTATGGCGGACCTGGAGGACATGGGCTACCTGGACCACCCCTACACCTCCGCCGGCCGCGTGCCCACCCGGCTCGGCTACCGCACGTTCGTCGACGAGCTCATGGACACGCCGGAGCTGTCGGAGGTAGAGCGGGAGGTGATGAAAATGAAGCTCGCGCGCCTGGTGAGCGATACCGACGAGCTGCTGAGCGAGAGTACCCGCCTGCTGAGCAAGCTCACCAACCTGCTCGGCATCGCGCTGACGCCCCGCCTGTCTACGGCCGTGCTCGATCGGCTCGACATCGTCCCCCTCTCCGGCGCACGCCTCATGTTCGTGTTAAGCGTCGAAGGCGGGCTCGTAAAGACGGTCGTGCTGAGCTTCGAGGACGACCTGGCACGGCCCAAAATCGACCGAATCGTGTCGATCCTCAACGAGCGGATCGCCGGCCTCACCCTGCGTGAGATTCGCCAAACGTACGAGGAGCGCCTCCGGGACCTCCCCGACGAGACCGGCCTCATCCAACTCGTGCGCGACGAGGCCTCCCTCCTCTTCAGCGAGCCGGATGAAGGTCGCCTGCAGTTTGACGGGACGCAGAACATTCTGTCCCAGCCCGAATTCCAGGAGCCTGATGATATGCGCCACCTGCTCGAGACCATCGAGGACGCGGATCGCATCGTGCAGGTGCTCGAAAACCTGTTCGAGGCCAACCCCGACGCTGTGGGACAGGCCATCGTCCGGATCGGAACCGAAACGGACGAGGAGGAAATGGAGGCCTACTCGATCGTGATGTCGCCCTATCAGCTCGGCGACACGATCGGGTCGCTCGGGGTGATTGGCCCGAAGCGGATGGACTACGGGCGGGCCGTGGCCCTCGTCGAAAACATGGCCTCCGTCGTCAACCAGCCGGCGGACGACGAGGCAGCGGACTCGTCGGTTTCTCCCTAGCGTCCGGAGTCTCCTTTCCACGCTGATGCTGTCGTCATTCACCCAGCTGGGTACAGCCTTTGCGTCGTGATGCATGAGCCGCAATGCGCGAGGGCCCGGCCAAAGCACTCCGCAATGCGAGCTGTCCTCCAGAATCACGCATCACGCGTCACGAACGGTGCTCGCGGGCTCCAGAACGGCCCTTTGCGTCTGTCACTCGTTCCTCGTTTCCCCCTCACGAATCTCCCAACTGTGACCATGGGTTCGACCAACGGTCGCCAAGCCACGAACGAATCGGCCTCGCAGAACGAGTCCTCCGATGCGGAGGCCCCCGACGAAGACGCCGATGAGGCCCCCGAGGACTCCGCGGAGACGGAGTCGAACGGGGAGGTCGAGGCCCTCCGGCAGGAGCTTGAGACCCTGCAGGAGGAGCGCGACGATCTCAACGACCGGCTGCTCCGGAAGACCGCGGAGTTCGAAAACTTCCGGCGCCGCATGGACCGGGAAAAAAAGCGCCGTCACCGGGCCGGCAAGGAGAGAGTCGTGGAGCTGATGCTGGAGGTGCTGGACGACTTTGAACGGTCTCTGGACGCGGCCGATGACCTTGAGGAGTCCGAAGACGTGGAGTCCGCGTACGAGTCCCTGAAGGGCGGCGTCGAGATGGTCTTCCGCAAATTCCAGGATCAGCTTGAGTCCCTCGGCGTGGAGCCGATCGAGGCCGAAGGCAAGCCGTTCGACGAGCAGTACCACGAGGCGATGATGCGACAGCCGACCGACGAGGCCGAGCCCGGCACGGTTCTGCAGGAAATCCGGAAGGGCTACACGATGGGCGATCGCGTTCTTCGTCATAGCCGCGTCGTGGTGGCGGGCGAGCCGTCGGACAGCGGCGAGTCCGAGTAGGGGCTCCGGCCCCCAACCGTTCTCTGATCTGCGCCGTGGGTCGACGCTCTGCCCCGGCGACGTGTTCTTCTCACTGAATCCGTTCTGTAATGCCGCGCGATTACTACGACGTTCTCGGGGTCGACGAAGACGCCTCGGAGGACGAAATTAAGAAGGCCTACCGAAAGAAGGCAATGGAATATCATCCGGACCGCAATCCGGACGACCCGGAGGCCGAGAAGAAGTTTAAGGAAGCGT
Organism: Salinibacter sp.; assembly: GCA_042219065.1. Lineage (GTDB taxonomy): Bacteria > Bacteroidota > Rhodothermia > Rhodothermales > Salinibacteraceae > Salinibacter. The sequence goes on along the minus strand of JBDGQM010000085.1, from coordinate 6,456 downwards.
CGGAGGCGTACGACGTCCTGTCGGACCCCGAGCAGCGCCAGCGGTACGACCAGTTTGGGCACGCCGGCGTTGGCCAGGACGGAGGCGGGGGCCGGGGCGGCCGGGGCCGTGGGCGCGGCTTCCACGACGTCGAGGACATCTTCGATGCGTTCAGCGACATCTTCGGCGGGGCGCGCGGTGGAGGGCGGGGCCGCGGGCAGTCCGGACGGTCGGATCGCGGGCGGGGACGGCCCGGCAGCGACCTTCGGGTTTCGCTCCCCCTGACGCTCCGTGAGATTGCGGAGGGCACGGAAAAGAACCTGAAGCTTCAGAAGTACCTGGAGTGCGAAGACTGCGACGGCACCGGGGCCGAGGGCGGCATGGGCGGACAGAACTTCTCGATGTGTCCGAAGTGCGACGGCACCGGCGAAATCCGCCAGGTGTCCCGCTCCGTGTTCGGCCAGATGGTGAACGTGCAGCCGTGCCCCCGCTGTGAGGGCGACGGCCGCACCATCGAGAACTTGTGCGATACCTGCGGGGGCGAGGGCCGCGTGCAGGGCGAGGAGTCGATCTCGATCAACGTGCCCCCGGGCGTCATGGAGGGCAACTACCTTACCCTCGCCGAGGCCGGCAACGCAGGCCTCCGCGGCGGGCCGTCCGGCGACCTCCGCATCGAAATCAAGGAAGAGCCCCACGAGCACTTCGAGCGGGACGGGCTCGACATCTATTACGACCTCCACCTCTCGTTTCCGGAAGCGGCGCTCGGCACGGAGGTGGACGTGCCGACGCTGCAGGGACAGGCCCGCCTGGAGGTCGACCCCGGCGTGCAGGCCGGCAAGATCCTGCGCATGCGTGGCCGGGGTCTGCCGGACCTTGAAGGCAGTGGACAGGGCGACCAGATGATTCGTGTGCACGTGTGGACGCCTCAAGAACTGACCGCCGAAGAGCGAGAACTCCTCAACCAGCTCCGGGAGCACGAGAACTTCCAGCCTCATCCGCCCGAGGAGGAATCGGAGAAGTCGTTCTTCCGGCGTGTATCCGACGTGTTCTCGTAACGGATTGCCCCGGGCTCGAACGGCCGTCCGGTGTGTTCATTTAAGGAGGCATGACGGAGAAAGTCACCATTCTCTCCGTTCCTTCCGGGAGGGGCTACCGTCCTCCTCATCAGACTGCACATGCTGCCTCCGTTCCTCCATGGCCGAAGAACCGAGCATATTTCGCGCCTCGATGCGCCGGGTGCCGTCTCCCGTCGTCGTCGTAACGGCCGAAGGTCGCCAGGAGGCACGAGGCATCACGATCGGGTCCTTTTCGAGCGTCGCGCTCGATCCCCCGCTCGTCAGCTTCAACGTGGCCCGGGAGTCGCGCATGTTCGACGTCATGGAGCACTGCGACCGATTTGCGGTCCACGTGCTGGGGGAAAATCAGGCACACCTGGCGAAGCAGTTTGCCGTTCCCAATCTCAGCGGCCCCGAGCAGCTTGACTCCGTGCCGCACGTGCGAGACGCCCACGGCACGCCGGTTCTGGAAGGGGGCTCCGCCGTGCTCCACTGCCAGCCGCACGACTCGATCCCGGCGGGCGACCACCGGCTGTACGTGGGCCTGGTCGTGGAGGTCGAGGAGCGCCCGGACGAGGGCGCGGTGATCTACTACAAGAGCGACTACCGTGGTGTGGGCAAAGAACTGCCGTCGACCCGGTTGGCCCCTGTAAACCGCGCGTCGAGCGACTCGTCTTGACTGCCTACCCCGAAGAAGGCAAAGTCGTACCGGGTGGGGTCGGAGGGACAGAAGTGTCGGCAGACCGCCGTGAGGCGGCGCACCGCTTTCCAGTCGTTGGTCTTCCGCTCCAGCAGCCCCAGCGTCCGGGCCTGTCGCCCCACGTGCACGTCGACGGGCAGCATGAGGTCGGCGGGCTCCACGATCGACCAGAGGTTTAGGTCGACCGGCCCCGGCCGCACCATCCAGCGCAGGTACATGTTGAGCCGCTTGCAAGCACTTCCAGCCTCGGGGCGGGCCAGGTGCTTGCGGAGGCGATTGGGGGTGTCGTCGTTGATCGTGAGAAGGGTGGTGCTCACGCCCTGCAGCATCGCCGCTACGGGGGAACTCGCGTCTCCGTCCGTCTCGTCGGGGCAGTGCGCCTCAAACAAGCCCTCCACCGTTCCGTAGCGGTCGAGCGCCGCGCTGAGGTTGGTCGTCAGCCAGATCGCGTCTGTGGGCTGGAAGGTGCGGTGCACAAACCCATCCAGGGCCTCGGCGTCCCGGCTGTCATCGGGATCAAACGTCCGCACGAAGTGGGCGGGCGAGTGGTTCATCCGCTCGCACAGCTCCTCGAGCTTGCGGAGCATCACGTCGCGCCGTCCCCAGGCCAGGAGCGCGGCGTACAGCCCGATGACTTCCTGATCGCGCGGGTCGTCGAACGCGTGGGGGATGGAGATGGGATCCTCGTCGATGAAGGCGGGACGCTCGTGCCGATCGACGAGCGTATCGAGGTACGCGCGAAGGTCGTCGAGAGAAGCCACAGGAAGTGCCACCCAGGCCTTGTGCGGAGACAGCGCGGCATACCGGACGCGAAGCCCGGTGGGACGTTCCGGATCTCAGCACTGCGCGCCGTCTCCCTCCGGCGGTGTGGTTAGGCGTCGTCCTCAAACTCTTCCCTGCCCTCCTCGCGCAGGCGGTTGAGGGCATAGGCCGCCCCCGCCGCCGCCAGCCACTCGACCCCGCCGAGGGGGACCTGTTCGGGGTCGCTGGGCGTGCCCGGCGTATTGGTCTCGGCACCCCCTCTGCTGGACGCCGTCGACGCCTCGTCCGCCGGTTGCTCCGTCCGCTCCCCCTGTGCTTCTTCCGAGGCGGCCTCTTCACGATTCAGTCGGACCACCTCTCGGCTCAGCGCGCGGCTCCGGCTCGCCAGCGTCTGGGCCTCCGAGCGCCACTCCGGCGCGTCCCCACGGGCCGCTGCCCTGCCGGAGGACGTGCCGCTCGGGTTCGGAGTCGAGGACGCAGGTCCCGCCCCCAGCGCTCCTCCGGCAAGGCCGTCTCCGCTGCCCGGACTGCCCACGTCCGCAATGGCCGCGCCGCCCGATGTGCCGCTGCCCGGCGGGACCCCAAGTTCGGCGTGGCCGAAGTCCGGATTGACGGCGTAGCGACCCTGCGGCACCGGGGCGAACGGCTCGGTGGGCACAGATGGGCGATCCAGCCCGGCCCACGCCGGCACGCCCCCACTTGCAATTGGGAAGGAGCCGCCCCGGCTGCGAGCGCCCTCCGCGGCGTATCTAGGCGGCGCGGGAGCGGGCCCGCTTGTCCCGACAATGCTTCCGCCCCCTCCTCTCTCCACCCCGACCGGCAGGGACGACGCGACGTAGACGCCTCCTGCGCAGATGAGGAGCATTCCGGTAAGCACCCCGATGGCGAGGAGCAGGCTGCGGTCTGGGCCATACGGCGACGAAGGATTCATGGGCCGAGCACGAGGTGTTGGGCAGGTATTGAGGTGAGACGTCTAGCAATCGAAACGGGGACGGCTTCCGGCACGCACAAGTGCGCTCGCGTACAGGGCTTACGCCTCTTCATCGTCCTCCTCAGAGCCCTCCTTCCGTAGTCGATTCAGCGCGTAGGCTGCCCCGGCCGCTGCCAACCACTCGACCCCGCCGAGGGGCGCCTGCGCGGGCGAATCTTCCATGCCCGGCGCAGACGTTCTTGCCGACCCCCGCGGCCCTGTCTCCCTTTCGGCTGGCGGCGTGCCAATGGCTGGAGGATCGGCGGGCCGCGTCGCCGATGGGAGTTCTGTGCCCGGAGCCTCAGAGACCGAACGGTCGGCTCCTCTTCTCTGCCCCGCCGCCCCGGTGCCGTACGGAGACGGCGCCGACTGCACCGACGGAGCGGTCCGCCCTCGATCCTGAGCCACTGCGGGCTCGGCGGCCCCCAGCAGCAAACCGATGGATCCGAGGACGATGGCGACTGCGAGCGTGTGCTGCTCTGCGTGGATGTGTGAAGCGGTCATGAGAACGTGTGGGCTGGTCCTGGAGCGAACGCGAAGAGCAATTGCGGTCTCGCCGGTGACGGTGCCAACTACCGCACCACGGTGACGCGACGCGTCCTCTGGAACCGCTCGCCATCGGCCCGAAGGAGGTACAGGCCGCTGGAGAGGCCGCCCGCATCCACCCGAAGCGTATGGGCCCGGCCCGGTGTCACCGGCCCGTCGTGCACGGTGCGCACCCGCCGCCCGAGCACGTCGTAGAGGGCGACGTTCACCTCCTGCTCAGTCCGCACGCGGAGCGACACCGTGGCGCGGGCGCGAACGGGATTGGGGGCCACCTCGATGCGCACCGGCGTGCCGAGCCGCACCTGCACCGCCACGGTATCGCTTCGGGTGGTCGTGCCGTCCAGGTCCACCTGCCGCAGGCGGAAGACGTGGCGGCCCGGATCGAGCGGCTCGGTGCGGAAGCGATACTGCTGCGGACGATCCGTGGTGCCGTGCCCCTCCACGAAGCCCGCTGACACGAACCCGTCGCTTCCCGGTCCGCGGCGTTCGACGTGGAAGCCCGCGTTGTTCGTCTCACTGGCCGTGGTCCACGTGAGTTGCGCCGTCTCGCCGGAGACCGTAGCGCCGAAGTCGGTCAGCTCCACCGGGATAGGGCTCGGCTGCACGGTGAGCGTGAACCGCGCGCTGTCGGACTGCGCCTTCGCGCGGATCTGGTTCGGCAGTTCCATCGGGGAGCGCGGCGGCGGCACCGACTGAGCCCTCGACTGGACCAGGGTGAAGGCGTAGGAGGAGTGTGTTCGGAGGTTGACCGTCGAGTCGGTGACGGCGTCGTGCAGCGCGAGGCCCCAGTGGTCCGGCACGTTCGTCCACGTGGGCCAGCTGAACCGGAAGGTCTCAACGGGGTCGGTGCCCTGCAGCTGGAGGGACACCGGCACCTCGATGCCCCCGT
>JBDGQM010000085.1:0-1455 GCA_042219065.1 Salinibacter sp. | reverse complement strand
TCAACGGGGTCGGTGCCCTGCAGCTGGAGGGACACCGGCACCTCGATGCCCCCGTCCGGCAACGTCGATGGAATGGAAGCGGCACCCTTCAGCCGCGTCTCTCCGTCGCGGGAACCGCGGAAAGCAGCCGTGGCGTAGCGGCCGGACAGCGGCGTAAGCTTTGTAGCGTCAAAAGCGTCCCAGTTGATCGTCGCCCCCTCGGGCGCGTACAACACGATCGCTTCGTCGCGCGTGAGTTCTGACCCGCTTTCATCCTCGCCGACGAGGCGAACGTCGATGCGCGGCGGCGGAGCTTCAGTATCTTTCAACGAAATCGGATCGGCGCGGCGACCATCCGCATCGATCGTAAGGGAGGCGGAGCCACCAGAGGTATTCTCCACAAAGAACCCCTGGTATGGACTCAGGAAGTTATCGCCCGTGTAGGGCGTTATGATCATGTCGTAGTTCCCGTCAGTCGGGTCGTACACCTGTACCGTCGTGCTGAAGTCCGTATTTCCAGTCTCGATACTGGTGCCATTCTGCTTTATGCTCGCAGGGTCGAAGGACTGGCCGTACGAGTTGCCGAGTAGGTGAAAGCCGTCAACCAGAGAGCCGGTGGTTACGTCGGACGTGCGTGGGGAGCCGGGCAGGCTGAGCGTGAAGGGCGGCGTGTCGGTGCGATCCGTCTCTGCGGTGCCAAACACATACCACACGAATCCCTGTCCGTTACCCGTGAGATCGGCCGTGGCCGAAGACGGCTCAGTCCAGTCGGTGTTCTGATCGTCGGGACCGCCGGGCCACTGGTAGAGATTGACGTCAGAACCGGGGAAGTGTCCACTGATGCCCTGCACGAGACTGACCTGTGCGAGCGTATCGGCATTGACGCCGCTCATCGGGGCCGCGAGCATGCGCCACCCAGCCCCGCCGGTGATCTCCGCGGTGGGCTGGAGGGTTTGATCCGTGCCGTTGCGGCCGGGGGACCCGTCGTCGCCGCTTTGATTCTGGGCGTAGCCGCGTTCGCGCCGCGACGCTACGGCCCAGTTATTTCCATCATTGTTGGCTGTCGTTCCCGTGAAAACAAGCGATGCGCCCGTTGACACGCTTGGGTAATTGGAGCCGCCATAGTCCACAAAGTCGACCTGGTTGTTGTTGCCGTCCAGCAGTTCGATTGGCGACCCACCGTTGTTCAGTGAGATTCCATTGACGTAGTCGACATCGCAGTTCTTGATGCCCCCATTCTCAGACGCGGTCGCGTTCACACAGAGAACTGTGAATCCGCGGGGCGGAATCGTCGTGGGAATACCGTCCGTGTCACCGTCAGGATCTCCCTCAGTTGTGCCGTCCACATCGAGGGTCCAGTTGTTGGCCCCAAGATCGATCTCGCTCGTGGTGGTGTTGTAGAGCTCGATATATTCGCCGTCCCCATCGGAGACCGCGTCCGGATCGGGCATCACTTCCGTAATCAGCACGTCGCCG
>JBDGQM010000084.1:9393-10477 GCA_042219065.1 Salinibacter sp. | reverse complement strand
GCCTTCTGCGTGATGACCGGGCACCGTGCGTGCCGGACGACCTTCTCGGCGACGCTGCCCAGCAGGAAGCGGTCGAGCCCGGTGCGCCCGTGGGTCGACAGGGTGACGAGATCGATCTCCTCCTCGTCCGCAAACTCAACGATGTCGGAGGAGGCACTCCCGACCCGCACGTGTGAGCGCAGCTCTACGGCAGGCCCTCCGGTGTCCGCCACGAACGCATCGAGCCGCTCCTGCACCTCCGACTCAATGTCCGGCTCCATGTCGTAGATGGACTCCACGCCCCCGATGTAGAAGGTCGGGTGGAGCGTCTCCGGCACGACGTGCAGCACGTCCAGGGACGCGTCGTAGAGGGCGGCCCACGCCTTCGCGGCCCGCAGGGCCTTCTGGGCGTGATCGGAAAAGTCCACCGGAGCGAGGATCCGATCGACGGCGTGCGGGGCGGACGGCACGCGGCCATCGTCTTCGCCGCGAACGGTCAGCACCGGCCGGTCGGCCTGGCGGACCACCTCTTCGGCCACACTGCCGAGCAGAAGGCGGCTCGGGCCCCGGCGGCCGTGCGTGCCGAGCGCGATGAGATCCACCCCGGCCTCGGAGGCGTAGTTCAGGATGGCCGGGCCGGGCGAGACGTCACGGCGGCGCTCTTCTTTTACCTCAACGGCATCGATGGCGTCGGCCGAACGGGGGCTGTTCTCCTTCAGGTCTGCGCGGAAGGCAGAGAAGCCATCGGCCGGTGAGCGGTCTGCGTCGCCGTTCGACCGCGGGGCCTCGTGCAAAACCTCAGCGTAGAAGACGTGCAGGGTGGCGCCGGTGCGGGCGGCTATGTCCAACGCGTAGCGGACTGCCCGGTCGGACACCGACGAGAAGTCGCGGGCGATGAGGACGTCATCGATTGAAAGCATGGGTCGGAGGGGAATCAGTCAAAAGAAATCGCGTCCGACATGTCGGTATAAAGCCTACCGATAAATCTCCCTTGCTGTCCACACGGGGAATCCCCATCCGTCAACGAGGCATTTCCCGATCGGCCCGTGGGGGAAATCTCTACGTTCGCCCGGACGTCAGTCCGCCTCCGCCCTGTGGACGACGG
>JBDGQM010000084.1:2400-9293 GCA_042219065.1 Salinibacter sp. | reverse complement strand
ACGACGGCCGCATGCCCGTTTAGCAGCGGGCCTTCGCGCTCGTAGCGCGTGTTCCAGCAGTCCGGATGGCTGCTGTCGCGGGACGAGTCGGCCACGGCAGGGATCAAATCGTGCGCGGGGCACGCGGATCAGGCCGACGCCGGGGGCGCCCCATCGCCCCGGGGCGCCGTCTCGACGGTCGTCTGATCGGCCAGGGCCTCGGCCTCCTCAATCATCGCCTCGATGTGCGACAGCCCCTGCTGCCAGAAATCTTCCGCCTCCAGGTCCACCCCCAGCTCTCCCACCAGGTTGTGCGGCCAGTCGGAGCCGCCGGCCCGCAGCAGATCGAGGTACTGATCGGCAAAGCCGGCGTCGGCCTGCTCGTACCGCGCGTAGAGGGCCAGCACGAGCAGTTCGCCGAAGGCGTAGGCATACACGTAGCCGGGCGTGTGCAGGAAGTGCGGGACGTAGCTCCACCAGTGCCGGTAGTGATCGCCGAGGGTCACGCTGCCCGCAAACATGGCCTGCTGGGTGTCCATCCAGTGCTCGGCGAACTGGTCGGCCTGAAGCTCGCCGTTCTCCCGCCGATCGGTGTGGATGCGGTCCTCGAACCGATTCATGGCCACCTGCCGGAAGACCGTGGCGAGGGTGTCGTCGATCTTTGCCACGAGCAGCGCCAGCCGGTCGGCCGGAGTCTCCTCCCGGTCCATGAGGCGCTTGAACACGAGCATCTCCCCGAAGACCGACGCCATCTCGGCGGTCGTCAGGGGCGTGCCGTGGTGAAAGACGTTTTGCTCGCGGGCCAGGGACTGATGCACGCCGTGGCCGAGCTCGTGGGCGAGCGTCTGCACGTCGCGGGCCTTGCCGGTGTAGTTGAGCAGGACGTAGGGATGGGCACTCGGCACCGCCCCGTGGCTAAACGCGCCGCTGCGCTTGCCGGGGGCCAGGGCGGCGTCGATCCAGTGGTCGTCAAAAAACCGACCGGCCGCCCGGGCCATCTCGGGATGAAAGTCCTCGTAGGCGTCCAGGACGAGCGCCCGCGCCTCGTCCCACTCGTAGGTGGTGCTGGCCTCGCGGATGGGGGCGTAGCGGTCGTAGTCGTGCAGCTCGTCGAGCCCCAGCAGCTGCTTTTTGAGCCGATAGAAGCGCGCCACGAGGTCGTATCGGCCCGTCACGGCGTCGACGAGTGTGTCCACGGTCTCGTCGTCCACCTCGTTCGCCCGGTTGCGCTGTTCGAGCCAGTGGTCGTACCCGCGCAGCCGGTCCGTGGAGGCCTTGTCCGCCAGGAGCGTGTTGAAGATGAACGTGAAGGTGCGGAGGCGGTCCGTCAGGCCGTCCGTGAACGACAGGGCCGCCTCGCGGCGGAGCGTGCGGTTTGGCTCGTAGAGCTTCGAGAGGATCTCTTCCTGCGTGAGCGACTCGCCGTCGAGTTCGAAGCGCGTCGCCCCCACCGTTTCGTCGAAAAACCGCGTCCAGGCATTCTTGCCCGTGATGTTTTTCTCGGAAAGGACCTTCTCCTCCGCCTCGCTGAGCACGTGGTCCTTCCGCAGATACTCGGTCTCCAGGTAGTGCTCGTACTCCGCGAGGGCGTCGTGTGCCAGAAGCTCCTCCACCCGCTCCTCGGACAGCGCCACCCATTCGGTCTCCACGAACACGAGCTGCTGCTTAATGCGGTCGACCGTCTCCTGCACCCACTGGCGAAGGGCGCCGCGGTCGGCATCGTTCGTGTCGGCCGACCAGTGCAGGTACGCGTAGGTGTGGGCCGCTCCCAGACGCTCCTGAATGGCGGCCAGCGTATCGAGCGCTTCGGCCAACTCGGTCGGGCCCAGTTCGTCGATCCGTCCGCGGTAGCGATCCGCAAACGCGTCGGCGTCGGCCTCCACCTCAGACAAGTCTGCCTTCAGGACCTCGGGGTGTTCGTACAAATCGTCGAGCGCCCACCGCACGTCGTCGGCACCTGTGTCCGTCGTTTCCATCGCGTATACAGAGGTTGATTGAACAGTATCAATGCATCGTGTAAATCCGCCGGACCGCCCCCCGCTCGTCCGGGGTCTCGGGCCGTGCGCCCGGTATTGACCGATTGTTCACCCCGGGTCCGTATCACGACTTTCCGCTCGTGGTACGCACAAACTGCAGTTTTTTCCACCAATTCCCCTCGCCGATGTCCGACGCTCCCTTCCGCTCCCTCGCCAGCGAAGACGACTGGGCAGACGCCCGCGCGCAGTCCGAAAACCGGCCGGTCCTGTTGTTCAAGCACAGCAACGCATGCCCGGTGAGCGCCAAGGCCGACGGCGAAATGCAAGAACTCGCCGCGGATGCCCCCCTGCCCGTCTACAAGCTCGTCGTGCAGGACAGCCGGGCGCTGTCCGACGAGATTGCGGAGGCGCTCGACGTCCGCCACGAGACGCCCCAGGCCATCCTTCTCGACGACCGCACGGCGACATTCGACACGTCGCACTTCGACGTCACGGTGGACAACCTGCGCGACGCCGCGCCCTCGGCCGTCTCTTCCGAATAGCCCCTTCTTGTGCCCATGCGACGCCTTCATCCCCTTCTCTGGAGCCTCAGTCTGGTGATTCTACTCGTCGCCTGCGGCGGGGAGCAGAATACCGACACCACCGCCTCGTCGTCGACGTCCGCTGAGTCCGAGCCCATTCCGGGCAAGGTGCGGGACGTGGAGGCTAGGCCCGTCCCCGATCTGACGCTGGAGACGATGGCGGGGGCCTCAATCGATCTGGCGAACCAGGAGGGTCGGGTGCTGCTCGTCAACTTCTGGGCCACCTGGTGCGCGCCCTGCCGCGAGGAGATTCCCGATCTCAATGCCCTTCAGGCAGAGCTCGGGAGCAAAGGCCTGCGCGTCATCGGCGTTGCCCTGGACCGACAGGGGCGCGAGAAGGTGGAACCGTTCGCGGAGAAGCTGCCGATCAAATACCCGGTCGTCATTGACGCCGAGGGCACTGCAGAGTCGGAATTCGGCCCCATTCCCGGCCTCCCCACCACCATCGTCGTAGGTCCGGAGGGCCAGATCAGAAAGCGGGTCGTCGGGATCTTTCCCGTCGACGAGATGAAGCCCACGATCAAAGAGATGCTCGACGTGAGCAGCACGGCCTCCGACGCCACCTGAGGGCTTCGGGCTCTACTCGTCGTCCTCCTCGCCCTCTTCTTCCTCGCGCTCTCGTTCCATGAGGTAGTCCTCCAGGCTCCCGACGACCACGCGGGTTTCTTCGTCGACCTCAACATCCTCCACGTCGCCCGCGCGGATGAGCTTTTTGATCTTCTTCCGATCAATCTGCTTCAGAATGCGGCGCGCCTCGGTCCGGCTGACGACATCCTCCCGGTAGTCGGCGGCGAAGTCTTCGAGAAAGTCGAGCGTATCGTCCGTCAGGTCGATCATGCGGATCTCCTCGTTCGAGTCGGAGAGGGACCAGTACAGATCCGCGTCGATCAGGTGACGGTCGGTCCAGCGGACGAGGGTCTGCTTCGAGAGCTGAAGGTGCTCCGAAAGCTCATCCAGCGGCATCGCCTTCGGCTGCCGCGAAGTGGTGGGTCGATCAGGCACAATACGAACTCAGTGGAATTGGGAATAGTGGTGAGCTATTCTTGGACGGAAAGCCCCCGCTTTTGTTTCTTCTATTGTAGCCATGCTCCGTCGCATCATCCCTCCGTGTGCCCGCCCAATTCAATGTCTGCCCCCCGCTCCAAAGACGACTGGGAAGCCTACCTTGCGCCCCACTTCTCGACCTCGATCGAGGACGTGAGCGAGGCCCTCATGCGCACCGATGCGGTGCAGACCTGGCTGCGCGAGGCCTCGACGGACGCCGCGGAGAACCTTGGGCCCGGGGCCGGCATGCAGGGCGAGATGGAGGGCTACATCCAGCTCAAGAACGCCCTGGAGGACCAGTTCCCGGCCCTCGTCGACGCCGTCGATGAATTGACGGAAGGGTGTGGCGAGGTGGACCTCGACTGGCGCCCCCTGAATCCCACGCAGAGCCACGTGGAGGTGGCCTTCGACCGCGAGTTCACCATCGAGCTGTTCGTGCGTCTGACGGACCTGACGCCCGAGGCCGCCCACCGCGCCGTCCAGACGGTCGCGGACGCCCTGCCGGAGGGCACGCCGTTTCCCAACCGGCCCAACACGGTCACCGGGCTCGTGGGTCACGAGGGGGCGTGCGTGGGGGTGCGGGCCCACGAGCACCTCGGCGACGACCAGCAGCGCCGGTACCGCACCGTAACCCTGCTTCCGGAACACCGTGACGCCCTCGACAAGCTCTCCGAGCAGGAGGCCGCGAATCGGCTCCGTCAGTTGTTGGCCCCTACCGACTCATCGTCCGCCGTCTGACCGCCCGCCGCCTCGGATTCCGCCGACAGGGGCGCAACCTCGCCCACCCCGCGGACTTCCCAGCCCTCCCTCCCCTCCTCGTCGGCAAACCAGAACCGCGCGCCCGGCTGGAGAAACTCGCTCAGAAACAGGACGAAGACGCGCGGCTCCACGTTGGCCGGGACCTCGTCGCTCACCCGCTCGAACTGGTCGTCGTGGAGGCGAAAGTAGCCGAGGGCAAACGGCAGGGGGCCGTCGGTCTTCGTGCTCAACTCATCTTTGTACACCTGACTTTCCTTGCGGAGCGACTGCACGAGCTCGACGGTGAGCCACTCCGTCTCCTGCCCCCCCACGCGGTTGTGATGGCGCCGCGTGAACATTTTCTGCACAAGCGCCTCCAGGGCATCGCGCTTCTCGGGGCGTGCGGTGGCACTGTGTACGCGACAACGATATCGGTCGGGCATCGCGGCGTCGTAACCGATTCACAATGATGAGAGCGCCCGGCTCCTCAGGGCGCGCCCCGCCGTACAGAAGATGTTCGTGCGCGTTCCTGCGCTCCCCTGCACACATTGATTGCGCATTCATGGACTCCGTCACCCAAGTCACGCTCGGGGCCGCAGTGGGCGAGGCTGTGGCCGGCAAAGAAGCCGGAAACAAAGCCCCGCTGTGGGGCGCGTTTTTCGGCCTGCTGCCTGACCTCGACGTACTAGCAAATCCGTTTCTGACGGAGGCCCAGTCCCTCACCTTCCACCGGAGCCTGTCTCATTCGTTTGTCTTCATCGCGGTGGTCACCCTCGCCGCCGCGTACGGCCTCCGTCGCCTCCATCCCAACACCTCCGTGTCGACGCGCCTGTGGGCAGGCCTCGTGTCCACGGTGCTCCTCACGCACGTGGGGCTCGACTGTCTTACGACGTACGGCACGCAGGTCTTCTGGCCGTTCAGCGACTATCCGGTGATCTACGGGACGATCTTCATTATCGATCCCCTGTACACCGTGCCGCTGGCCCTGGGACTCCTGGGGGCGCTGTACTGGCCCGCCACGGCCCCGGCGCGTCGATGGGCGAACTACGTGGGCCTCGCCCTGAGCTCGGCCTACCTCCTGCTCACGGTCGTCAACAAGCAGCACGTCGGCCACGTGTTCGCGGCAGCCCTGGAGCGGAAGGCCCCCGACTACGAACGGGTGTTTACCGCCCCGACGCCCTTCAACAACCTTCTCTGGGAGGGCATCGCCGAAACCGACGACGGCTACTACGTGGGGCTGTACTCGCTCCTGGATCCCGATCGCACCATCGACTTCCGCTATGTTCCGAAGCGGCACGACCTGCTGGGCCCGGCCGCCGACCATCCCATCGTCCAGCGGCTGCGCCATTTCTCGCGGGGCTACTACATCGTCCGGCGCGGCCCCAGCGGCGACCTGCTGATCTCGGATCTCCGGTTCGGCCGCAACGACGTGGGGCTCACGGCGACGGGAGACTACCTCTTTACCTTCCGACTGACCCGGTCCCCCGGCGGCCAGATCACAGGCCTGCAACGGAACGAGCCTCCGGTTGCATTCGATGCGCCCCTCCTGCGCCGCTTCAAGGCCCGCATCCTGGGCCGGTCCGCCTCCACGACTCCCTCAGATGGAAAATCTCAGTAACCGGGCCTCGTTTTATTCCGGTCAGGCCGTTTCGCATCGGTACTTCATTGATATTTCCCTATTCGTCCCGGTATCTTCAGACCGGTTTTCAGTTTCAGAGTCACCGCACCTGTCTGCCCCATGAACGATCTTTTCGCCCAGTCCCAGAATTACCTGAACGCCGAAACCATCCGGATGCTCGGCACCTATGTGCTGAGCATCGTGGCGTTCATCGTCATCCTCGTCGTGGGCCGGTACGTGGCCACCTGGGTCCGAAACCTCATCCGGGGCCAACTTGATCGACCGGAGGTGGACACCACCCTGACGAAGTTTGCAGGCAACTTCGCGTACTACGCCATTTTTCTGCTCGCCATCCTGGCCGGCCTGAACACCGTCGGCGTCGAGACGGCGAGCTTCGTGGCGGTGCTGGCCGCCGCGGGATTTGCCGTCGGCCTGGCCCTGCAGGGCACCCTTGCCAACTTCGCCGCCGGCGTCATGCTCCTGATCTTCCGCCCCTTCAAAGTGGACGACTACGTCGAGATTGCGGGTGAGACCGGCTTCGTGAAAGACCTCTCCCTCTTCTTTACGCGCATCACCACACGGGACAATCGCCTCGTGATCGTCCCGAACGGCGACATCTTCGGCTCCACCATCCGCAACATCTTCGCCCACGACGTCATCCGGGTCGACTGCGACGTGGGCACCGACTATCCCGCCGACATCGACGCGACCCGCGCGGTTCTGCTGGAAGCGGCCCGCAACGTGGAGGACCGGATCGAGGAAAAGGGCGAGCAGGCTGCGCTGAAGGGACTGGGCGACTCGGCCATCGACTGGCAGGTGCGCATCTGGGCCACAACCGATGACTACTTTCGGCTCAGACAGGAATTGGCCCGGCAGGTCAAGTACAAGCTGGACGAGGCGGAGATCGGCATTCCGTACCCGCAGATGGACGTGCATCTCGACGAGTTGAACGGCGAG
>JBDGQM010000084.1:0-2300 GCA_042219065.1 Salinibacter sp. | reverse complement strand
CAACGCTATGCCTACCCGCTCTGCTGACGCTACGTGGAACGGCAACCTGCCCGACGGCAACGGCACCATGACGCTCGAAAGTGGGGCCTATGAAGGCGCCTATTCGTTTCGCTCCCGCTTCGAAGACGGCGCGGGCTCGAACCCGGAAGAATTGATTGCGGCCGCCCACGCCGGCTGCTACTCCATGGCCTTCGCCAACGTGCTGGACGAGGCGGGGTACGACCCCGAGTCGGTCGACACCACGGCGGACGTGACGCTCCGCATGGTCGATGGCGACCCCGCCATCACGGAGATCGAGCTCACGACGGAGGCGTCCGTCCCCGACATCGACGAGGAGACGTTCCAGGAGCACGCCGAGGCGGCGAAGGAGGGCTGCCCGGTCTCGAAGGCCCTCGCAGGCACCGAGATTGCCCTCGACGCGAGCCTCGCGTAGTCGCCGCGCCGTCCATTCCGGCAGATCAACGGTTCGCCCCGGATTCCCGCGAGGGGTCCGGGGCGTTGTTTTTTGGCACCGCACTGCTGATACGGAATACGAACCACGATGTCTTGATGTCGAAGCAGAAACGGGGAGAGTTTTGCCACTTCCCGTCAGTAAAAACCATCATCGTCATTTCGACCAAGAGACTGGCTTTGCCGGGACCGAGTGGAGAAATCTTTTCGAGGATCAGCGGCTACGCTCTCCTCTTCCGCTTCTGACACTTATCAGGAAGATCCCTCGACTGCGCTTCGCTTGCTCGGGATGACGATTCCGGCCTCGATTATCGGTGTGAGTAGCCATCCGGACATTGCGACTTGGAAACGTATGAATCACTGCGGAGTCTCGCCGTCTCTGCTTCCTTGCAACACGCCGCTCTATGACACGATCCGGAGCACGATCTTGCCGGCGTTCTCGTTGTTTTCCATGCGACGGTGCGCGTCGGCCGCCTCGGTCCAGTCGTAGGTCGAATCGATGACCGGCCGGAGCTGCCCGTCGACGAACGTCGGGAGCACGTCGCTCGCAACCTCCTGGGTGAGCTGCACCTTGTAGTCGAGGCTCCGGTTGCGGAGCGTGGAGGCGAGAAGCTGTGCGCGCTTGGCCATCAGGTCGCGCAGGCTTACCTCTTCCACCGTGCTGCCGCCCAGCGTGGCGAGCTGAACGATGCGGCCGTCCATCGCCAGGGACGCCACGTTCTGGTGGAAGTACGGCGCCCCGATGAAGTCCATGATGATGTGGACCCCGTCCCCACCGGTGAGGGCGTCGATGCGCTCGGCGAAGTCCTCCGATTCGTAGTCGATGGTCGCCTCCGCGCCGAGGTCGCGGCATACCTCGTGCTTCGGGGCCGAGGCCGTGATGTAGGGATGCGCCCCGGCCTTCTGCGCAAGCTGAATCGCCGCGGTGCCGACGCCGCTGGCCCCTGCGTGAATCAGCACGTCGTGGCCGCTCTGCACGCCGCCGAGCCAGTGCAGCGCCTGGTAGGCCGTGAGGAAGACTTCGGGGATGGCGGCTGCTTTTCGCATCGAGAGGCCCGGCGGCATGGCCATGAGCAGGTCCTTGTGGACGACCACCTGCTCGGCGTACCCCCCTCCCGCCAGCAGGCTAAAGACCCGATCGCCCTCGTGCCAGTCGATGACGCCGGGGCCCGTCTCCTCCACCACGCCGGCCATTTCGAGGCCGAGGATGGACGAGGCGCCCTCGGGCGGCGGGTAGTGGCCGCGGCGCTGAAACGTGTCGGCGCGGTTGAGGGCGGTGGCGTGCACGCGAACCCGCACCTCATCGGGGCCGGGGGCCGGGGTGGGCACCTCGCCGATGGTGAGGTGCTCGGGATCGCCTTCGTCGGAGACAAGAACGGCGCGCATACGGAGGTTGGAGGCTGGTGGGGAACGACGGTCGAAGGGACACGGTCTGGGGGTTCCGCTTGCATACACGTATGGAGTGCTCGCCCGTCGGTTTTCGACCTCCCGATGAACGCCCGTCTCCCCCGACGACTACAGGTCGACCGTCTGCTCGAAAAACGACCCGGCCAGCCGAGCGCCTTCCACGTCGTGATTCTGGCGGACCCGCAGCCGATGCTCAATCGAAGGCATGGCGTGACCGCCCCCCTCCACCCGACAGAGTCGCACCGGGGCTCCCCCAGCGGCGGCCGGGGGATCGTTCTCGCAGACCACGACGCTGCCCTCGTCGGGGTCCCGATCAGGCAGCGACGTCACCGCGCGCTGCGTGGTGTCGACCCGGTTTGCGTCTCCCCAGTAGTCTCGGGTCGCCGCCGTCGAGGCCACCGTCCCGAACCCGCCCAGTCCGGGCGCAATACGACCGCCGTCAT
>JBDGQM010000083.1:3023-5513 GCA_042219065.1 Salinibacter sp. | reverse complement strand
CATGGCCCAGATGAGCACGGCGATCGGCAGGTTGACCTGCGCCACCTCCATCTCGTCCAGCACGTTGGGGACCGCCGGAATCAGCTGCCCGATCGCCACGCCGACGGCGATGCAGAGGGCCACCCACAGGCTCAGGTAGCGCTCAAAGACCCCGAGGTCCTGCTGGGCCTTCTCGGCGGTAGCCTCGATGGCATCGGTCGCGCCGTTCGCGGCGTGGCCATTCCTGGAGACGGCGGGGTTGGGGACGGCGGAATTCGCTTCGTCTGGGGTCGTCGGGTTCTTGGCCATGGAGCGGCGGTCTGTTCGGGGAAACGGGAATCGGGACAGAAGAAGGTGGGCTACGAGTCGTCGGAGCCCGGCCGGCGCCCCACTACGGTGACGCTCTGCAGCCCAGCGTCGCCCGCGCGGACGTCCGACCCTCGATCGCCCTCTGAGTGCTCGGCCAGGAGGTCGTCCGGCAGCGAGATGATCTTTTCGGTGGCGACCCGCACGTCCGTGAACCCGGCCTCACGGAGCCGGTCCAGGTACGCGCTCCGTTCCATCGCCCCGGCCACGCAGCCCACGTGCAGTTCGGCCGCCTCGCGCAGCCCGCTGGGCAGTGTGCCGTCGTGCACAATGTCGGACACCGAAAATCGCCCCTCGGGCCGCAGGGTACGGTGCATCTGGGCAAAGGCCGCCCGCTTATCCGGCACCAGGTTGAGGACGCAGTTGCTGAGGATGACGTCGAACGTCCCGTCGTCGACCGGCAGGTCCTCAATGTCGCCCACCTCGAAGGTGACATTGTCGTAGCCCATCGTGTCGGCGTTGGCCCGCGCCTTCTCGACCATCTCCTCGGCCAGATCGACGCCGTGAACGTGCCCCTTGGGTCCCACGTCGCGCCGGGCCACGAAGGCGTCCATCCCGGCGCCGGACCCGAGGTCGAGCACGCGCTCGCCCGGCTGGAGGTCGGCGTGGTCGGTGGGGCGACCGCAGCCGAGGTCCAGGTCCGCGTCGGCGGCAATGGCCTCGCTGTAGTCGTCGCTCATGTCCACGTCGAGGCTCGTCTCGCCCCCCTCGGACGCGCCGCAGCACGAGTCGTCGTCGGTCGCGAGGGCTGCGTACTTGGCGCGGACGGTCGATTTGAGGGCGTCGGCGGAACGGTCATCGGATGCCATAATCGTTGACAGTGCGAATGGAGGGTTGAAACGAATGCTGCTTTGTCGTCCCGAAAAATTCCTGGACCCGTCATCCCGCACGCCGATGCGGGATCTTCCTGGGAAAGGCACCGCCGTATTCGGAGAGATCCTGAGTCGAGCTCAGAATGACGAGCCTTCGGTTGGAATTTTTCGGGACGACATGCCGGACTGTTGAGCAGGTGACCGGCAATTCTTTATCGGCATCAACAGCAGTTTTGAGAGGTGTGCGAGAGTGACAGCCCGTCGAAGAAGTCGCCCAGATCGTCGTCGAGGGCCCGCACGGCCTCTGGATCGAGGCAGTAGCAGGTCGATCGTCCCTCGACGGTACCCCGAACGAGCCCGGCCTCCTTCAGCGCCTTCAGGTGCTGGGACACGGTCGACTGGGCCAGCGGGAGGTCGTCCACGATCTCGCCGCAGACGCACTCGTCGCGCTCGGCCAGAAGCCGCACGATGGCCAGGCGGGCCGGATGAGCGAGGGCCTTCAGGTGCTGGGCAAGACGGCGATCCGTGTCGGAAAAGGCAACGTCGGTGGTCGTGGACATGAAGCTGGGGCATTCTTATCGTTCATCGTCGATATACGATAGAAAAAGGCGAGGCCTCTGTTCTCTCCCTCTCCGAAATTTCATACATCCCAGCGCTGGAAACCGAGCCTGGTCGTCGTAGTGCACACATGGTGGATTGCCGTGGAACGTCTTCCGCTTCCGGTCCCTCGTCCCGAACTCGCCCGGACGGGAACTGCACTCTGCCCCTGAGAGCTCTCTTTCCCTCGATGTCTCCCCCAACCGCTGCGTCCGATCTTCCCGACGATTCGCCGGAGACGAGCACGAACCGCATCATCGGCACGGCGGCAACCCTGGCCCGACATCTGACGTCGGCAGTTCGGGGTTTGGCGTTGAGCGCGACGCTCGCCGGGGGCGTGCTCTGGATGTTGCTCTGGTGGCCCGTGCCGCTCCGGAGCGGCGCGCTGGTCGGGGCTGGTCTCACGCTGGGCCTCCTCCTGGCCCCGGCTGCGGTGCTCGGGCTCTTCTACGCTGGGCTGCGGGACCTCGTCGCCCTGCCGGACCGCCTCTCCACACACGCCGCCCAGACGGTGGAGGCCTCGGCCGAGACCTACCAGGCAGCCACCGATCCATCCGACGCCTGGTGGGGCTGGCTCCGACGCCTTCTCAAGCGCATCTGGTCGCTCCGCTCTCTCCTGGCCGACCACCGGGCGCTGCTGGTCCGGTACGGAGCGGTGCTACGGCTCTTGACCCCCGGGTTCCTGCTGCTCGTCGGTCTTGCCGCCGGAGCCGCGGTCCTGCTCGTGCCGGCGGCC
>JBDGQM010000083.1:0-2923 GCA_042219065.1 Salinibacter sp. | reverse complement strand
TTTCGGGGGCGGCCGAGACGCTGCGGGACGCCGAACCCGTGTGCGACTCGTCGCGCCGTACCGCGGCTCGTCGAACACGCTGAATCTGCGGGCCGCACGGCCGTACAATTTCGCGGCTCGATGCCCGAACGGGGATCGGCCCTGTGTTCACACATCGCGAGGATGAACTTGTATCGCACCCCCATTCCCATGATGCAGACCCCCCAAACGCACGTTCGTCGTCTTCTTGCCAGCGTACTGCTTCTCAGCCTTGGGGCGGTGGCAACCGTCCACGCCCAAACGTCTCCCGAGGACCCAGCGTCCGACGAGGTGGCCGAATCTGAAGGCGCCGGCTTCTTCGCCATCGGCACCCATTTCACCGACCTCGGTCCGCTCAACAGCCAGCTCAGCAGCGCGGGGTACCCGACGTTTGCGTCGGAGACGGTCTCCATTGGCGGGGGCGGATACGGCGTCACGAATCGGATTCTCCTCGGCGGCGAAGGGCACGGCCTCATCACGGCGGACAGGGGACTCAACGGTCGGAATGTGTCGGTGGGCGGGGGCTACGGCCTGTTCACCCTCGGCTATCTGTTTCGGCCCAGCCCCTCCGCCCGCGTCTTTCCGCAGCTCGGGCTCGGCGGCGGGGGGCTCCGGCTCGAAATTGGAAGCGCGGGCGATGCCAGCGAGTTTGACGACGTCCTGAGCAATCCCAACCGCCGCGCGACGGTCGGCCGGGCGAGCCTGCTCGTGCGCCTGGGCGCCGGGCTCGAATACGAATTCAGCGCGCCGGACGAGGAGGGAGGCTTCCGCCTCGGCCTGCGGGCCGGATACATGCTGTCCCCCTTGAACTCGGACTGGCAGCTCGACGAGACATCGCTCAGCGGCGGGCCGGACGCGACCATGCAGGGCCCCTTCATCCACCTCACCATCGGCGGGGGGGGAAGCGACTCGGACGACGAGGACTGACCACGACGCGGCCACGGCTGCCCTTCCTGTCTCGTGAGTGTTCCGGTAGGTTTCGCTCAAATCGGGTGGGGCCGCGTGGGGTCGGCGTCGGCGGACCGTTACCGGAGTGCCTCCACCTCGACGCGCCCGGCCTGCACGCCGCCCTCGTCCGGGCTCGTCCACGCCGCATAGAGGTGGTCGCCCTTCCGCACGAGCCGAGGCATGCCCACGCCGCGCGAGGCCGATCCGAGGGTGGCCATCGGAATGGCGCGTCCGGTCGACCCGTCGGCCTGAACGGACTGGGCCAGCAGGACCGCGCTGTCGTCGTGCTTGCCGAGCCAGCTTACGACCGCCCCTCCGCCCTTCAGGGGCACCACGTCGACGCGCCCGGTGGGCGTGCTCTCGGCGACGACCACCGGCTCGGTGAACTGCCGCCCGCCGTCGTCCGAAAAGGCCACCTTGACACGGGGCGTTCCCCCGGGCGCCGTGTACCACGCCGCGATCACGCGGTCGCCCTCGGCCGCCAGGGCCGGGCCGTTGACGGGGCACCCCGCAATTTTCCAGCCATCGTCGTGTAGCAGCGTGGGGTCGGACCAGGACTGGCCGTCGAACCGCGAGAGACGAATGTTGCGGATCTCGTCCTCGCTGCGGTCGCGGTAGGCCACGAGCGCCTCGTCCCCCGTTCGCACCGCCGTGGTGGGACAGCACTCGCAGGTGCGACCGTCGATCCGCGCCTGCTGCTCCACGGTGCCCGTGGAATCGAGCACGCCCCCGCGGAGCGTCATCTCGCCGCCGTGCCCCTCCTTTCCCGCCATCTTGCGCCCGTCCAGCCACACCGCCAGCAGCTTGTGCTCGGCCCACGGAAGCAGCGACGCAAACCCATGCTCCGTCTCCGTGCCGTCGTCGTGCGGCGTGACGGCCGACTGCCAGGGGCCGTCCCAGGTCCCCTGCGTGATGCGCACCGCGTAGGCCAGCGGAGCCGGGCCGTTGCTCTGCAGGTAATGCGCGGCGAGCCGCCCATTGGGCAGGGGCCGGAGGGACGGGACGTCGGCCCAGTTGACGAACCAGTCGGTTCCCTGCGCGGCCGTCCGCGGCTCGGTCCAACTCGTGTCTTCGAGCGTGGCGTAGCGGAGGGCGTGTCGCCCGTCGCCCACGGGGTCGACCCAGCTCAGCCAGACAGGCCCGTCGTCTTCAGCGTACAGGTGCGGCTGCCCGCTCTCGGCGGACGCCGGCACGGAGAACTGAGTGGCACTGACGGGAGAGGACGATTCGGACTGGCACCCCATTGCCGCAAAGAGAACAACGAGAACGAGGCTTCCGGTCAGCAGCGTACGCGGCATGGTTCTACTCAGCTCGATGTGAATCAATGGGCAGGACGTGTGGAGGGATGGAGGTTCGGACGTATGGACGCAGCATCCGTACATTCATCCGCAAAACGAAAGCGCCGGACCCCGATGGGATCCGACGCTCGTGGTGACAAGGAGAAAAACCCCTACGCCGCGACGGGCTCGGCGTGCTCGATGCGCGTGCCCAGCACCTCCAGGAATTCTCGGATCCAGGCCGCATGGGCGGGCCAGGCCGGAGCAGTCACCAGGTTGCCATCGGTCACGGCTTCGGTCATCTCCACCTCCACGTAGGTGCCCCCGGCCGCTTCGACCTCCGGGGCGCACGCCGGATACGCCGAGCAGCGCCGCCCGTCGAGCACATCGGCGGCGGCGAGCGTCTGGGCCGCGTGGCAGATGGCGGCGACCGGCTTGTTTTCCTCGAAGAAGTGCCGCACCATCTCGATGACGCGGTCGTTCAGGCGCAGGTACTCCGGCGCCCGGCCGCCCGGCAGGCAGAGCGCGTCGTAGTCGGCCTCGTTGATGTCGTCGAAGGTGGCGTTCAGGGCGAAGTTGTGGCCCGGCTTCTCGGTGTAGGTCTGATCGCCCTCGAAGTCGTGGATGGCGGTCTTCACCGTGTCGCCTTCCGCTTTGTCCGGACACACGGCGTGGACCTC
>JBDGQM010000082.1:0-7152 GCA_042219065.1 Salinibacter sp. | reverse complement strand
GCCCGCTCGGTGATCAACGCCACGGGCATCTTCACGGACTCGATCCGTCAGATGGACGACCCGACGGCGTCGACGACCCTGCGGCCCAGCCGCGGCACGCACATTGTGCTGGACAGGTCGTTTTTGCCGGGCGACAGTGCCATCATGATCCCGAAAACGGACGATGGACGGGTGCTCTTTGCCATCCCCTGGCACGACCGCGTCGTGGTGGGCACCACGGAGGCGGAGGTGGAGGACGTGAGCCTGGAGCCGACGCCCGGGACCGACGAGCTCGACTTCCTGATCACTCACGCCCAGCGGTATCTCTCCAAGGACCCCGGCCCGGAGGACGTGAAGAGCGTGTACGCCGGCATTCGTCCCCTGGTGGCCCCGCCGGGGAGCAACGGCGACACCTCAGACATTTCCCGAGAGCACCAGCTCAACATTTCCGACAGTGGTCTCGTCACGATCTCCGGGGGCAAGTGGACCACCTACCGGCAAATGGCGGAAGACACCATCGACGAGGCCGCCCTCGACGCCGACCTTGACCGGCGGCCCTCCTCCACCGAGACGCTGCACCTGCACGGCTGGCACGAAGACGCGGAGCAGTTCGGCGATCTGTCCCTGTACGGCGCCGATGCGCCCCATCTCGAAGCGTTGATGGAGGAGCGCCCCGAGCTCCGCGAGCCGTTGGACGAGCGCCTTCCCATTCGCGGGGCGCAGGTGGTATGGGCCGCTCGTCACGAGATGGCCCGGACGGTCGAAGACGTGCTCTCGCGCCGCACGCGGTGCCTGCTGCTGGACGCCGAAGCCAGCGTGGATGTGGCCCCCACCGTTGCCGAACTTATGGCGGAGGAGCGGGACCGTCCCCCCTCCTGGGTTGAGCGCCAGATCGACGCCTACGAGGAAGTGGCGAGCAACTATCTCATGCCTGCTTCTCTCGCGTAACCCGGACTCACGCCGAGCAGACTGCTCGGATCGGTAGCGTGCGTCTTCGCTTCTGTGGCGGCGAGGAGATCGACCACTCCCGCCTTGCCTCGGACTGTCCGACTCAGTTGTAGGGTCCGATCTGCACGGGAAAGCAGATTCTTCAATCACGCGGTCGGGCCGCCGCAAAGAGCAACAGTCCCGCGGCGACGGACACGTTGAGCGACTCGACCGGCCCCTGCAGCGGAATCGAGACGAGCTGGTCGCAGGCCTCCGCCACGTCGGGCGCGAGCCCCTCCCCTTCGCTTCCCAACACCACTGCCACGGGCCGCTCCCAGTCCGCGGCCCAGTGCGACGTCTCGGCGGTGCCCTCCGCCCCGTACACGAAATACCCGCGCTCCTTCAGCTGCGTCAAGACGCGCGGCAGGTCGTCGCTTCGCGCAATCGGGATCCGCGGCGCCGTGCCCGCACTGGCCTTGATGGCGGCGGCGTTCAGGGGCGCCATCTCCCGCGTCGGCACGATCACGCCGTCGGTCCCCGCCCCCACCGCACTCCGGAGCATGGCGCCGAAGTTGCGCGGGTCCGTGACCCGGTCCACAACCAGCAGGCGGGGCCGGGTCGTCTGCACCGCGTCCCAGGTGGGGGCAATGTCGGACAGCATCTCGTCGACCTCCCGGTAGCGAATTGGGGCCGTGATGGCCACGACGCCCTGGTGCGTCGCCCCGTCCGCCTCGTGCCGGAGGCGTGCGGCGGGCACGTACTGCACGGGCGCGCCCCGCTCCTCGGCGAGCGACCGAATCTCGCCAATCCGCGCGCCGCTGGCCCCCTGCTCCAGCATCACCTTCTGAATGCCCAGCTCTCCGCGCTCCAGGGCTTCGAGCACGGGCTGGCGGCCGATGAGGGTCGACGTGTCGGTGTGCTCCATTCATTTGGGGATCGATCAGCATCCACAGCAATACACGCAACCGTTCGTCGCGTCGGAGGTTCGCCTCTTGCCCACGAACCCCCCAAGGTGTCCTCCCCTCTCCCGTTCTCCCTCTCCCCCGCTCCCTCATGACTGGAGTGGGGCAGAGTGTGCGCCTCCTCCCTTCTCAAGCGCCATGATACAATGCCTTCCGATGCCCCCGGCCGCACCCCGGTCTTCGTTGACGGCTGCCGCATTCCGTTCCAGCGCTCCGGCACCGGCTACGCGGACCTGATGGCCTACGACATGGGCCGCATGGTGCTTCGGCGCCTGCTCACGCGCACGGGCCTGCCCGCCGAGCGGGTCGAGCGGGTCGTCATGGGCAATGTGGTGCAGGACGTCAACACGAGCAACGTGGCGCGGGAGGCCGCCCTGGCCGCCGGCATTCCCAACCACGTGCCCGCCTTCACCGTCACCATGGCCTGCATCTCCAGCAACCAGGCCGTAACGAGCGGGATCGACCTCCTCCGCACCGGACAGGTGGACGTCATGGTCGCGGGCGGCACCGAGACCCTCAGCGACCCGCCCGTTCGCCTCAAGCGCCCGGTGCGGAAACGCCTGTTCAAGGCCCGCAAGGCCAAAAGCCCCGGCGACTACCTGGATCTGCTCGACGGCCTCAGCCCGGGCGACCTGCTGCCCGAGACGCCGGCGATTGCGGAGTTTTCTACCGGCGAGGTGATGGGCGAGAGCGCAGATCGACTCGCGGCCATGTTCGGCATCTCCCGGGCAGACCAGGACCGGTACGCGCTCCGGTCCCACCGACGGGCGGCCGAGGCCCGCGACGACGGGCGCCTCGACGAGGAGCTGGCTCCGGCCGCCGTCCCGCCCGACTTTGCCCCGATCACGACCGACAACGTGATCCGGGACGACACCTCGATGGACCAGCTGGAGAACCTCTCTCCCACGTTCGTCAAGCCGTTCGGCACCATCACGGCGGGCACGTCGTCGGCCCTCACGGACGGGGCGTCCGCCACCCTTCTCATGGCCGCGGACGTGGCCGAGGCCGAGGGTGTTGCGCCGCGCGCTGCCCTCCGGCAGTACACGTACGTCGCCCAGGACCCAAAAACGGAGCTGCTCCTGGGCCCGGCCTACGCAATCCCGCAGGTGCTCGACGAGGCCGGTCTCACCCTGGAGGACATCGACGTGATCGAGCTCCACGAGGCGTTTGCGGGGCAGGTGCTGGCCGTGCTCGACGCGCTCCGCTCCGACACGTTCGCCGAGGAGCACCTGAACCGATCCGGGGCGGTGGGCGAGGTGGACATGGACCGCCTCAACACCCGCGGCGGGTCGATCTCGCTGGGCCATCCCTTCGGGGCCACGGGCACCCGGCTCGTCATGAGTGCCGTGAATCGGCTGCACGAGGAGGACGGCCGGTGGGCCCTGGTCTCCGCCTGCGCCGCCGGCGGCCAGGGCCACGCCCTGCTCATCGAGCGGATGTGATAAGCTCTGGGAATCGTGTACAGCCGTCCCGGCGGGACGGCTCTACGAAAACTATTCTTTTGGCGAAATACCAACTGCCTATGCCGATCGCACTCGACGTACCGACGGATCTGCTTCGCCTGACGGTGGACGAGACCGGCGTGGTAACCCTGGAGCTGGACGACCCCACCGCCTCGGTCAACAAAATCTCGTGGGACACCCTGGAGGCATTCTCCGACGCCCTGGACGTGGTCGAGACGTACGCGGACCTGACCGGGCTCGTCGTCACCAGCGGGAAGCCGGATTCGTTCATCGTCGGGGCGGACCTGGAGATGGTGCAGAACTTTGAGATGCCCGCGGAGGTGCGTCGGCTGAGCCGCGAGGCCCATGCGCTGGGCGAGCGGGTGCGGGCGCTGCCGGTGCCCACCGTGGCCGCCCTGCACGGCCCCGCGATGGGCGGCGGCCTGGAAATGGCCCTGAACTGCGACTACCGGATCGCGTCCACCGCCGACGCCACAAAGATGGCCCTGCCGGAGGTGCAGCTCGGCCTCCTTCCCGGGGGCGGCGGCACGCAGCTGCTTCCGCGCCTGATTGGGGTGCAGCAGGCCCTCACGCTCATGCTCACCGGCAAAAACACCTACCCGGACAAGGCGAAGCGGATCGGCCTCGTCGACGCCCTCATCCACCCGCCCGGCCTCCCCAGTGCCGCCCGGCGCGCCGCCCGGCAACTCGCGCGCGGCGACCGGACGCCCGAGCGCGACGATCAGTCCTGGGGCGACCGCCTGCTGGAGGGCAACCCGGTGAGCCGGCGCATCATCTACCGGCAGGCGCTCAACCGGACCGAGCAGCGAACGCGGGGCAACTACCCGGCCCCGCCGCTGATCGTCGACGCCGTGCGCACGGGGATGGAGGAGGGCCTGGAGAAGGGCCTCGACACCGAGCGGACGCACTTTGGGGAGCTCGTCTTTACCCCGGAGTCGCAGGCGCTCGTCTCCCTCTTCTTTGCCAAGCAGCAGGCCGAGGAGAACCCGATGGCCGATCAGGCGCGGCCGGTGGACACCGTCGGCGTGCTCGGGGCCGGGCTCATGGGCAGTGGCATCGCTCAGGTCACCGCGGAAAACGGGATGGACGTGCTCTTAAAGGATCAGACCCTGGACCTGGCGGCCACGGGCACGAAGGCCGTCTGGGACACCCTCAACGAGCGGGCCGACAAGGGCATCATCAACACCTTCACGCGCGACCAGATCGCCGAGCGGGTCGTCCCGACCGACGCGTACGCCCCCCTTTCGCCGTGCGACCTCGTGATTGAGGCCGTGCCGGAGGATCTGTCGATCAAGCACGACGTGCTCTCGACCGTCGAAGAACACGTTGCGGAAGACACCGTGCTCGCCACCAACACCTCCGCCCTCCCCATCCGCGACATTGCGGCGGGCGTGGACCGCCCCGAGCGCGTCCTCGGCATGCACTACTTCTCCCCTGTCCCGGACATCCCCCTCCTGGAAATCATCACGACGGAGCAGACGTCGGACGAGGCCCTGGCGACGGCCTACGCTGCGGGCCTCGCGCAGGACAAAACCGTGATCGTCGTGAACGACGGCCCGGGCTTCTACACGACCCGCATCCTCGCGCTCTACATGAACGAGGCGCTGCTGCTGTTCGACGAGGGCGCGGACATCGAAGCGGTCGACGAGGCGATGAAAGAGGCCGGCTTTCCGATGGGTCCGTTCGAGCTGTTCGACCTGGTGGGACTGGACGTGGCGGCCAAAATCACGGTGGTGATGGGCGACGCCCTTCCGGCGGAGCGGATGGAGATCAGCGACTGCGCCTCCCGCCTCGCCGACGCCGACCTGCTCGGCCAAAAGACCAACGTGGGCTTCTACGAGTACGACGCGGACGACGACCAGGACGACAAGGACCCGGAGGCGGTAAACGACGGCGTGTACAACTTTTCCGACGCCCCCACCCGCTCGACGCCGCCCGACACGGTTGTGCGGGACCGGCTGCTCCTCATGATGGTGAACGAGGCGGTGCGCTGTCTGGAGGACGAGGTGCTGTGCGCCCCCATCGATGGCGACCTGGGCGCCGTGTTCGGGCTCGGCTTCCCCCCGTTCCTCGGCGGCCCGTTTCGCCACGTCGACCGGGAGGGCGCCGAGCAGATCGTTGAGTCCCTGGGGCGCCTCGTCGTCCGGCACGGCGAGCGATTCGAGCCCGCTGATCGCCTCCGTACCCACGCGTCGCAAACCACCACCTTTTACGACGAATAGCGCATGTCCGACTCCCCCTCCGTCGAGGCCCTGCGGGACGCCCTCTCCCCCCCGTCGGCCTATCCCCACGAGCCGGAGCAGATCCGGTTCGAGCAGACGCACATCTCCCTGGTCGCCCTCGCGCCGCCCTGGGTCTACAAAATCAAGAAGCCGGTCTCCCTGTCGTTCCTGGACTTCTCGACCCTGGAGCGCCGGCGGCACTTCTGCGAACAAGAGGTGCGGCTGAATCAGCGCCTCGCCCCCGAGACGTACGAGGGCGTCGTGCCCATCGTCGAGACCAACGCGGGCCTTCGCGTCGACGCCGATCCGGACGCCGGGGACGTCGTGGAGGTGGCGGTGAAAATGCGGTACCTGGAACCGAGCCACTTCCTGGACGCCCGTCTTGCGCGGGGCGAGGCCTCCGCCTCCGACATCGACCGCGTGGTGCGGACGCTCTGCGCGTTCTACCGGTCCCACCCTTCCCGCCCGGAGGTCGCGGAGGCAGGGCGCATCGATCGGCTCCGGGCCGTGACGGAGGAAAACTTTGCGGAGGCCGAAGACCAGGTTGGCACCCTCCTCTCCCGGCCCGCCCACGACGCCCTCCAGTTTTACGCGGACCGGTTTTACGACGTCAATGCCGCCCTCCTACACCGCCGCCGTGCCGGGGGCTACATCGTGGAGGGCCACGGGGACCTCCGCCTGGAGCACGTGCATCTCACCGACGAGCGGGTGGCCATCTTCGACTGCGTCGAGTTTAACGACGAGTTTCGGCACCTCGACGTGGCCAACGATGTGGCCTTTCTGGCGATGGACCTGGACGTCCACGGCCATCCGGACCTCTCGCAGCGGTTCGTCACCCGCATGGCCCGCGGCCTCGGCGACGCGGACCTGCCGACCCTCATCAACTTCTACAAATGCCAGCGGGCTCAGGTGCGGGGCAAGGTCGGCGGGCTCCGGGCCGCCGAGGACGAGGTGCCCCTCCGAGAGCGAGCGCGCAGTCGGGCACAAGCGCGACACCACTACCAGTGGGCCCTCCGCTACGCCGTGGCCGGGAGCCGTCCCCTCGTCGTGGCGGTGATGGGGCGCCCCGGCACCGGCAAAAGCACGCAGGCCGAGGCCCTCGCGCAGGCCCTGGGCTGGCCCCACCTCGCCTCCGACCGGATCCGGAAGACCCGGGCGGGCGTCCCTCTCCACGGCCGCGCCGATGCGGATGCGCGCGACCGCCTCTACACGGACACCCTGACGGAGACCGTCTACGCGACGCTGCGCCGGCGCGCCCTCCAACACGCCCGCCGCCATCGCGGGACGGTCCTCGACGCCACGTTTAGCGCCCCCGAGCAGCGGGAGCAGTTTCGGTCCGCCCTCCGAGCCGCAGACGTGCCGTACGTCTTCGTCGAGCTGACGGCCGAGGATGCGGTGCTCAAACGCCGGTTGCGCAAACGATCGTCCGGGACCGCCACCGCTTCGGACGCCCGGGCGGAGGACTTTGAGGCCCTCCGTGCCCGCTACGAGGCCCCCGAGCCCCTGGAGGATCCCCGTCACATTCAAATCGGGACCGAGGCCTCGCCTCAGGACACGACGCTCGACCTCTTGAAGGCGCTGATCCGACTCGAGAACTGA
>JBDGQM010000081.1:0-17276 GCA_042219065.1 Salinibacter sp. | reverse complement strand
GCTGAGAGAGGTCAGCCCACCAGTGCCGGCGGCGGCCGAAGAGCGATGAAGAGAGACACGACACACAAGACGACCCTCGTTCTGAACGTTTTTATTCACCTGAATCCATTCCCATGACCCGAATTGCTGCGACTCTTTTCCGTGCACTCACCCCCGCCGGGTCCACATCGATCTCGGAGGTGCGCCCCGACGCTCTGGGTCGCACAACGCTGATGGCGGTGCTGCTCGTCGGCGGGCTCCTTGCGACACCGGCGGCCGCCCAGGAATTTATCGTTGGCGGCCAGTCCCTTGGCGATGGGCACACCGAAGCCGTCGCCACTGGGGACCTTGACGGGGACGGGGACACCGACCTCGTGCTCGGCAATGGCTCTCCGTTCGAAATCGATTCCCCGAACACCGTTTGGCTGAACGACGGCACTGGCACATTCACCGACACGGGGCAGTCGCTGGGAACTACCGACACTCAGGACCTGGCCCTGGTAGACGTGAACGGGGATCAGGATTTGGATTTGATTGCCTCCAATGGAACCTCGGACAACGAGTTTGGCGGAGCGCCGAACAAGGTATGGCTGAACGACGGCACCGGCACGTTCACCGACAGTGGACAGGAACTCGGCAACTTCGATACGGGCGGGATTGCCATTGCGGATGTGGACGGGGACAGCGATCAGGACGTTGTGGCTGGAAGGGAGGGCTCCAGCGACTCCAACTACGTCTGGTTTAACGATGGGAGCGGTACGTTCTCGGGCGGTGATCAATTCATCGGGGACGGCCTCACCAATGACGTCGCCTTGGCGGACGTGGACGGGGATGGGGACCCTGATCTGCTGGCTGGAAATAATCAGGGGCTCTCAGGCTCCCGCAATGTACTGTGGCTAAACGACGGAGACGGCACGTTCACCGAGAGCAGCCAGACGTTCGAATTTACGAGCACCTACGCCGTCGTCTTTGCGGACCTGAATGGCGATGGAGCGCCCGACATCGTGGACGGCGTGCGGGGGTCCGCCTCGGGGAACGAGGCGTGGATGAACGATGGCAATGGGGATTTCACCAAGGCCCAAAGCTTCGGCGGGGTCGCCTACACGGTGTCCCTCGCGGTCGGTGACCTGGACGGCGATGGCGATCCCGACCTGGTGGAGGGCAACAGCACGTTCAGTGCCGGACAACCCAACCGGGTGTGGACCAACGACAACGGCACGTTCACCAACACCGGTCAGTCGCTGGGCGAGGGCGAGACGTATGGACTTGCCACCGCCGACACCGACGGGGATGGGGACACGGATTTCGTGGCCGGGAATGGAGGGGGCAGCAGCGACGGTGCGCCTAGCAGGGTGTGGCTCAATCAGTCCGGGGGCGGCAATCAACCGCCCACGGCCGCGGCGGATACGTTCTCGACCCCTGCCGGGCAGACGCTGACGGTCGGCCCGCCCGGTGTGCTCGGGAACGACACGGATCCCGACGGAGACGCACTGGCGGCCTCCCTCGTCTCCGGCGTCGCGAATGGCAGCCTCACGCTCGGGGCCAACGGGTCGGTCGAGTACACGCCCGACACGGGCTTTGCCGGCACCGATCAGTTCGCGTACGAGGCGACCGACGGCAGCGCCGCCGACACGGCCACGGCCACGATTGACGTCCAGGCCGACTCGACGGTCCGCACCATCCCCTTGGCCGACGGCTGGAGCCTGGTCGCGGTGCCGCTGCAGACGGAGGCCCCGTCGTTCGGGGCCGTGCTCTCGCCCTGCTTCAGTGGATTTTTCTTCGAGCCGGGCGTCGGCTACCAGCCGGTTGCCGATGGCGATCCCCTGCCGCCCGGGCAGGGGCTCTTTGCCAACTGCTCCGGGGGGAGCGTGGAGGTGACGGGGACCCGGGTCGACACGCCTACCGTGGCGGTCGAGTCGGGGTGGAACCTCGTCGGTCCCTTCGCCGATCCGGTGGCGGCCGGCTCGGTCGGCAGCACGCCGGAGGGGATCGTGCAGACTCCGTTCTTCGGCTTTGCGGGGGGCTACCAGGCCGCCGACACCCTCCGGCCGGGCCGCGGCTACTGGGTGAAGGCGACCGAGAGCGGCACGCTGGACCTGTCGGGCGGCGCCGGGAACGCCGCGGCGAGTGTCGCGACGGCTCGCCCGCAGTCCGGCAGTGGTGCCCAGCCCAGGGTGCGGCTACGCTGGACCGACGCCACTGGCCGGTCGGCCACGCTCCGGCTGGCGGCGGAGGCGTCCGGGCCGGAGCGGGCCCGGCACGCGCTGCCGCCGGTGCCGCCGTCGGGAATGTTCGACGTGCGCTTCGAGGGCGGGCGGTCGCTTGCGGCGGGGCCGGGGCTGCACGCCGTCGAGACGCAGGGCCTGCGCCCGCCGGTGACGGTGGAGTGGGTGGGGGCGGGGGAGGGCCGGAGCGTTCGGCTCCGGCAGGAGGGGACGGAGGCGCGCCTCACGCCCGCCAGTCCCTCGGTGACGCTGTCCACCGCCGGGGACATCGCCGTCGGGCTGGAGGCGGGACCCACCACGTTTCGACTAGAGCGGCCGGCGCCGAACCCCGCGTCCGAGCGGGCCGCGCTGGAGTACGCCCTGCCGGAGCCGACGGAGGTGAACATTGGGCTCTACGACGTGCTGGGACGTCGGGTGGCGCAGGTGGTCGATGCGCGAAAAACGACCGGGCAGCACGAAGCTGAGCTCCGCACTGCCTCTTTGCCGAGTGGGACCTACTTCGTACGGATGCAGGCCGGATCGGTCACAAAGACCCGTCGCCTTTCGGTCGTTCACTGATGCGGGTCTGGGGAGAGCAGACGTCCCCCATTCAGTTCGCGGTTTTACTGCGCCTGAGAGGAGAGTTCGAACACGATCGGCGTGTCCATGTCCGGCCCGAACCGTATCGTCCGCTCGGTGGGCACGTAGCCGTCCTTCGCCACCGTGATGGTGTGCTGGCCCACGCGGCGCGTGAGGCGCTGCGGCGTGTATCCCATCGTGTCGCCGTCGACCTGAACTGTCGCGTTGGGGAGCGGGCGGCCGTCCGCGGTGCGGGCCGTGATGGCGACCTCCACGCGCTGGGCAAAGTCCACGGTGCGCTCGTAGCGGTCGCCGGGCGCAAGCTGAACCTGAGTCTCCCACCGCCCGAGGTCGGACGTCAGGGCGATCCGGTGCGGGCCGGGCAACAGCGAGTCGATGACGGTCCCGCTCGAGTCCGCGGCGCGGCGCGTGCCGTCGATGCGGACCGTGCCCGTCGGTTGGACGCGCAGGCGCACGACGGCGGGCCGGGGGGGGAGAGACGGGACCACGCCGGCGGTATCGCCCGCAGGAACGTCGACGGTGGTGTCGACCGGGCGATGACCGTCCAGCCGCAGGGCGACGCGGTGCTGCCCCGGCGCCACGTCGTTGATCGTGACGGGCGCACGACCGACCATGGAGTCGTCGATCTGCACGTTGGCCCCCGCGGGGTCCGACCGAACGGTCAGGACGCCGAGGGACGGGGAGGTCTCCGTCTCCGATGCGGGGGACTCCGTCTCTGGCACAGGCGTTTCCGTTTCCGGCGCAGTCGTCTCGGTGGCGTCGTCCGTGGGAGAGACGCCGTCCGACGAGGGAGGACCCTCGGAGGAAGAGGACGCGTCTGAGGGGCTGGACTCAGAAGAGCTGGACTCATCGGCAGTCTGGTTCTCCGCGTCGGGGGCGTCGTCCGATTCGATGGGGGCGATCTCCTCCGACGGGGACGAGGCGTCGGCGACCGGTGTCTGGGCGGCGCCGGGGGCCGTCTCCTCCGAGTCCGGGGCGACCGGCTCGCGCTGCGCGGCAGGAGGGGCGTCCGTGGACGAGCCGACCGCGTCCGGCGGGGTCGGGGCCGAGACGGACAGAATGGGCAGGCCGAGCGTGGCCCGGACCCCCGCGTACGTGCCCGCCAGCACCAGCACAACCGCCGTGGCGAGGCCCATCCACTGCGTCACCGAGAGGGTCGACTCGTGGACGGGATCGGCCTCGGGGTCCAGGATGGCAGCGTCGTCGCCCGCCTGCGGTTCCGGAAGGCGCTGCCGGGCCGCGTGTGCGTCGGGCGGTCGCGCCGACGGGTCCTTCGCCAGCAGGTCCAGAACCACCTGCTCGACGGAGGGCGACACCTCCGGCGCGTAGGCGGAGGGCGGCGGGAACGACTCCTCGACGATGGCCCGCTGAACGACGAAATCGCTCTCCGACCGGTCGAACGGCAGACGGCCCGTGAGCACTTCGTAGGCGATCAGGCCCAGCGAAAAGAGGTCGCTGGACGCGTCCACGTTCCGGAGGCCCTCAATCTGCTCCGGCGACATGTACGCGACGGTGCCCAGCTGTTCGTGGGTCGACGTAAGGTCCGCGTCCGACGTGAGGATCTTCGCCAGTCCGAAGTCGGTGATGACGGCCCGCCCGTCGGCGTCCAGGAGAATGTTGCTCGGCTTCAGGTCCCGGTGCAGCACGCCGGAGGCATGCGCGTGGCCGATGGCGTCGAGCACCTGGCGCAGGAGAGACAGGGCCTGAGAGGGCTCCAGCGCCCCTCGATTCCGCAGCACCGTCTGGAGCGACGGCCCGTCGACGTGCTCCATGACAAAGAACAGGGCCGCCTCCGTCTCGCGCATCGTGTAGACGTCGACGATGCCGTCGGCGTCGAGCCGCGCCAGCGCCTTGGCCTCCTCCCGGAACCGCCGCACGAAGGTCTCGTCGTCGGCCAGGTGGGGCGCAATCACCTTCAGCGCCACGGTTTTCTCGAGGGCGCGGTCCGTGGCGCGGTACACGGTCCCCATGCCGCCGCGGCCAACGACCGCGTCCAGGCGGTATCCGTCCAGCACGTCTCCTACGTCGGGCATGGGGCCGTCGGAGCTAATGAGGGGCGCAGTGACGTTTCCGGGCTGAGGTCGATGGGTCCTGAGAGCCGCGGCCGATGAGGGCGAGGGCGGAGCGAAGGGCCGCTGTCGTCCCAGGTTCCAGCGGGGCCCGAAGGGCAAGCCGGGGGGATCGGCTACGAGCCCGAAAAATAACGAAGGAGCGTACTCGTCAGCCCATTCGTGAGGATGTCGTACGGGGGGAAAAACTGTCGCAGAAGCGACGCGCCGTAGCGACGCCGCATCACAGAGCGCTCGTTTGAGAAGGCCCGGAATCCCGCCTCGCCGTGCCCGCGCCCAATGCCGCTGTGCCCGGCGCCGCCGAAGGGGAGCGCCGGGTTGGCAAAGTGAAGAAACCCTTCGTTGATGCACGTGCTCCCCGCCGAGGTGCGCGCGAGCACCGTGTTGACCGTGGTCTCTCGCTCGGTGAAGAGGTACATCGAGAGCGGGTTGGGGCGGTCGTTGATGAGCTCGAGGGCCTCGTCCAGACCCGACACCGAGAGCACCGGCAGGAGGGGGCCAAAGATTTCCTCCTGCATGAGGTCGGCCTCAGGGGACACGTCCGTCAGAATCGTCGGGCTTACGTACCGGGCGTCGGCGTCGGTGGTGCCCCCAGTAACCACGCTCGCCCCGGCCGCCACGGCATCGTCGAGCAGGGCGGTAATTTTGTCCCAGTGGGCCGCGTCGATGAGGCGGGCGTAATCGGCACTCGCCTTGCGCTGCGCGGCGGTGACGCCGTAAAACCGATCGACGGTGGCGACCAGACGCTCGACCAGCGCGTCGTGGACCCGCTCCGCTACGAGCAGATAGTCCGGCGCGATGCACGTCTGGCCCGCGTTCACGAACTTCGACCACACGATCCGTTCGGCGGCGAGATCCAGGTCGGCGGTCGCGTCCACGACGGCCGGCGACTTTCCCCCGAGCTCCAGCGTTACAGAGGCCAGGTGCTCCGCGGCGGCCTTCATCACGAGGCGGCCCACCCGCGGGCTGCCGGTAAAGTAGACGTGGTCGAAGGGGCGGTCGAGGAGGGCCTGCGCCACCGCCTTGTCGCCGGACAGAAGGGCAACCGCCCGCTCCTCGTACAGGTCCTCCAGCAGTTGCTCCAGGACCGCGTTCGTGTGCGGAGTCTTCTCAGACGGCTTGAGCACCGCGCAGTTGCCCGCGGCGATGGCCGCCACGAGCGGGCCGAGCGTGAGGGTCAGGGGATAGTTCCAGGGGGAGAGGAGGAGGGCGAGGCCTTTCGGCTCGTAGTGGAGCTCCGAGCGGGTGCCGGTGAACAGGAGGGGGGCATCCACGGGATCCGGCACCATCCAGTCGTCGAGATGGTCGATCGCGTGTTGGGCCTCGTCCAGCACCGGCTTGATCTCCGTGAGGTCGACCTCGGTCGGGGCCTTCTCGAAGTCCGCCTGCACCGCCGCCTGCAGGTCCGACCGGTACGCGCGGAGGCCGTCGCAGAGACGCTGGAGCTTGCGCTTGCGCTGGGCAGCAGTCGTGGCGCGGACCGCCGGGGCGTGGGCCCGCTGCGCGTTGAACACGCGGTCGATGTCGTCCGGAGTGGCCGGGGAGGGCGGAGCGGTACGCATTCGGGAACACCTGCGGGATCTTAAGAACGGCTGGTCCTTGAATCTCTTTTTCAGTGGTGGTGATCCCGACATCGAAGCAACAAATCGGTTCAGCTCTCGTACACCTATGCCTGTCTTGAACGGCGATACCTACGTTCAAACACGGTTCCGTCTTCGATCATAATCCCGTAGGTTCCTATGCGCGCACTGCTGATTGCCGACATTCAGAATGATTTTTGTCCGGAGGGGGCCCTGGGGGTGCCCGAGGGGGACACCATTATTCCGACCGTAAACCATTTGATGGCGGAGTTCGACAATGTGGTGATGACGCAGGACTGGCACCCGCCCGGCCACGAGTCGTTTGCCTCGTCGCACCCGGAGCACGATCCGATGGACGTGATCGAAGTGGAGTACGGCGATCAGATTCTGTGGCCCGATCACTGCGTGCAGGGCACGGAAGGGGCGGAGTTTCATCCGGACCTC
This sequence comes from Salinibacter sp., assembly GCA_042219065.1. GTDB lineage: Bacteria > Bacteroidota > Rhodothermia > Rhodothermales > Salinibacteraceae > Salinibacter. Next base: position 10,400 of record JBDGQM010000081.1, on the reverse strand, counting down.
GATACCACGCCCGTGCAGTTAATCATCCGAAAGGGATTTCGGCCCCACATCGATTCCTACTCCGCCTTCTACGAGAATGACCGGGAGACGCCGACCGGACTCACCGGCTACCTGCGCGGACGGGGCATCGATACGCTGTACGTAGGGGGCCTGGCGGCGGACTTCTGTGTCAAGTGGTCCGCCCTCGACGGCCGAAAGGAAGGGTTCGACGTGTACGTCATCGAGGACGCCACGCGCGGCATCGACCAGAATGGATCCCTGGCCCAGGCGTGGGACGAGATGAACGAGGCGGGCGTGCAGGTGATCTCCTCGGAGGCCGCACTCGATCTGGCGGTGGCGTAGCTCTTCGCATCGACCCCACTCGCGCTGCATGCACGACGGACGTCCGACCCATGACGAGGCAGCCTGCCGGACGTTTCTGGCGGGCCTGCTCCCCGACACCCGAGCGGCCCTGCGCGAAGAGCTGGCCCCGGAGGGCTGGGCGGACTCGCCGCTGGCGGACTATGTCTTCTCGGCGCCGGACGAGCAGGAGTCGCAGGCCCGGGACGCGATGGAGGCGGTGAACGAGATGCTCGAAGACGCCGGGGAGGATCCGGTGGACGACGATGTGCAGGAGTTGATGTTCGAGCACATGCACCAGCGCGACCCGTCGCCCGACGTGGGCGACACCGGGGCCTGCGACGTGATCGGGATGGCGCTCTGGGATGTCTTCTCCGACAACCACGATGTGGTCGATCCCGACGGCGTGGCGTACCACCTCGGCTCCTTCCGCGGCTCGGCGGGCACAATTGCCGAAGTGCTCAACGAGACCTACGGCCTCGGCCGCCGCTACACGTACATCGACTTCTACATGGGCGCGTCCCTCGCGGAGGACGACGAGCCCTTCCGCTCCGTCTACGAGTGGATCTTCCGTCGCCTCTACGAGCGCGACTGCGACTGGCACTACACGTTTCCGCGCCTCTACCTCGTCTCGTTCGATACAGAAGAAGACACGCCCGACGACCCGGCGGCCTACGACCCGGCGGCGTCCGTGGAGCGCAACCTGGAGCGGGAGGAGAAGGAAGAAGAGATCGAGGAGTTGCGCGAGGAACTGGATCGGATGCACCGGGAGGCGGTGGAGACGGCGACGGAGGAGCCGCCGCCCCTCGTGGTGCAGGCGTACGAGACGGTGTTCGGCGAGTGGCCGTCCGGATGGCCGCCGTCCGCTGACTGAGGACCGACGACGTGCGGGGCCGCCTGCGTCGTGCGCGCAGGATTTGCGATGCAGCTCATACCATCCCGGTCTTTTTCGATATTTCTGCCACATCGTGCCGGTAGACGGACCTGTCGCGGACAGAGCGCCGGTCGGTCCCGGTTTAAGGCGTGTCACAAACATCTCCCGCCACGCACGTCCGCATCCTCCACACGGGAAACGTCGGCGTCGGACGCGATCACCGCCCCCCAATCAACCCCCCACAGAAGACCCATGGAAGACGCCCGCTCCGTTCCTTCGCGCTCTGATCTTCGGGATCAACTCGAACGGCTCTTCGGAACGCCGGCCCCTGACTTCGACGCACAGGCCGAGAGGCTGCAGCAGCTGCGCCGCAGGGTGGCGGAGGCGAGAGATGAGCGGTTCGCGACGGAGTGGTTCCAGGTTTACGGGCGGCCCCTCGAGCTGGGCCGCCTGGCATCCGCCCGGTGGGAAGAGCTGGGCGACAGGGCGAAGCGGCAGATCGTTGAGGAACTCCAGTCGGCCGACGCGGTCGGGGAGGAGATGAACTACCTTCCGGCCGCGGGCTGACCCGGCGCGGACGCACACGCTGGGGAGGGGACGGTTGCGGGCGGACTGGATCTGCCTCGGAGGAGAGGCCTGGAGGGTCCGATCGCCCCGGCACTCGGCCCCTCTGTTGCGAACGTGTCTCTGAAGACGCGCTCATCTCATCGTAGTCCCAAGCGAAACGACCCCCTCACCGATGGACGCTGCTGTATTTCACGGGCCGGGCGATATCCGAATTGAAAACGTCCCCGACCCAGAACTCGAAGAGCCCACCGATGCGATCGTCCGCATCACCCGCACGGCCATCTGCGGCTCCGACCTCTGGTTCTACCGCGGGCAGCGGGACTATGAGCCCGGCTGGCGCACCGGCCACGAGCCGATGGGCATTGTTGAGGAGGCCGGAAGCGAGGTGCGATCGGTGGAGGCCGGGGACCATGTGCTCGCTCCGTTCTCCATCAGCGATGGCACCTGCGAGTTCTGCCGACAGGGACTGCACACGTCCTGCGTGCACGGAAACGTGTGGGCCGCGGAGCAGGATGGTGCGCAGGGAGAGGCGGTCCGCGCGCCCCACGCCGATGGCACCCTCGTAAAGGTCCCCGAGCGTGCGGAGGGCGACGAGTCGCTTCTGCGAGCCCTCTTCCCGCTGACCGATGTGATGGGGACCGGCCACCACGCGGCGGTGTCGGCCAGGGTGGAGGCCGGGTCCACCTGTGTGGTGGTCGGGGATGGGGCCGTGGGGCTGTGCGCCGTGCTTGCGGCCCGCCGCCTGGGGGCCGAGCGTATTATCGCGATGGGCCATCACGACGACCGTCTCGAACAGGCTCGTCGCTTCGGGGCCACGGACCTTGTGTCGAGCCGCGGGGAGGCGGCGGTGGCGGAGGTGCGAGAGATGACCCGGGGTGGGGCCCGGCACGTCATGGAGTGCGTGGGCGCGGCGTCTGCGATCGAGACGGCAATCGGGGTCTGCCGCCCCGGCGGCACGATCGGGTACGTCGGCGTGCCCTTCGGCGCCGAGGAGGGAGGGCTCGACATGTTTCAGCTCTTTCGGGACAACATCACGCTCCAGGGCGGCATCGCGCCGGTCCGGGCGTACATCCCAGAACTGATGGAGGACGTTCTGGCCGGCACGCTCGACCCGTCGCCGGTCTTCGACAAGACCATCGGCCTCGACGAGGTGCCCGAGGGCTACGCCGCGATGGACGATCGCGCGGCAACCAAGGTGATGGTCGAATTGTAGGGCCGCCGACCTTCGGGCCGACTCTCCCGCCACGTCAACGCCCGAGCTCGGACACGCCCCTCGCGATCGTGTACGGGACGAGCACGATGAGCAATCCCAGGGCCGCTACGGCCACCTGCTGCTGTCCTCCGCGGACGGCGTAGAAATGCGTTACGACGAAGGTCCCGGCCGCGATCGATGACAGGATCGACAGCGTCCAGCACAGCTTGCGAATCGTCCAGCCGATCCATGCGAGGGAGGAGGACGAGGAGTCGTTGGCGGACATGGTCGTAGACAGCTTGGTCGGTCGGTTATCGGTGATGGAGATGCAGACCCGGCAGTTCGGGAGCGAGGGGAAGGGCCACCCCTTCAACCAAAGCGTGGGCACGAAGGTGGGCGCCGGTGCTCTCCGCCTGCCCTTCATGGGTGCTCCTGGACGTTTTCGGACTGCGCCTCGGAGGCGAAGAGGCCGTACCCGGCCAGTGCCGTGGCGGCGACCATCGCTCCGCCGCCGCCCAGGTAGGCCAGCACCATGCCGCCCGTGGCGTCGGCCAGTTGGAGGGGGAGGGCAAGAGGGGACAGATCGACGAGGACGCCCGCTGCGGCCAGGCCGATGCCGGCGGCGACACAGAGCCGGAGACCCTGCTCAAGAGAAGAGAGACCAGACGATTCCGGCATGAGAGAAGAAGTCGGTATGAGAGAAGAAGTCGGTATGAGAGACTACTGGAGGACCTTCGGGCGCCCGTCGTTGAACGGCTACGATCGAGCGACTCGACGGAAGGCATTACCGATGCGTGAGGAACTTCGTAAACAGGGTGCGCCGACCTTCTTCCAGTTCGGGCCGAGTGCCGACCTCCGGTCGCCCCGGAACGCCCGGAAGCCTCAGAAACGTCCCCCGACCGTGCACCGTCGCTCCGGCACGGGCCTCAGTCAAAGTCGTCGATCACCGCGATTCCGGCCGTCGCAAAGTCGCCCATCTCTTGCAGGGCGTCTCCGGCTTCCGGGAGCGGGATTGTCCGTTCGACGAGCCGATGAGGCCGGAGGGACTCCGCCTCGATCATCTCGAAGAGGGCGGGGTAGCGGTGAGCCTGGAGGCCGTGGGTGCCGCGGAGTTCCAGTTCGTGGGCCACCACAAGGTCCATGGGGATGGCAGTGCGTGCATGTTCGCCCACCAGAAGGCCCACCTGCACGTGGCGGCCGCGCCTGCGCAGGTTCGCGACGGAGTGGCCACAGGTCTCCGGACTTCCGAGGGCGTCCAGGGAGAGGTGTGCCCCGCCCCCGGTGACCGCGCGGACGGCGGCCACGACATCGTCGGTCTCTTGGGCATCGATCGTGTGGGCGGCACCGATGTCGGCGGCCAGGGCGAGCGCCTCGTCGGCAATGTCGACGGCGACGACCCGCGCCCCCGCGGCCCGGGCAATCATTACTGCCGACAGGCCCACGCCGCCACAGCCGTGCACGGCGACCCAGTCCCCGCCGCTCACGTCGCCCTGATCCACCACGGCGCGGAAGGCGGTGGCGAAGCGGCACCCCAGGCTCGCGCCGGTCACAGCCCCGATCGGGTCGGGGAGGCGGACCAGGTTTTCGTCGGCGTAGTCGATATGCACGAACTCGGCGAAGGCGCCCCAGTCCGAAAAGCCGGGTTGAAACTGATTGGGGCACACGTGCTGGTGGCCGGCCCGGCACTGGGCACAGGTGCCGCAGCCGCCCACGAAGGGGACCGTCGCCCGCTCGCCGCCCGTCCACTGCTCAACCCGCTCGCCCACCGCGGAGATGGTGCCCACGACCTCGTGCCCCGGCACGTTCGGGGGATCGATCATCGAGTCGTGCCCCTTCCACCCGTGCCAGTCGCTCCGGCACACCCCGCAGGCCTGCACCGTCAGCACGACGCCGTGGGGCGTCGGGGTCGGTTTCGGGACCGTCCGCAGTTCGAGGGGCGCGCCGAAATCGTCGTAGACGAGAGCTTGCATGGAAGTGGGAGGGCCTGTATGGCCAAAGCACGAAACGGACCGTGCCCTCATACGGGGACCCGACGGCCGTGATGCAGGTGGGGACGATCCGTCTCCGGCGTCCCGATCTCTTCTCGCACACTCTCGTTTGCGAGGTCATCCCGGTAGTCGGCGTTACGCGGGTCGAGTATGGGGGCACGTCCACTTTCCGCGTCGAACGGGAGACACAGGGTCCCAGTGAACTGGCAGTGCGGATGCCTCAGGAGCCCTCCTGCTTCTCCCCGTGGCACATCTCATTCAAACTCGTCGCCCACTGGTACAGCCGGTGGATTTGCCCTCGCTCTACGCACTGATCGAGCACCCGCTGAATGCTCTCGCGGGCGGCTGGGTCAGAAGATCCTGTGTTGGTTGCGTTTGGGGCCGGTCGGGGGTCAGTCGTTTCCATATCAGCCTTGCGATCAGTCTTGTGGGAGGGAGTACCGAAAACGTCGACTCTCTGCGGGGAGGTCCTCGCCTCGTTGCTCCGACGCAGATTCCATCGGAGACGGATCCACGCGAGGCAGCGCCTACCCACGTCCGTGTGACTCAATCCCGGGATCTGACGAAAGTTGTCACTCGGACGTGACGAAAACGCTTCCTGCGAGAGGTCTTAACGAAGCGCCCCCCGTCGACCAGCGTCCAGCAGGCCTTGAGGCCCTGAGTCGGCTCCGCCGAGAGTGCTTCTCCCGGCCGACGTCAGTCGGTCGTGCCGGAGCGGTAGGTGCGGGCTGCCTGGCTGGCGAGGGCCGTTTCGTCGGAGGCCACGAGGTCTGCTCCCTCGTCGAACAGGCGGTGGAAGACGGACAGCCCCTGCCGACGCGCCTGCCGGTCCACGTCCCCGAACGTCCCGACCGCCACGGGCACGCCGTGCGCCGAAAACACCTCAGCGGGCCCATCGGGGATCTCTCCGACGCCGACCCAGCCGAGGAGCCGAGACGGGTCGACATCTTGAATCAGCGCCTTTGCCTCCTCGCGCGTCTCCGCCGAGGCCGAGAGGATCAGGTTCGGGAGACGCCGGTGATACCAGCGGGCGTCGTCGAGGGTGTAGGTAATCACGAGGGCCTGGTCGAGGCCGTCGTGTCGACGCAGCGTGCTGATGACCCGGGGGCGGGGGACGTCGTCCTTCACGTCGAGCTGCAGGACCGCACGGCCCTCCGCCCACGTCAGGGCCTCCGGGAGGGTCGGCACCTCAAACCGCGTCGGGGTGCCGGCCTCGGTGACAAGCTGGAGCGCACGCATCTCCTCCAGTGTCCGGTTCTGGACGGGGCCCGTGCCCGTCGTCGTTCGACCGAGGGTCGGGTCGTGCATCAGCACCAGCACGCTATCTCTCGTCATCCGCACGTCGCACTCCAGAAGAACGGGTCCGTGGGTCAAAGCCCGGCCGAACGTTGGAGTCGCGTTTTCGGGGAACCCCTCGCCCGGCCCCCCTCGGTGGGCGCCGACCAGCGGATCCGGCGCGGAGCGGAGGTAGGCCGAGAGGGCATCCGCGTCCTGGAAGTCGCGGTAATGATCCGGCGCGGGCTCGGCCACCGATCGGCCGGCCGTGTTCTCGGAGTCCGTCTGGCATCCCCCGAGCCAACATCCTCCCAGCATCAGTGCGACGACGAGAAGCCACGGTCGAAGCCGTGTCTGAACAGGAAATCTCACGGTCTGACGGAATGGATGGGGGGGATGTGGGGGCGCTGCTCAGCGAACTGCCCAAAAGAGTTCGAGTCGCCCGTAACGCATGGATGAGGTCCGAAAATGGGTCCCTGTTTACAAAAAATATCACTTTCGTCGCCCCCCAACATCGCGTCCAAGAGCGAAATCTACGTACGACCTTAGGGAATGGGAATCAGAGCACCGTCGCCGAGTGGTGTAACAGTCTTGGGGGCTCGTGGCACAAGAGACTGAGCCGATACGCATGGAGTGTGTGGCTCGGCCCTCTCCACGGATTCCGCAGCAAACTACTCTTCGACGATGTCCCCCCGAACTCTTGCTCCGACTGTTCTCGCGGTCCTTCTTTTGGGAGGTCTCTTCGTCGCGGTCCCGAAAGAGCCCGCAGACGTGCAGGCGACTCCAGCGGAGGCCCCAGCAAGTGGCGGCGTTGCGGTGGTTGAGCTTTTCACGTCGGAGGGCTGTTCGAGTTGCCCGCCGGCCGATCGGCTTCTCGGGACGCTCGTGGAGGAGGCCCGGTCGGGAGAACGGTCGCTCTACGCGCTCTCCTTCCACGTCGACTACTGGAATCATCTCGGCTGGGAAGACCCCTACAGCGATCCCGCGTACTCCGAGCGGCAGCGCGCCTACGCCGAAGCCCTTGGCGCCCGCGTCTACACGCCGCAGATGATCGTGAATGGGCGGAAGGTTCTCGTCGGATCGAGGGAGGCGGAGGTGCGCTCGGCCGTAGAAGGGGCGCTGTCGGAGCCGGCCACGACCGTGCCGGAGCTCCGTCTGCAATCGGGCACAGATGAGTCTCCCTCGGTCCGCATTGCCTTGCCGGAGGTTCCAGACGACGCCGCAGTGCAGGTGGCCCTGGTAGAGCGGGGGCTCTCCCAGTCGGTATCCCGAGGCGAAAACGCCGGTCGCACGCTTCGCCACACCAACGTCGTCCGGGCATTCAAAACCGTTCCGGCGGAGCAGAGTCAGGTGGTGACGTTGAACGCCCCTTCCGACCTCGATCCCGGGCAGTCGTCGATCATTGCCTACGTACAGGACCGTCGGTCCAAAGACGTTCTCGGGGCCGCCCGGACTGAACTCCGCGATTCGTCTCCGTAGCTTATCTTCAGCCAACGCAACGCCCTCTCCCCCATGACCACCGAGCAAATCTTTCAACTGCTCCTTGCGCCGTCGACCTTTGAGGAGGCCGCCTCGTTCCGAAGCATCTTGCGGCAGGTTCTCTACGCTGGTCTCCGCTGGGGCGGCGTGGCGGGAGCGCTGGGCCTTCTTCTGTACGTCGGCGCCGAGATCCTGGCGCTGGGGCGACCTGTCGTCTGGCTTCAAGGGGCAGGGGCAACCGTAGAACCGGTGGTCATCGCCGAGGATCTCCTGCTCTTCGCGCTCTGTGGCGCTGCGGCGCTTCTTCCGGCCTTCCAGCCGACCCTGGCGCAAGGGCGGGCGCTCGGGGCCGTAGGCACGGTGGTGGGCGCAGGCGTATTTCTCCGAAGCGACCTCACGCAGGGGATGATGGTGGAGGTGGAATTTATCGCGCTGCTGTACCTGCTGGTGGTCGCAGTGGTGCCGTTTCGGCCCTGGCAGGCGCTGGCGGTAGGCGCAGGAATCGGATCGATCTTCCTTCTCCTCACGGAATTTGGGTGGTGGGTGCCGATGGAAAATCTCGAAGATCTGCGCCTGAGCCACCACGCCCTTGGGCTTGGGGCCTCCCTCGGGCTGGGCCTCATTATCTCTACGGTCCTCTACGCCACCCGGCTGGCGCAGTATCGGGTGAGCCGGGCCGCAAACCGGGCCCTGCGGAAGGAGCGGGACCGATTTGAGACGCTCTTCGACAGCCTCCCAACGCCGGTCGTGCACGGCCGGCACGAGGGGGAGGACCTTGTCGTGGAGGACGTAAACACTGCGTTCGAGGATACCTTTGGGCACCGGGAGGACGAGATAGAAGGCGAGGTGCTGGGCGATCTCCTCGCGCCAGAGGCGGAGCGAGACGATGCCCGGGAGATGTCCCGGCGCGCGCTTGCGGGGAAGCTTGAGAAGGCAGAGCGGCGGCGGACGACGACCGAGGGACCCCGGGCGTTTCGGATCGACTTTGCCGCCCGGTCGGGGAAGAACGGCCCTCCGGAGGGCTACCGGATCTACACCGACATCACCGACCGGAAACGACGTGAGGAAAAGATCCGCCAGGCGAAAAAAGACGCGGAGGCAGCCCGAGCCGAGGCGGAAAAGGCCCGAGCCGAGGCGGAAGAGGCCAGCCGGATGAAGTCGGCCCTGCTGGCGAACATGAGTCACGAGATCCGCACCCCGCTGACCTCAATTCTTGGCTTTGCCGAGGCGATCGAGGCGGAGATTGGTTCCTCGCCTGCGTCCCTGAAGGAGGTAGACGGGTCGAAGCTGCGCCGATTCGCAGGCTTGATTGGCAAAAGTGGTCGTCGGCTTCTGGAGACGCTCGATGGCGTGCTGAACCTATCGAAGCTGGAGGCCGGCCAGATGGGGTTTGCCAGCGAACCGATTGACGTGAGAAGCCAGGCGAAGGCGCTCACCGAAGAGTTTCATTCCCAGGCCGAGGAGGCAAGCGTCGACTGCCGGGTCGAGACCAATGGCTGCCCAGTGTCGGCGCGGGCCGATGAGGACGGGGTACAAATTGCCCTTCGCAACTTGATTAGCAACGCCATCAAGTATACCGACCCTGGGGGCGACGTCCGAGTCCGAGCGTACGGGGACGACGGAGCCGCCGTGCTGGAGGTGGAGGACACCGGCATTGGAATGGATCCGGAGGCTCTCGATCGTCTCTTCCGGCCGTTCCGGCAGGAGTCGGAAGGCTTCGACCGCGAACACGAGGGGACAGGCATCGGGCTTGCTGTCACCCGGAAGGTGGTCCAACGGATGGGAGGGACAATTGAGGTCAGCACCGAGAAGGGAGAGGGCACGTGCTTTGTCGTCCGGCTTCCGAGCGCGGAGGACGGCAGTCCGGTAGGCCGAGCAGAGGATGCATCCCGGCAGGTGGTGGGCACTGGGCTCTCCTCTGCTGAGGGCGATCGCTAGTGGGCACCGTCGTCAAGGCAGTCGCCTCGTAGGTGGCGATTCAGTGCATTCAGTACGCCCACCTATACGGCGCGGCCGCGCTCGACTAACGGCACCGGGCGTCAGGAAGATGTGCTCTGCGCTGGTAAACTGCTCGGCAGGAGACATACGCCCCGGCGTTCTCGCCGTCGATCCCTGCCCGAGCGATACAACTCGGTTCACCAATCTGCTGCGCGCATCCTTCGCGGCAGAAGCCGCCACCGTTCCCCTGCCCGACCGCGGTGCCGCTCGCCTGCCTACGAGCCCTCGAAGGACGGCGGCTGGACGAGGGTTTTGCGCTCCTGCTTCTGCGAGCCCTCCGGGGCGGACGTGCACCCGCTATGGTAGACGAACACCATTGACAGCCCGATTACGGCGCCCCGTACGGTGTACGTGAGCGCAGTGTCTGCTCGGCCCGATCCCGACGGCGGATTGCCCCATCCAATCAACCCGCCGGCGGCGGCGCCACCGGCGGGCAGGTACCAGGAAAGAGAGAGCGCCCAGACCAATGTCCCCATCAGGGCTAGCACTGTGGCCACACCCGCCACCCGAGTCGCCCGCGACAGAATGTCCCAGAATGTCTGTTCTCGCTCGCTCATGCCGGCGTGTGCACCAGTGGTTGTGCGGAAGGCCCGACGCGTCGGTCTTTGGCTCACCGTTCAGCAATTCTCGGGGCCTGGAACAGGTTCCCTGGGGTCCCCGGGACCGACCGAAATGGAAACGGATGCTT
>JBDGQM010000080.1:4123-12094 GCA_042219065.1 Salinibacter sp. | reverse complement strand
CGATGTCCCGGGCAATCATGACGTCCTCGGACACCTCCGGAATGCCGTCGAGCCCCAGCCGTGCCGACACCTCGCCCTCGTGCATCTGACCGCTGGGGTTGAGCGTCTCCGCCTCCATGTGGTTGATGATGGGCCGATCGAGCATGCTGCTGTACTCCAGCGCCCGCCGCATCAGCCCAGCCTTCTGCACCGGCGCCCCGTCGTCGCTGAACGCCACCGCGCCACCCGCCTGCAGGTCGGCCATCTCGGCGATCTCCTCGCCCGCCCGCTCCTTCGAGACGCACGCGATGGGGTGCACGCCCACCGGCGTCCCCGCGGCCCGCTCCCGCACAAACTCCACCACGTCGCGCGTATGGATGGGCGGATCGGTGTTGGGCATGCAGGCCACGTCGGTAAATCCGCCCGCGAGTGCCGCGCGGCTCCCCGTGGCGATGGTCTCTTTGTGCTCGTAGCCGGGCTCCCGGAGGTGGACGTGCATGTCCATCCAGCCCGGCGAGATGAACCGATCGGAGGCGTCGTAGACGGGCACGCCGTCCGCGTCCAGGTCCGCCCCGATCGCCGCGATGGTCCCGTCCCGAATCAGCAGATCGGCGGGACGCGTGGTCTGGGGCCGGGGCCGGAGCACAGTGCCACCACGAAGGAGCAGATCGGGGGTCATACGGTTTCTGAGTCGGAATTTCGGCGCTGTCCTCCCCCCGTCTGCCGTCGATCACAGTGATCGTCTGCCTCGGGGGCGTTCGCGTAAAAGGTTGGAAGGTTGAAGGTTGGAAGGTTGAAGGTTGGAAGATTCCGGTTAGAAAACTGCTTCAATGGTAGCCCCCCCGAAATGTATGGCCCGGCCCCCCTCTCGTCAACGATCTGATCGTGACATCGCGTTGCAGTCTTACTGATCTCGACGACCAAAATTCCTCTATCCTCTACCCTCCTTCCCCACACCCTCCACACGTCCAAACCTACACACATCTTCCCCCTCTACTTCCCGGCGGCGCTCGTCGAGCGGCTCATCTCAGCCCGAGAGGCCGGCGCGAGGTGCTCCGTCACCATGTTCGTGATCATCGTGAAGAGGTGCAGCCGCGTGGTGCCGCCCGCAATCCCGTGCTCGTGGGTCGGGTACATCATGAAGCGAAACTGCTTGTTGGCCGCCTGTAGCTGGTTGACCATCTGCACGCTGTTCTGGAAGTGCACGTTGTCGTCGTCGTCGCCGTGCACCATGAGCAGATGCTGGTCGTCCTGAAGCCGGTCGGCGTAGGTCTGCGGGGCGCCCTTCTTGTAGCCGTCTTGGTTGCGCTGGGGCGTGGACATGTAGCGCTCCGTGTAGATGGTGTCGTAGAGCCGCCAGTCGGTGACGGGGGCGACGGAAACGCCGGTGTCGAACGTGGAGGGGCCCTCCCCCTTCAGCATGGACAGGAGGGTCATGTACCCGCCGTAGCTCCACCCCCAGATGCCCATTCGGTCGGCGTCCACCCAGGCAGAGTCCGCGAGCGCCTGGGCCGCATGGATCTGGTCGGCCGACTCCGGCTGGCCGAGGCGCTGGTACGGCACGTCCTGAAAGGCCTTGCCGCGCCCGCCGGTCCCCCGGTTGTCCACACTCACGACGACCACGTCGTGCGTCTGCGCCAGGTATTTGTGCCAGAGTTGCCGAGTGCCGCCCCATTGATTCGTGACCGTCTGCACGCCGGGCCCGCCGTAGACGTACAGGAGGACCGGATACTGCGCCGTCGGGTCGAAGTCCGTAGGCTTGATTACGTACGCGTTGAGCGGCGTCCCATCGGCCGCCGGAAGGGCCGTAAACTGCTTCTCGGGAAGATCGAGGCTGTCCAGACGCTGCCGAAGCGTGTCGTTTGCCTGCAGCGTCGTGAGGCGAGTGCCGTCGGCCTCGTGCAGCGTCCATGTCGGCGGCCGGTCCACCGCTGAGTGCCGATCAATGTAGTAGCCCCAGCCCGCCGAGAAGTTGATGCGGTGCCAGCCGGGTCGGGACGTAACCTTCTGCGCGGCGTGCGCCGCGTCGTGCGGGTCCATGGACACCGTCGTCTGGTAGAGATGTCGTTCGAGTGAGGTGTCGCGGGTGGCCGTCACGTAGGCCGTCGACGTTTTCTCATCGATCCCGTGGAATTTCGTTACCTCCCAGTTGCCACTGGTAATGGGTCCGATCTTCGTCCCGTCGTTCCGGTACAGGTAGGCGTGGTTGTAGCCACTTCGTTCGGAGAGGAAGACGAAGTGCTTTCCGTCGTCGAGATACGAGAGCTTGTCGTCGGTGATGTCGATGTAGGTGTCCTCCGTCTCCTGCAGTACCCGCTTCGTCTCCCCGGTCTTCGGGTGGCCGTACAGGAGATCGAGGACGTTCTGCTCCCGGTTGAGGCGATACATCCACACCCGGTGGGCACCGTCGATCTTGGGCGTCCAGCCCATCCGGGCCAGGTACTCGTGGGTCATCCCGCCGCTCTTCCACGTATCGGTGTCAAAATACTGAATGGCCTGCGGCTGTCCCTGCCGGCTGGTATCCACCGCCGCAAGATCGACGACTCCGATCTTGATCTCGCTGTTTTGCTCTCCGGCCTTGGGATACCGAAACCTCGTGATCTCGGGGTACCGCTTGGTGTTGTTCATCAGCGGAAACGACCGGGTGTCCGACTCATCGAGCTTGAAGAACGCGATGCGCTGTCCGTCGGGGCTCCACTTCCAGCCGTCCTGAATCCCGAACTCTTCCTCGTAGACCCAGTCGAACGTGCCATTGATGATCTTCCCGTCGCTGCCGTCGGTGGTAAGGGCCGTCTCGGTGCCCGTCTCCAGGTTCACCACGTACAGGTCGCGCTCGCGGACGAACGCCACTTTCGTGGCCGAGGGATTGAACTTCGCGAACATCTGGTACCCGTCGTCCCGGTCCGCAATCGGCGTCAGCGTCTGGTCGTCCAGGTCGTAGACGTAGTAGAAGCCCTTGGTATTCGTCCGCCACACCTCCTTCGAGTCCGTGTAGATGAGCACCTTGTTGCCCGTTTCGCTGAAGGCGTAGTCTTGAATCGGCACGATCCGGTCCACGTCCTCCGCGTACAGGTTCGTCCCGTCGATGACCCGCGTCCGCTCATCCGTCCGCAGGTTGTACCGCATCAGGTGCGTCGCGTCGGCGGTGTCGGCCCTCTCGATGTAGGTGATGACCGGTCCGGCATCGGTCCATTGTCCGCCCTGGAAGACCTCGGGCCGGAAGGTCCCCGAGGCATGAATGCTTTCGAGCGAAAACTCGGGCCCGTCCTGGGCCTGCACGGGATCCGGGACTCCGGAAAACAACAGAAGAACGGCAAAGCTGAGCGCAAGACGACGGATCATCGGGGAACGAATGTTGTGGTGGGAGGTCGTGACAACGGCCGGAAGCCGACGCGTCGTGTACCGACGCGGTTCCGGCCTACCTTTTTTGCACAGTCGGATTCAACAGATCAATCCACGCGTGGTTGGACGGCCCGTGATCTCGGCTTGATTCGGTCCCGCCGGCCGAAATATGCGGAGGCAACACCAGAATACACACCGTACGCTTCCACGGCAACTGCATCTTGGCCTCAAGTCTGATGGTGCCCCAATTCAGGGCGGTGTGTTCGTACTCCCATGCGCCCCCTCGCCCATTCTCACGAGGCAGTCTCGTTGGCCAGAGGCGGGCGCGCCTCCTTATCGGGAAGGAACCTCTCATCACACGATTGGCCTGCCGTACGCTCCCTCTCCGGTCCAGTCTTTCGGTTTCACATTCAGGAACCATTGGCCGGATGCGCGCCTACTAAAAGTCTGCGCTCGTACCCGTTTTGCGTCGTCATCTTCCCCACCCCCGCCATCGATCAGTCGGTAGACACAGTCGAGGATGCCCCGGTGACCGCCACCGTAGACCTGGCGGCGATTCGCCACAACGTTCAGGCCCTGCAAGACCGGGCCGGGGCCGCCGATTTGATGGCAATTGTCAAAGCTGACGCGTACGGGCACGGTGTTCTCCCCGTGGCCCGCGTCCTCCACGACGAGGGCGTTCGACACTTCGGCGTCGCCCGGCCGGCGGAAGGCATTCGTCTTCGGGAAGCGGGACACACCGCGCGCATCCTGGTGCTTGGGGCCCCGTCGCCCGATCAGATTCCCCAGTACGCGGAATACGACCTCGCTCTTACGATTCCGTCCGCCGACGTTGCGGCGGCCGTCGCTCGCCACGCCCGTCCGGACGCGCCCCTCCGCGTCCACGTGAAGGTCGACACGGGCATGGGTCGCCTCGGCCTGTCTCCCGAGGACGTACCGGCGGTTCTGTCACACCTGGCCGAGACGCCGGGCGTCACGCTCGCGGGGCTTTGGACGCACTTCGCAACGGCCGATGCCCCCGGGAGCACGTTCGCCCAGACGCAGCTCGAGCGCTTTCAGGCCGTCGTGGAGGCCCTCGACGTGCCGGTCGAACACGTGCATGCGGCCAACACGGGCGCCCTGCTCACCCTCGGAGCCTCCACGCAGCACTTTCCGTCGCCCCTCGTCCGAAGCGGCATCGCCCTGTACGGATTGGCGGCCACCCCGGACCTGAGCGCCCGCCTCAACCTTCGTCCCGCGATGCAACTGACGGCCCGCGTGACTCACCTCAAGACGGTGCCTGCGGGCACGCCGATCTCATACGGTGCGCACTGGAAGGCGCCGCGCCGGACCCGCATCGCCACGCTGGGCGTAGGATACGGCGACGGGTATCCGCGCCTCTGCTCCGGCCGTGCATCCGTTCGTCTGGGGGGCACCTCCCGCCCCATCGTGGGCACAATCTGCATGGACATGTGCATGGTGGATCTCGGTCCTCCCAACCAGCCCCCCGCGACAACCGTCGAGCGGGGAGACGAGGCCGTTCTCTTTGGTCCCTCGGGACCGACGGTGTACGACGTAGCCCAGTGGAGCGAGACGATTCCGTACGAGATTTGCTGCAGCGTCTCGCCCCGCGTGCCCCGGCGATACAGTACCTCGAACGACGACCCCGAAGCGGATCCTCATCCCCGCTCGGCATTAACATCGAGCATCTGAACGACACACGACATCGTTACGTTTACCCCCTTCACTACGAAGCTTTAGACGCATCCCGCCATGTGGCTCTCGCATAGGATTCAGGGTAGTGTTGATGATTTCTCCTGTGCTTTGTCCAGCGGCGGTGTACATTTTTTCTTCATTCACTAATCCCTCTCTTAATCCAATGCCTATTACTGCCGATCCCAGCGACATCGACATTCTTGTTGTCGACGACGAAAAAGATGTTGTTGAAGTCGTAGGCCACTTTCTCGAAGAAGAAGGCTATACCGTACACACCGCGTTTGACGGGGAAGAGGCGCTCGAGACGGCATCCGGAAAGATGGATCTGATCGTGCTCGACATCATGCTCCCTGGCGTGGACGGGTACGAGGTCTGCAAGGAACTGCGCTCTCGAGTCGAAACCGAAGAGATCCCCATCGTCTTTCTGAGTGCGAAGACCGAGGAAGAAGACCAGATTGAAGGACTGATGCTTGGGGGCGACGATTACCTGACCAAGCCGGTCTCCCCACAGGTGCTCGTGGCCCACGTGAAGGCCGTGCTGCGTCGGTCCGGCGTCGAGGAGAGCAGCATTCTTGAGGTCGACGGGCTCAAAATCTACGAGGACGAATACCGCGCCGAACTGAACGGCGAAGACCTCGGACTGACCCTGACGGAGTTCGAGCTGCTGCGCTACCTCGTACGCCATCCCCGAAAGGCCTTTACCCGCCAGCAGTTGCTCGAAACCATCTGGAAGGACGCGATGATGGTGACGGAGCGAACCGTGGATGCCCACATCAAGAACCTCCGCGAGAAGCTGGGCGACTTTGCCAAGCACATCCAGACGGTCCGCGGCGTCGGGTACCGCTTCGTTCAGGAAGAAGAGTCCGCCGAAGCGTAGTGCCGCGTCAACCGTGATTCTTCGACACGCGTCTGGCACGAATCAGACCTGTTCGGGAGATCCGACAGCGGCAAAATTGGCCTCCCTCGCCGATGTAGGGACGACCCGCACTGAGGCAGCATGACCTCGTTTCACTCGGCCCCCGGTCGTCCCTGCGGGAACGCTGGAGGCAATTGCTCAAAGAATGAGGCTTGACGAACTAGTGAGGGTCTGGCGTCCTTGTTCGGGTCGCAGTGGGGCCCCGATCCGCCGATCATTCGGTGGGCGGTGCCGGTACCACAAAGGACGGGACATGAACGCGTCGCGGCACCCCGCAGACGCGTGTCCCCCTGTTTCTCTGAGCGGATCGTCCCCGGCGCTTAGGCCGGGGCGAACCTGAGCCCCGAGACCGCGTCTTTCCCAAACTCTGCGCCTGGCTCTATTGCACCCGTGGTGTACGTCGCGGGGCTCGTTGGCCACCTGTGATGTATGTCTTTTCTCCAGTCGATTTGGGACTCTCTCCTCCCGCGGCGGGCCTCTACGAAAACCTGGATGGTGCTGACCTTCGCCCTGTTCGTGGGGACGGCTGTCGTGGGGGTCGGTCTGTACGTGCTGCTCGTGCTGCGTGGAGAAACGCGGACGGCCATGCAGCAAACCCTGCGCGACCAGGCCCACCGCATTGCCGTCCAGGTTGAACAGGAACCGTCCGAAACGCGACGGGGACGCATCGTGGAGAGCCTGACGGAGCTTCAGGATCTGCACATTACGCTCGTCACCCCCGATACCACCTACCGTCCGCCCTCCGGACCGATTTCCTCCGACACGCTGATCGACGTGTCGGCCCTGCAGCGCATGGAGGAGGAGACGATCCGATTCACTCGGACCACGAGCAGCCGGTCTGCCGATGGGGACCCGTTTTTCGTAGCGGCCCTCTACCGGCCGTCCTCGAACCTGATCGTGCAGGTGGCACAGTCTCCCCCACCCCTGTACGCCCTCGCACAGCGGTCCCAGCTCGTCCTCATCCTGGGCATGGTGCTGGCCCTCATCCTGGCCCTCCTCGGCAGTTTCGTGGCGACCTACCAGGTTACCACGCCCCTCACCCGCATCAGCGACACGGCCCGCCGCGTGGCCAACGGGGAGTTCGCGGGCAAAATTCGCGTCGACTCCCGCGCGGCGGAGTTTCAGGACCTCGCCGAGAGCCTAAACCATGCCTCCGACACGTTCCGGGAGAAAATTGATGAGCTCGAACGCATGACCCGGCTGCAGAGCGAGTTCATCGGGAACGTCTCCCACGAGGTTCGCAATCCCATTTTCTCCATCAGCGGCTACCTGGAGGCCCTCGGCACGCCCGGCCTCACCGACGACCAGCGGAAGATGTACGCCGAAAAGGCCCTCACCAACCTGAATCGGCTCCAGAACCTGTTCAACGACCTGATCGACATCGCCCGCCTCGAATACCGCGAGGACCTCATCAACCGCTCGGTGTTCGATCTGAAGGACTTGGTGAACGAGGTGGCCGAGATGCTCCGCCCCAAGGCCGAGGAGAAAGACCTCGATCTCCAGGCCGACGTGCCGCAGTTCTTTGTCCACGCCGACCGCTCTCGCATCCGACAGGTGCTGCGGAACCTCATCGAAAACGGCATCGCCTACACGGACAGCGGATCGGTGCGGTGCCGCGTGCACCGACGCCTCGATAAGGTTCGCATTGAGGTCGTCGACACCGGACAGGGCATCGACGAAGACCACCTCGATCGGATCTTTGAACGCTTCTACCGGGTGGATCCGGACCGTTCGCGCGAGAGCGGCGGGACCGGGCTCGGCCTCAGCATCGTCAAGCAGATCCTTCAGGCCCACGGCGAAGACATTCACGTCGAGAGCACGAAGGGCCGGGGCACCCGGTTCTGGTTCGAACTCCCCTACGAGCCCGAACCCGAACCCGAGGCCGTCGAAGCCTAGGTTCTGTTCGGTCCGACGGGCAGATTCCAGATGGTTTTGAGAGCGTCCGTCCCCGTACAACTCGGCTCCGGACCGCGACTCCAAGGATGCGACCCCAAGGACGTGTTGCCCCATGTAGACACCGACCAACACGGGAAGCGCGG
>JBDGQM010000080.1:0-4023 GCA_042219065.1 Salinibacter sp. | reverse complement strand
GCGACCCCAAGGACGTGTTGCCCCATGTAGACACCGACCAACACGGGAAGCGCGGCGACCCTGATCCGCTCATGGGAAGGCCCCACGATGAGGACACCACCGTCACCATGCCCGACGATCCAGTGCGGCGACGCGTGACGAGCATGCAGCGCTTCGTGGAGGTGCGAGGTGGGGCCTACTTCTTCATGCCCAGTGTGTCCGCCCTCCGCTTTCTGGGCCACGCGGACCTGTTTGAGTGACCCGTCTTTCCTCTTTTTCTCCGTTCCGCTCAGACGACTCATCCCCTGCCCTGTGGCTCCCGAACGGAGCCCGTGCCGGCAAGACGGATTCGACGACCGGGACAGTATGTCGGGGCGTGGAGCAATCGCATCTCGGGCACAGCAGTCCGACGGGTCTTCTCTCCGGGCCCGAACGCGCTCAGTTCAGGCCCACACGTCCTTCCCGCCGCGAATCGGCACCGATAGAAATTGTGTGCCGTGTGCGATTGCCATTGGCACAGGGCCGCTCGCCTGCGCTTGCACGGCTGTTTTACAGATCAGCTTTTAACGCGCGATCACTCCGGGCTCCGTCTCAGAACCTTTTTGTTGGACGGACGATTTCTTATATTGTCGTGACGAAGTGGGATGTATATCCGCCTCAACTCCCTCCAGGGACAACAGGGCGACAGCGCTCCCGAAAGCGCTTCGACGACCTCTCTCGCCTCCTGCACGGCCGCCTCCATCTACCGGCCCGTCGGGGGAGGGCACCTGCAGGACCTTCGGATGGCTTTTAGCAACGACCGACCTGGACATGGCGAACGACAACAATGCTCCCGAGCCCGACACGACCGACGACTCCGCCGACGCAGAGATCGCGGAGGACGCGTCCCGCAATCTGGAGATGCCCGACGCGGAGGCCCCCAACCCTGATCCCGATCAGGCCGTGGAACGCCCGGCGGACGACGACCTGCCCGTCGAGGAACTGATGCACGGGGACGGCCACGCCGCTATTCCCGAGATTCCGTCCATCGAGTCCGACGGGTCGATCGAGATTGATACGCTGACGCCGTCCGACTTTGCGACCGACGAACTGCGGCAGCGGCTCCGCACGATGATGCTCTCCCGGCGGCTCGACGAGAAAATGATGACCTTGCTGAAGCAGGGCAAGGGCCACTTCCACATCGGGTGCGCCGGGCACGAGGCCGTTCAGTCCGCGATCAGTCGCTACTCGCAGCCCGGCGAGGGGCCGGGCCACGACTGGTTCTGCTTCTACTACCGGGACCTGTGCATGGCGCTCTCGCTCGGGATGACGCCCCGCGAGGCGCTGCTGGCCCACCTCGCGAAGGCCGACGACCCGAACTCCGGCGGCCGCCAGATGCCGGAGCACTTTGGGCTCAAGCACCTCAATGTGATGACGACGGCCTCGTCGGTCGGGGCCCAGTTCAATCCGGGCCTCGGCTTTGGGCTCGCCATCAAAGACCGGGGCGAAGACAACTACGTCTACATCTCGTGCGGCGACGGGGCCACCTCGCAGGGCGACTTCCACGAGGCGCTCAACTGGGCGGCCCGCGAGCAGGCGCCGGCCCTCTTCCTCGTGCAGGACAACAAGTACGCCATCAGCGTCCCCATCGACGAGCAGACGGCCGGGGGCACGCCCTACAAGCTCGCCGCCGGGTACGAGGGCCTCAGCCGCATGCGCGTGGACGGCACCGATTTCTTTGCCAGTGCCTCCGCCGCCCAGGCCGCCATCCAGCACATCCGAAACGGGAACGGCCCGGTCTGCCTCGTGGCCGACGTGGTGCGCCTCCTCCCCCACTCCTCCTCGGACGACCACACCAAGTACCGCACCCCCGACGAACTGGAGGCCGACCGCAAGATCGACCCGATTGCGCGCCTGGAGGCGTCTCTGATCAAGGAGGGAGTTCTCACCGAAGACGAGGCGGAGACCATGCAGGAGGAGGTCCACCAGACGGTGGACGAGGCCGCCGAGTGGGCCAAGCAGCAGGACGATCCGGTCCCCGAGACGGCCACCGACCACGTCTTCTTCGAAGGCGACCTCGACATCGACTACAACGCCGAGGACGACGTGGATGAGGATGCCGAGCCGATGGTGATGGTGGACGCCATCAATCGCACGCTCAAGGAGGAAATGGCGCGCGACGAGTCGATCATCGTCTACGGCGAGGACGTGGCCGGGGACAAGGGCGGCGTCTTTACCGCCACGAAGGAGCTCACCGACGAGTTCGGGGAGGACCGTTGCTTCAACTCGCCCCTGGCCGAGGGGTCGATCGTCGGCACCGCAGTGGGCTACGCGGCGAGCGGGTTCACGCCGGTCGTCGAGATCCAGTTTGCCGACTACATCTGGCCCGCGATGCAGCAGCTGCGCAATCAGGTGGCGCCGTTTCGCTACCGCTCCGACGATCAGTGGAGCTGCCCCATGGTGATCCGCGTGCCCTGTGGGGGCTACATTCACGGCGGCCTCTGCCACTCGCAAAACATCGAGTCGATCTTCGGCCACACGCCCGGCCTCAAGGTGGCCCTCCCCTCCACCGCCGCCGACACGAAGGGCCTCCTGGCCACCGCCATCCGCTCGGAGGATCCGGTGCTCTTCCTGGAGCACAAGGCGCTCTACCGCGCCGCCTCCGCCCGCACGCCCGCCCCGCCGGAGCACTACACGCTGCCGTTCGGCGAGGCGCGGATTGCCCGCGAGGGGTCGGACCTGACGATTGTCACCTACGGCATGATGGTGCAAAAGTCGCTCGACGTCGCGAAGGAGATGGAGCAGGAGGGTGTGGACGTGGAGGTGGTAGACCTCCGCACGATCGTCCCGCTCGACTCGGAGACGATTCTGGAGTCTGTCCGGAAGACGAACCGCGCGCTCGTCGTCTACGAGGACCACGAGTTCATCGGCTTTGGCGCCGAGATCTGCGCACAGATTGGGGACGACGCGTTCACGTACCTCGACGCCCCCATCCGCCGCGTCGCCGGCGAGTTTACGCCCATTCCCTTCGCCCACTCGCTGGAGCGGAGCGTCCTGCCGGGCGATGAGGAAATTCTGGAGGCTGCCCGCGACCTGGCGGCCTTTTAGAGACGTCCGATAGTACTACGGCGCCTCCGAGCGCGGCGCAGATTCGGACGCCTGCACCGTGTCCGGCCGCGTCGAGTCCGGGGCCGCGGGCGACGAAGACGGCAGTTCTTGAATGCGCGTGACGCCGACGCCCCGCTTGTACACCATCGCCCCGCCGTTCTCCCCGGTCTCGTACATCGGATACAGAGTCCCCACCCCAACAACAAACAGGGCGGCATGGGCAGTGCGTCGGGCGCGGACCCACGGGACGAACAGCCCGAGGATGCGGAGGAGGGCGTATCCGCTCGTCGACACCATCGTGTACCACGCCCAGAACGAGTGCGTCGACAGGGTCTGGGCCGCGCCGGGTGTCACGATGGCCACCGTGTCGATCGCCCAGGTGCCGCTGTAATAGCTCACGATTGCACTCAGCCCCGTCGCCGCGTAAAGCCCCGTCGCCACCTCCTGCCCGGTTTCCCACGTCTCCCCGAGCCACAGCGCCAGCGCGTCGGCGGCAATGGCGACAAAGATGAGGGCAATGGGGAAGTGCACGATGAGGGGATGCGCGTTGGGCACCCACTCGGGAAGCAGAAAATCGGGGACCACAGTGAGACAGACAGATTTCAGAAACGGCGGCGACGCTTCAGAGAACCCGCCGCCGCGAGAGCGTGGTTCCGTCGGATCGTAACCAACCCGACACGGCTTCTCTCCATTTCAACGAAGGGGGAACGATTCGTCAGCCCGTCCCCTCTCCGCCAAAAAACTGTCCGTGAAAGCCGAACGGAATGGCATGTGGCACCGTCGCCCGGGCCCGCTCCGTGAACGTGTCGGCGTCGAGCACGAGCAGGAACGACTGCTCGGCGGCCGGATCGAGGACGACCGAGAGCACGACCCCGTCCTCCTCCGTCGTGCCCTCCGGATGGGGGACGAAGACCGGCTCGCCGGGATAGGTCCCCGACTCGTGCCACGTCTGCGCGG
>JBDGQM010000008.1:0-3338 GCA_042219065.1 Salinibacter sp. | reverse complement strand
ACCCCCATACGCCCAAACTCCCATACGCAACTATCCATTCACCCGGTAGTCCTTCACCTGTTTGGTCGGCTGGCCGGTGGTGGTGCGGAGGACCTGCATGGAGCCGCAGTGGGGGCAGGCAGTCTGTTCGAGGTCGTAGCGGTCGACGTGCGTGTCGGGGTCGTCGAAGTAGTGGTCGCTGGTCGTGCAGTAGTAAGCGCCCTGCGAGGAATCGAGATCATCCATGGGGGCCGGGCGACTCTGGAGGCGGACGTAATGCTTGCAGACGTTCGGGAGGGGACAGTCCTCGCAGTCCGGCGAGCGGGCCGTGCAGGTGTACCGGCCGTGCAGGATGAGGAGGTGATGCGCCTCGCCCCAGTCGTCTTTCGGGATCACCCGCTTGAGCTGCTCCTCCACCGTCTTCGGGGTCGTCGCGTCTTCCGTCACGAGCCCGATGCGGTTTGATACGCGGAAGACGTGCGTGTCGACCGGAAGCGCGTCGGCGTCGTGGGCCACCTGCGCCACCACGCGGGCCGTCTTGCGCCCCACGCCCGTCAGCGTCTCCAGGTCGTCGATGGTGTCGGGAATGTGGCCGTCAAAGTTCTCGACCACCTGCCGGGCCATCTTGGCGAGGTAGCCGGATTTGTTGTTTGGGAACGTGATGGACTGGATGTAGGGGTAGATGTCGTCGGGCGTCGCTCCGGCGAGGGCCTCCACCGTCGGGTAGGCGTCAAAAAGATCGGGCGTGGCCTTGTTGACGCGATCGTCGGTGCACTGGGCCGACAGGATGACGGCGACGAGCAACTGGTAGGGGGTGTCGTACTGAAGTTCGGTCGTGGGGCGGTCAATGCGCTCGCGGAGTTCCTCGAGAACAAATTCGGCCCGGTCGGCTCGGCCCACAGTGGCTGAAGTCTTGGTTCGTGGAAAATCAATCGTCCGTTGAACCCGCCCGGGGGGTGAACGTTCGAGGCGACAGCGATTTGCTCTGTGCTTCACGCCGTCTCCAATGGTCGCCTCCGCCACGCCCAGTCGTGTTCTCGGTCTTCTCCTGCTGGGCGTGTTGGCGTGGGGGCGTGCCGGTCCGAGCGTGGCCCAGCCGACGCGTCTCTCGGCGGAGTCGGAGGTGTCGATGGTCACCATTTTGCCCGGCGATCCGGTGTACTCGATGTTCGGCCACAGCGCCCTTCGGGTTCGCGATCCGGCGCTCGGCATCGACCGGCTCTACAACTACGGCACCTTCGATTTTAGCGATCCGCTGTTCATTCCCAAGTTCGCGTACGGCCACCTCCGCTACTTTCTGAGCGTGGTGCCGTACGAGCGGGCGCTCCGGGCCTACGAGCAGCAGCGGCGGCCCGTCATCGAGCAGACCCTGAACCTGACCCGCGAGCAGCGGACGGCGCTCTTCCGGTTCCTGCAGACCAACGCCCGCCCCGAGAATCGCTACTACCAGTACGTCTTTTTCTTCGACAACTGCTCCACCCGCGTACGGGATGCGCTGGAGCAGTCCCTGGGCAGCGCGGTGCAGTTTGCGGCGCGCCCGCATCCGAAGGCGAGCTTTCGGCACCTCCTGGATCCCTACGCGGCGAGCCTGCCGCTCGTGGATTTGAGCTTCGACCTCGCCCTGGGCACCCCGGCCGACCGGCGCCCCACCCCCCGCGAGGTCCATTTCCTGCCGGAATATCTCTTCAAGGCGTTCAGCCACGCCACCATCGAGACCCGCGACACGACCCGTGCACTGGTGGCCCGTACCGACACCGTACAGTGGATTTCGGGCTACGAGGCGACGCCCACGGCCCTCGACTGGCCCCTTGCGGCGGGATGGCTCGTCTTGCTCCTCACGCTCGGCTGGACCGGCTGGCAGGCCACGACCGACCGGCGGCCCGGACGGCGGGGCGACGCGTTGCTTCTCGCGGTTGTCGGGATCATCGGTCTCCTCGCGTGCTTCCTCTGGTTCGTGGCCGCGTACGAGGTGACCAACGACAACTGGAATCTGCTCTGGGCCTGGCCCACGCACCTGATTGCCGCGGCGGTGCTGGTGTGGCGGCCGTCACTGCGGGGGCTTCGCGAATACTGGACCGTCACCGCGTTCGGGGCGCTGGTCGTGGCCGCCGGCTGGGGCTGGTGGCCGCAGGACCTGCACGCGGCGGTCTTCCCGGTCGTGCTCGCGGTGGGGGTGCGGACCGGGTGGCGGGCGGTGAGAGGGAGGCGCGAAAACGTGATGCGTGAGGCGTGATGCGTGAGTCTGACTCTGGGCGGGAGAGATCTCACGCAAACAGCATCATGCAGTCTGAGGGGGGTGGATTGCCCTAATTGAGGGAGCCCAGATGCTGAGACGAATGAACCACAGTTAGTACGTCGACCTGCTCGTCGTCTGTGTCCACGATATAGATGATGCGGTAGTCCCGATAGATGAGTTCACGGATGTCCTCGTCCGCAATTTCGGGGACGATCCTGCCCATTCGAGGAAACCTCTCCAGTTGATCGGCTTGTTCCAGAATCTCCTGAACGAGGAGCGACGCGTAGTCGGGAGCGATGTCGTCGTAGTACTCCTCGATGGATTCGAGGTCGTTCAGGGCCTGAGGCCTCCACTTCAGCGTCGCCATTGTGCGTTGTCGTTACCGCCAGGTACGCTCCTCGGGGGGCTTTTCAAACTGCTCTTTTACCTCCTCGTGGGGAATTCCCTTTCCGGCCTGGTCAAGCCCCGAGCGCACCTTCTTTAGGAGAATGAGGCGCTCGATCACGTCTTCCAGGGCAATCTCCTCGTCCGGGAGATCGTCGAGGGCACGAATGATTTCGGATTTTGACAGCGTCGCAGGCATAGTGGGCGATCCGGGAAGTGAGAATCCACATGGGCAACAAGTATACGGGACATCTCATCCTACGTTCACAGAAGGGGCTCCCGTTCAGTTTTGCCGCGCCTGTACCAGCTCGTAGCTTCGCGGTGGGGCGGGGGTGCCGTCCACGGCGTAGACGCGGAGGGAGCCGTCCTCGTCGGCCATGACGACGATTGCCGACTCGTTCGGGTCGTACGACTGGAAGCGCGTGTCGAGCCAGTCGGCGGGGAGTCGGTCCTCGTTGTGCGTGAGCCACCCGCCCCGAACGCCGTCGGGGCTGTAGAGCAGCTTGTGGGTGCCGATGTGTTCGTGAATGGGACTGGCCGCCGGGTCGCGCTGCGTCACCACCACGGCGCCGATGCCGTGCCGCTTGAAGCCGAGATACGACGCCGCGGCCACGTCCATCCAGTGGTCCGTGAGGAAGTCGTGGTGCGTGTCGGTCTTCGGGTCGTTGGTGGGCTGATCCTCGGGCGCCCGAACCGTCACCATGTGGCCGTTTTCGGTGATGAGGGTGGTGCGGTGCAT
>JBDGQM010000079.1:0-4197 GCA_042219065.1 Salinibacter sp. | reverse complement strand
GGCGATCTGAGGTTCTTTCGAACCAAGCAGACGTTTGATGCGATTGCCCTGACTCCCCCTCCGCCTCGTCGCGCTGGGGGAGGGGACGCCGTTGCTCGCCACGGGCGACGACAAGGAGGACGAACCGGCCCCCGGAAAGGCCTCGATTGCGTCCCTCTGCGGGGCCGCCCGCGTCCCGACGGCACTTCATCGGCGCACGCCGATGTGTGCGAATTCTGGAGTGTTACAGGTAATTTTGTCTCCCAAGCGATCTCAAAATTCCCAGATCATAACCCGTCATCCCGACAGTGGTCGGCACCGACAGTAGTCGTGTGCCGTGCGCGATTCCCATCGGCACGGGACACGCTTCGAGCAACGTCGAGAACTCTTCCTGGCGTAGCCGTGTAGCCTCGAGGAGGCTTCTCGACTACGCTCGAAGCGACGTGCTTCGGGAATTTTGAGATCGTGTCCTCGACCCATGGAGTCAGGTGTAACATGCTACTACCCTGAGCATTGCGCCACGAGGACCGTAAAAAGCATCACGTACCCCAGCAAAAGGCCGACTTGGACGTAGAGCGGGTGGTCGCGGCCCTCGGTCACCAGATAATACACGAGGCCCCCTCCGATGAGAAGCCCAGATACCCCCAACAAACTCGCCATTGCTCGTGACTTGTATCGGCTCGATCGTACGGCTTGCGTTCGTCTTTGACATGCCTGATTTCACGCCACAGGCCCACCCCGCTCCCCGACGGCGTCAATCGGGCTCAGGATGTGCTGGAGGGCATCCCTCCGGTGCGGGCACGGTCGACGGGTCCGGCGTCTAAACGCATCGGGGCACGGGGGACGGGTTCCAAGCACGGTTGATCTCGGTCAGGAAGTAACGGGGAGGAATGTCCGCCAAGCTGGGTCAGCTGGTCTGATGCGCATACAACTTGGCAGAACGCGATGGCTTTTTCCATTCGGCCTGCTCAATGACACAATGTGCGGGACTCGTCCGCCGGGGATGGTACTCTGGACCGCCAGGCCGGAGTTTTTTACAGACTGCGCAATTTCAGATAGCCTCCCGAACAGGAGAACGGTTCCACGACCGGAGCGAGGCGCATTCATGCCGGATATGGTTTTTTCTCCGGCGGTACGCGCTGAAAAACGTAACCTCTCAGCTCTACGCCTCCGGTGTGATTCTTGCGCGTGACACACGCCCGGCACCACACCATGTATCTCTCGTCATCTCCCCTCTCTGCACACCAGTCCCGTGAGCAGTACGTCCGAAGGCATGGAGGAGGACGCCCCGACCTTCCTAGAAGACGCTCCATATTCGTTCGTGGGGGCCATGAGCCGGGAGCTAGACTCAGTTTTGGCCTCCATTTTGGAGCTGGCCGGGCAGCTTCCGGAATCGTCCCCTGGCACAACGGAACTGGCGACACAGATTCAGGAGGCGGGCGGACGACTGCGCCCCGTCCTTCGGTCCCTGGACCACCTTCGGCACCTGCACGTGGACCAGACCGAGCGGGCCCCCGAGGCCGTCGATGTCATCAACCTGGCCGACGATCTTCTCGAGGCCCATGAGCAGTCCGCCCATGAGCAGGGGCTCGCTCTTGCCCTGGAAACGCCGGACTCACCTGTGGACGTGACCACCGACGCAGACACACTCCGTCGGGCACTGCGGCACCTTCTCGCGAACGCGATCGCGTGCACCCGTGAAGGGGAGGTGACCCTCCACGTCGCCCCCACGGACGCTGCGGTCGAATTTCGCGTCTCGGATACGGGCGTTGGCGTCCCGCCCGATGCGGTTTCGTCCCTCTTCGAAGCCTTCGCACAGCGCCCCCCTGAAGAGGCCCCCCCCGCAGAGGACACTCCCCCGAAGGAACTCCGGATCGGACTCTGGCTCGCCCGAGCGTTCGCGCGCCACCTGGGTGGGGGCCTCCAAACCGAGAGCGAGTCGGAGACCGGGAGCACCCTCACGTTGCGGGTGCCGTGCGACCGTACCGACGCAAATGGCCTCGGCGTCGGCGATAGGACTGCGGCGGACGCCTCCAGCCCTCCCGCGGACGCGGAGCCCCCGCACCTGCTCGTCCTGGAAGACAACGAGGTTACGCAAACGCTTCTCGAACGCATCCTCCAGGACGACTACCGCATAGACCTGGCCGCTCGGGCCGACGAAGCAATCCAGAAGGCCAGGGAGAACGAATACGATGCATTCATCCTTGATATCAATCTGAAGGGACGCCGCACAGGTGTCGAGGTTCTCCATTCAGTGCAAGAAATGGAGCGGTACGCGTCCGCCCCGGTGGTGGCATGCACGGCCTACTCGATCGACAAACACCAGAAACAGTTTTTGCAGGCGGGGTTCGACGAGGTTGTCACCAAACCCGTAACGAAGCGCGAGCTCGTCGGCACAATCGAACATGAGCTTGAGACGCAGTCCTCCTCTGAGTTTCAGGTGTCGGAGGAAAGCCTGGCGGGCATTGAACTCCCTCCGCTTCCCACCACGCTCGTCGAAGTCTCAGAGCTGGGCGCGTCGGATTCGTCTCAGGACACTGAGGCGCTCACCGAGGTTCTCGAGAAAGATCAGGTCATTTCGCAGTGGCTTCTCCAGCACATCAATTCGGCGTACTACGGAATCAGAGCCTCCGTCGAGACGGTCGAGCGAGCGGTGAGCTACCTGGGATTCCAGCCCGTCTGTAATCTCGTACTGACGAAGGTGATTGGTGATACAGTCTCTGAACTCCATGGGCCGGAAGCCGAGCGGGTGCAGCGGTATATCATGAAAACAAGCACGCTGGCGGCCTACATAGCCCGAGAGCTGGCCAAGGAGTTTAGTGTTGAGGCCCCCGAGACGGCGTACACCGGCGGAATGTTTGCCCAAATCGGTCGCCTCGCGCTCCTGAGCACCGAGGGCGAGGCGTACGTAGATCTCTGGTTCGAACAACACGATCGGACCGCCTCCTTCCAAGGGCCGCCGCCGCAAGGGCAGGAGATCCTTAAATTCAAAGAGGATCATGTACAGAAGGGACGCGCGATGGGAAAGGCCTGCAACCTCTCCGAGAACCTTCGTGCCGTCCTGCGCGGGTACCGCCGGCCTACGAAAGTAGACGATCAGTTCCAACCGCTCGTCTCGACCATCGCTCTGGCCCTCGGGGTGGCCCACCTTGCGGGGGATCTCGACGAAGACCATCCCTGGGGCGGCGAGGAGGCCCTCACCGAAAAGCTTCAGGACGCCGGTGTTACTCGCAACCTGGCCGAACGGGAATCGATCTCCTCAGAGGAACTCACCTCCATGATTGCAGGGATTACCGGGGAGGCCGGGGAGTTTGTGAAGGACATCTTAGACACCGTCGCCTGACGCGATTTTCGACGGTTCCTCCGGATTCCGGACAGATCCGGACCGGCCTGTGCGAGTCAAACGTCTGGGGCCTCACTGGCGACGGAAGAACAGGTAGAACGCGTTGACCCGCGCAATGAGGCCCAGGGTTTCCTGATACGGCGGGGTGCCCTCGTACTGCCGAACCCGGTCTGGGCCTGCGTTCCACGCCCCGACTGTGCGGGCGAGGTGCCCCCCAAAGGCTGCGTTGTACCGATCGAGCAGGTAGCAGCCGAGTAGGATGTTGATTGCCGGGTTCTTCAGGTCCTGCGCGTCCAGGGATTGGAGACGATCCCGGTCGACGTGCCGAAAGTTGTACCCGGTGGAATAGAGCTTCTGGGCCGCCCGCCGTCCGGTCTCCAACCGAATTTGCAACAACCCAATCGCGCCCTTATCGGACACAACGCGGGGGCGAGCACTCGACTCGGCGGCGATGAGCGCCCGTACAAAATCGGGGTCTACGGTCACCCCAGCGCGGGTGTACACCAGTCCTGTAAAGTACTGGATGTACCGCCCGTAACGCTGCAGTCGCTCCCGAATGGCAGGAGCCGGGGCCTCGGGACGAGTCTGCTGCGCAATGCGGCGCACGTAGTCCTTGGAGGTCGGATCCGGCTGGCCCTGGGCAATCGCACTACCGCCGCCGAGAGCGAGCAGAACGAATCCCCCGAGCAGAGTCCGCATTGAGAAAGAAGCAGTTCTCACAAGTCGTGTCCTGTTTGCAGTTGACATGTCTACTGCAGCGTCAACCATCATTGTGTGGGTGTAAGCGAACTCAAAATCCCGAAAACTCAGCACGTCATCCCGACAGTAGTCGGGACACGCTTCGAGCGGAGTCGAGACACGAGCGAAGCGACTGA
>JBDGQM010000078.1:3165-5041 GCA_042219065.1 Salinibacter sp. | reverse complement strand
TATGGATGACGTATGGATGCCTCCGGGTGCCACGCCCCCCTCCAGCCGTCCATCCTTTGACACATACCGAGCCGTGCAGAAATTCCTGAAGATAACGCCTCTGGGTATGGGCGTTTGGGAGTGTGTGGGTGCGGGAGAAAGAACGCCCGTACGCCCATACTCCCACACTCAGCCCCGTTCCGCCAGAGCATTCTCGGTCGAGGTGGGCACATCCCGTTCAAGAAGTTCCTCACGCATCGGTAGATGCCCACCGCGAGGTACCCCATCAGAATAAGGGTACCATCTTTTCAGAGTCCGTACTCTTCCAATGTCATCGGATCAGCGCTTTAAACTGTTCTCGGACCCGGTCCACGGGTTCATCTCCGTGCCGAAGAACGTGATCATGGACCTCATTCAGACCCCCGAGGTCCAGCGCCTGCGGCGCATCCGGCAGCTCGGCGTGGGCCACCTCGTCTTTCCGGGGGCCGAGCACACGCGCTTCAACCACGCGCTGGGGGCGATGGCGCTCATGCAGGACGCCCTGACGAACCTGTCGGAAAAGGGCACGCCCATTGATCCTGAGGAATGGACGGCGGCCCTCGCGGTGGCGCTCCTCCACGACGTGGGCCACGGCGCCTTCTCCCACACCCTCGAACACGAGCTCATCGAGGACTTTTCGCACGAGGACATGAGCCGGGTCCTCCTGGTGGACCTGAACGAGCGGATGGACGGCACGCTCGACACGGCCCTCGCCATCTTCGACGACACCTACGAGCGGCCGTTCTTTCATCAGCTCGTGTCGAGCCAGCTCGACATGGACCGGCTCGACTATCTCCGGCGGGACTCCTTCTACACGGGGGTGGCGGAGGGCGAGGTGGGCGTCCAGCGCCTGCTCAAAACCATGCGCGTGCATCCGCTCCCCGGAGGCCCCGACGCCGAGGTCATGATCGAGGCGAAGGGCATCTACGCCGTCGAAAACTTCCTCATCTCGCGGCGGCTCATGTACTGGCAGGTCTACCTCCACAAGACCGTCCTGGCGGGCGACGAGCTGCTCCGCGGCCTTCTGCACCGCGCCCAAAAGCATCTCGGCGGCGAGGGCGCACCGGACTGGCTCCAGCGCGGCTCGCGCGCGCTGCTCTTCTTCCTTCGCAACGACATCCACGTCGACCAGATCGACGCGCCGGCGGTGCGCGACCACTACCTGCAGCTCGACGACACCGACGTGCTCTTCAGCCTGAAGCAGTGGATGCGCGGCCCCGACCCTGTCCTGGCCGACCTGTGCCGGCGCTTCATCAACCGGGTCTTCCTGCGCGTCACCTTCCTCTCCGACAAGCCGTCCGCCTCGCAACGGGACGCCTGGCGCGCTCAGGTGGCGGACTGGCTCGTCGAGCAGGACCTGGTGGCGCGGACCGAGGCCAACGCCGCCGCCCGGCACTACCTCACCGTCAACGTGTCGCGTCACACCGCCTACGACAGCGACCAGGAGTTGATTGGGATTCTCGGCCGGGACCACACCGTTCGGGAGCTGTCTGAAGTGGCTGACACCGCCACGATCTCTGACCTTACGGGCTTCGTGGAAAAGCCCTACGTCTGCTACCCAAAGCCGGTGGACCTCGACCTGTCGGCCGTGTCCGAAAACTGACCCGTCTGGGCACTCCCCCCTCTCTTCTATCGCCCCATTCTGCTGGAATCCACGCACTGTCTCGACAGCCGGCGTTCAGTCGGGCACACTGCCCCCACCAGTTGTACTGATTCCAGCTCAGAATTTCAGGAAGGAGGAAGACTCCGTCTACTTGGGTCCGTATCGTTCAACGTTGAATCGTTAAATGTTGAACGTTCTGCGTGTAGGAGAAAAGCTCTCCTTCCATGTGTCGGCTTCATCTCGCCTTCAGGCCGA
>JBDGQM010000078.1:0-3065 GCA_042219065.1 Salinibacter sp. | reverse complement strand
GTGTAGGAGAAAAGCTCTCCTTCCATGTGTCGGCTTCATCTCGCCTTCAGGCCGACACGATGTAGTAGGCGGGCATGTGGTTCCACTGTTTTCGCGATCCTCCTTCTCGTTCCGAAGGGCTTTCAGTGGTCCCGACCATGCCCAAGGTACGGGTTTCCCCCACATCTCGGGCCTTGCTTGCCCCACCTGACCGCTCGTAGTGTCCCGGGGCATGGGTGGGGAGCCCGCTGATACACATGCTCGTCCTCAGGTGGCTCCTTGCACATAGGCTCGATGCCCCCACTGGGGGACGAAGCACACAGTCTGCTCATTCATCCCATACGCGCTTATGACTCGGTTTCTCGCAACAGCGTTCACCATCGTACTCGCCGGGACGCTACTCGTGGCCGGGTCGCTCCAGCCTCCGGTGTCCTACACCATCGAACCGACCTCAACGGAGATGTACGTGGAGGGAGGTTCCACCATCCACGACTGGAGTTGTCCCATCAAGGGACTGAGTGGGTCCCTTCGAGTGGACACGGCGCAGACGGGGAACGCCTCTCCTGCCTCCCCACTCAGCGGAGTGTTGAGCACGCAGGTGTCCGTGCCGGTGGACTCGATCCAGTGTGACAACGACACCATGAATGAGAAGCTGCGCGAGGCCTTGCAGATGAACGCGTACCCCGAAGTTTACTTCTCGCTGGAGGACGCACAGGTGTCCCCCCTGCCGGACTCCGGCGCCCATTGGTTCTCGGTCGATGCCACCGGCGAGCTGATCCTCGCTGGCGAGCGCCGCCAGATTGATCTTCCTGTCCGGGGACGGCGTCACGACGATGGAACCCTCCGTCTGACGGGCAGCCACACCATTCGGCTCAGCGACTACGACATCGACCGGCCCAGTGCCCTGATGGGCACCATCACGGTCAGCAAGGAGGTGACGGTGCACTTTGACGTGACGGCAACCCCGGACACAAAGTAGCTCGTTCACCAATCCTGGCCCGCATGATCTCTCTGTGCTCCCGACTTCGTGCTGTCGTCCTCCCTTCCGGGCGGATCGCGACGCTTCTCGGGCTGCTCGGCCTCTTGATGCTGGGCGTCCCTGGGGACGCCGCCGCTCAGCTTCGCCTGGCCGCCCATCCCGACAGCCGGTTTTGGATCCAGGGCGACGCCACGGTGCGCGACTTCACGTGCGTCATCGACCGGATCGAGGGGAGCGCTCGGCTGCCCGCCCCGCAGGACTCGGTCCCGACCAAGACGGACGGAGAGAATGCCGAGGTGGTGGTTCGGGTGCCCGTTGCGGCCGTCGATTGCGGCAACTCGCGCATGACGAGCGACCTGCAAGAAACCCTCAAGATGGAGAAGCACCCCAACATCCGGTTCGAACTCGTGCACGCGACGATGGGGGGACGCACAGATACGTCGGCCCAGTGGCGGCGGGTGGATGCACTGGGGCCGCTCACAGTCGCAGGCACGAAGCGCCTGACCCGGATCCACGCCGCCGTCCAGGCCCTGAACGATCGGCACTATCGGATCCGGGGCTGCCTCTCCATCCGGATGACCTACTTCCACATCGAGCCTCCCTCCAAGGCCTTCGGATTGATTGAGGTCCAGAACCGGGTCGAGGTCACGTTCGACCTCCTGGCCCAGACGCGCTCCGTCAATGCCTCGCTTTCATCGCCCACAATACCACTCACCAATCCTCCCTCCTGCAATGAATAGCCCTCTACGAACCCTCATCTCGTTCCTGTCTCATAATCTGTCCTCATCCACCGATATGTTACGCTCGTTCCTACTTACCCTCCTCGTTGGACTGATCCCATTCACGGCGATGGGCCAGTTTACCGACCTTACGCAGATGCGTCCGGCCGGGCAAGGCGGAATTGACATGTTCGAATCCCCAATGGCCGACACGACAGAGTTCGACGGCATCGAAGTCAAAGTCGGTGGGGCCTTCGCTCAGCAACTGCAATCCATTACCCAAAGCGGGCCCAATGTTGACAACGACGCCATCGGACGCGGATTCAATCTGGCCACGGCGAACCTCGACCTCGACGCTCAGGTCGCCGAGGGCATCTTCCTACACGTCCGCACGTACCTCTCCTCGCGCCACCACAATGACGCGTGGGTGAAGGGCGGCTACCTGCAGGTTGACCAACTGCCGATGCTTGGCAATCCAGGCTTCATGGACCACATTCGGATCCGTGCCGGACACTTTATGCCGAACTACGGCGACACCCACTTCCGACGGACCGACAACGCGGACGCGATCCAAAACCCATTCGTCGGCAATTACATCCTCGATGCCTTTACCACCGAAGTGGGCGCGGAGGCGTCCTACCGGGCCAACGGATTCCTCCTTGTCGGGGGCTTCGGCGGTGAGTTGGACCCGACGGTCAAGAATCCGGACGAACGAGCTCCCTCCTTCCACGGAAAAGTGGGGATCGATCGCCAGATTTCACCGATGCTCCGTGTTCGGCTAACCGGATCGGTCTACTATACATCATCCTCTAACGCTGCCCACCTGCACTCCGGCGATCGCGCGGGCTCGCGGTACTACAATGTGATCGGGGACGGAGACTGGTCGGGCCGCATTCGGGACGACTTCGGAGATCAGGTGACTGCGTTCATGATTAACCCGTTCGTCGAGATCGGCGGTCTTGAGCTGTTCGGTGTCGTTGAGACGACGAGCGGCAATCGCTCCGGGCTGGACGATGGGACCCTCACGCACTACGGAGGGCAGGCTGTCTACCGCTTTCTGGATGACGACCTGTTTGCGGGGGTCCGCTACAGTACCGTCGATGGCGACCTTGACCACAGCGGATTTAGGGAACCGGCCAGCTGGTCGGGCGGGAACTCCGCGGATCGCTGGCAAATCAGCGCGGGCTGGTACATGACCGAAAACATCCAGATGAAGGCCGAATACGTGACCCAGTCGTACGAGGGCTTTCCTGCGGACAATGCGCGGAACGACGCCGAGTTCGACGGACTCGTGATTGAAGGCGTCGTGTCCTTCTGATGCCAAATGCGAGCATTCAATGTGCATTATTGCTCCTATCCGTTTATGTAGGGACGACCCGCCGGTCGTC
>JBDGQM010000077.1:0-8238 GCA_042219065.1 Salinibacter sp. | reverse complement strand
TGGTGGCGCTCACCGTAACGGAGACCGTCGCCGGATCGGAGGTCGCTCCGTCCCCGTCGCCCACCGTGTAGGTGTAGCTATCGGACCCCGTGAAGTCGGTAGCGGGCGTGTACGTGATCTCTCCGGTCGAGCCGTCGACGTTGACCGACCCATTCGACGGACTGCTCTGAACCTGTACCGTCGCCGGATCGAGGCTGCCGTCCGGATCGGTGTCGTTGGCCAGCACGTCGGTCGTGGTCGACTGGTCTTCCGTCGTCTGGGCACTGTCCTCGTTGGCCGTCGGTGCCTGGTTGTCCCCGAAACTCAGGACGAGGACGCCGCCTCGGCTGTTAGCCACGTACAGATAATTGTTTACCGCAAGCACTTGGTTGGCCTGGGTCTCGGGAGGGACTGATCCATAGTCGCGGGTGTTGATCGTCGCGATGGGCGACGCGGTCCAGCTTGGGGATCCAGTGCTCCCCGTAAACTCATAGACCTCCACCCGTCCATTGTCGCGAGAGGCGAACAGATAGTTGCCGTCTCCACTGGCGGAGACGCTGGTGTAGTGCCCACTCGTCCGACTGAACCGTGTCGTGGTCGCGTCGGCATTGAGCACGCGAAACCCGCCCTGATTGAGCGCAGCAAACACGAATCGGTCACTGGTGGCGGCATGCGTACCGGTGCGCACACGAGCGATGCCGACCGGGTTAATCCCCGACCCGTCGAGGGACACCGTGCTGTCCGTGGACGGGGGACTCGTCGAGGAGACGCTGGAGCGCCACAGCTCTCCGGTCTTTGTAAGCAGGATGACGCGGTTTTGATGGGCCGCAATCGAAGAGAACTCTACCCCAGAAGAAGTGGTCTGGCGGACCTGATCGCTGAGATCAGTCGTGTACCGGTACAGAGAGTTGCCGTCCGTTGCCACGTAAAGATCGTGCTGAGCGTCGCTGGACGGCGCGTTGACGACGCTCTTCGCAACATTCCCTGAGAGACGCTTGTTCGTCGTTTGGTCGACGGTACCGCCGCCAAAACTGATCGAGAGCCTCACAATTGCCGCGGGTGAGGCGTCCGCGAGGTCGGTCTGAAGAGCCCCCGCCACGTACTCAGCCCCGGCGTTCGGATCGTTGACGACCTCCTGTACGTCGAGATTGCTGCTGCGAACGCTGTTCACGGACGTCAGGCTATCGGGATTTTCAGCGTTCAGGATATCGATCCCTCCCCCGAAGTCCTTGCCCCGAATTTTATACCCGACGAACACCCGGTCGCCTCCGTTCGCGTTGAAGCTAAGGTAGCTAGCCACGGTCGTGTCTCCCCCCACGACGGGCGACGCCACGCGGATGATCGGGTCGAAGGCAAAATTTTTGGCGGACGCCCTTTTCATCGACGATTGCGCCTGGTCCCCGAGGAACGTAATTCGATCGTCGAGATCGTTCTCCACCGTAAACTGGGGCGACTGCGGGGTGGACTGCCCCCCTGTGAGGTCGCATCCTGCAAGCAGAAGTGCCGATAAGAGAAATGAGGCAACGGCGACGAGGTCGTTCCGAATCCCAGTGCGTCGTGTCATTGGTGACTATGGGCACCCGTTCAACAGATGTGCGAGGCAGTGTCGCTCGATCTTGCACCGAAGTGCGTCGAGTCCGGACGTACTCCATCCCCCACGCAGCCGACTAAGTAGATCAAAGGAAAAACATGAGCCACGCATCCGAAAAACCCGGGCGGTCATCCCGCACTCCGATGCGGGATCTCTTCGCCTTAGGCAGTGCTCATTGTCAAAAAGATCCTGATCCCGACAGCAGTCGGGAGACGTGCTCACGATGGTTTTTTCGGATGCGAGAGGAGTGACGTACTTTCTCGGGTCTACTTAAGAAAGACCGCCCGATGTTTGTTCAGGGCGTCTCCAGCGTCCTGTAGGGACGGGGGGCAGGGGAAAGCCAGAACGGCCCGGGGATTTTTGTTGTACGTTCTTAACACTTTTGCCTTGAGGGTACGACACTGTTACAGGTTTGTCTCAGAAAATATTTTCGTCCCCGGGGGAAAGATTGTCAGAATCCTGCAGATGCGTGAAGAAATCTCACAACCCCCCAGCCTTCCCGACAGATTCCCCGGTCTCTTCCCCCCTAAATCTTTTCCGGGGCGCCCCGGTCGCGAACAAGATCTGCTCCCCCAACTCACGCCCAGGCAAGGGTGGACTGCAGCCACGTCTGTCGGCGTTGAACGCGACACGGTCGACGCGCCAGCGTCGCCTCGGGGGGAGGCGCGCCCAACAGACCCTACCGACGTGCTCGACGGGCCTCCGTATCACACCCGCTCAAACAGGGCCCCTTCGATGGTGAGCCCCGGCCCGAAGGCCATGGCTACCCCGCGGTCGGGCGGAGCCCCGTCGCCTTGCGCCGCCTGATCGAGAATGCGCTTGAGCACGAACAAGATGGTGGGGGAACTCATGTTGCCGTAGCGACGGAGCACCTCCAGGCTCGGCTGCACGTCCTCGGGCGCGAGGCCGAGCACCTCCTGGGCCCGCTCCACCACGGCGCGTCCGCCGGGATGCACGGCCCAGAAGTCCATGTCCGAAGGCTTCCGTTCATTGGCGCCGAGAAGGTCGTCGACGTAGCCCGGCAGGTGCTCGGCAATGACGTCCGGCACCCGCGAGGAGAGCCCCATGAGAAAGCCCGTGTTGCCGATGGCCCACGTCATGTCCTCCATCGAGTCGTCGTCGAGCCGGCTCTGGCCGTCGACGTAGGCCAGGCGGCCCGCCGCCTCGCGCTCCGACCGCGACGACAGCACCGTCGCCGCCGCGCCGTCGGAGAAGAGGGAGTTGACGACGACGCTCTCCAGGGTGTCGTCGATCTGGAAGTGGAGCGTGCAGAGCTCCGTGCATACCACCAGCACGCGGGCGTCGGGCTGGCTCTGGCAGAAGCTGTGCGCCACCCGCAGCGCATTGAAGGCCGCGTAGCACCCCATAAAGCCGATGAACGTGCGCTCGGTCGAGGCCGGCAGGTCGAGCCGCTTGACGAGTTCGATGTCGAGCCCAGGGGCGAAGAAGCCGGTGCAGCTGACGGCGATGACGTGCGTAATCTCGTCTTCCTCTGTCTCTGCCTGCTCCAACGCCCGTCCCGCCACGTCCTCAGCGAGCGGAATGGCCGCCTCCCGGTACTTTTCGTTGCGCTCCTGCGTCGAGGGGGCCGGTTCGAGGGCCCAGTTTTCGGGGAAAAAGGTGAACGCCTCCGGATTCTCTTTGTCGTAATCGCCCACGCAGGAGTATCGATAATCAATCGCCGACTGTTCGTAGAGCGCCGGCAGGCGTGCCCGGAGGGACTCGGGCAGGCGCTCGATCTGCTGCATAAATTCGGCGGCCTCGGGCTGAGGCTTCTGAAGGGCTGGGTTGCCGGTGGCGATGGACTCGATGACGGTGTGCATAAAACCCAAAGAATTGGACAGGAAGCCAAAGATGCTGACACTGGATTACCATCGAACGCATGACTTGTGGGGGAGTTGATAAGATTGTGCGACGACTGACGCCTTCGTCACAGCGCCCCCTCGCCTCCGAAAAGTGTGTCATGGCCGATCTTCCTGCCCTCTCCCGTGCTGACGTGCGCAACTGGACCGAGCAGCGCTTCTACGACCGCGGCGAGACCTATTTTCGACAGGACCGCATCCAGCGCCCGCGGCGCGAGGCGCACACCCTGAAGGCCGAGTGCCAGGGCTCCCGTCCCGACCCGTACCACCTGGAGGTTGAGTTCCACGACGACGGCATCGCCCGGGCGGAGTGCTCCTGCCCGGTGGGCGGCGGGGGACGGTGCAAGCACGTGGTCGCCCTGCTTCTCACCTGGGTGGAGAGTCCCGAGGCGGTGTCGGAACAGGATCCTCTGACCCAGACCGTGGAGGAACTGTCCCAGGAGACCCTCGCCCGGCTCGTCCTGGACATGGTGGAGCGCCACCCGGACCTGGAGCGGCTCGTGTCGCTCGCGTCCACTGCCCCCCACGAGTCCCCCGACCCGGAGGAGCTCCGGACCCAGATCGAGAGCGCCCTCCAGACGGCGCTGCGCAACACCGATCGGTACTCGGCCCCCGAGGAGGCGGCCGAGGAACTGGAGCCGTTCGTCACGCTGGGCGACGACTACGCCGACCACGGGCACCTCGCGGACGCAGCCACCGTGTATGGCCTCATCATCGAAGCTATCCAGGACCGCTACTTCGAATTTCGGGACCGCAGTGGCGCCCTCTCCGACCGGCTCAACACCTGCGTCAAGGGCCTGGGGACGGTGCTGGCGGACACGGACGCCGACGACCTGCGCGAGCGCATCCTGCGGACGCTCTTCGACGTGGTCGTCTGGGACATTGATCAGGGCGGCCGCGGCCTCGGGGACCGGGCCTACGATGCCATCGAGCGGGCGGCAACCCCGGACGAGCGTTACCAGCTGGGCGAATGGACGCGGGAGGTGCTTGCCGACCCGGCCTCGACCGACGACGAGCAGCGGATCATTGCGCTGGGGACTTCGGGGGCCTCGTCCGATTCCCGAGACTGGAATCGGCGTGCCCTCGGCCGGATGCTGCTCAGCTTCCAGGAGCACACGCTCGACGACGAGGAGTACCTGCGGATCGCCCGCGACACGGGCTGCCGGGCCAATCTCGTAGAGCGCCTCCTCGACCTGGATCGCCTCGACGACGCTCTCGACGCGGCGCGCGAAGCCTCCGACTACGACCTCGTCCAGCTTGCGTCCCTCTTTGAGACGCACGGCGAGGGGGCTGCCCTCCACGACCTTGCCCTGGACCGGCTCGACGACGACCCGCACCGCCGCCTCGTCACGTGGCTCCGCGACTACGCCACCGAGCACGACGACCTGTACCGCGCCCTCGACCTGAGCACGCGTCTCTTCTGGGCCCGAACGAGCCTCTCCGCCTACGAGCACGTCCGCTCGGTCGCGCAGCGGATGGACCGGTGGGACGCGGTCCGTTCCGAGATTCACGACCAGCTGCACGAGCAGGGCCAATACGCCCTTCTCACGCGCATCCACCTTGAGAACGACGACGTGGAGTCCGCCCTGCAGACCGTCCGAAAGAGCGGGTCGTCCCGGCGGTACGGCGGCGCGTCGCTCAAAATGGACGTGGCCGCGGCCGCGGAGGACGAGTATCCCGAGAAGGCCATCCAGATCTACACGAAGCGGGGCCGGTCCCTCATCGCCGAGCGAGGCCGCGGCAACTACCGACAGGCCGCCGAGCTCTTCCAGCGGGTGAAGGCGCTTTACGACCAGCACGAGCCGGGCGCGTGGGACGACGTGCTGGAGGCCCTCTACGACGACGAGCTGCACCGCCTCCCCGCCGCCCGCGACGAGTTCGAGAAGGCCGACCTGCTGTGACGCCTTTCCCTCCCACAAACACGTTTATACGATGATGCCTGACTCTACCTCCCTTCCCTTCGAGGTCGGAGACGCCGTCCGCGTCAAAGAGGACGTAGAATACAACGACGACCTGGACTGGGACATCTCCGGCTGGCAGGGCCGTGTCGTCAAGATCACGGATGCGGATCCGAAGATGCTCTTGATCGAATGGGACAGTGTCACGCTGGAGAACATGTCGTCTTCGCTCATTGAAACGTCCGAACGGGAGGGCCTCGACTGGGAACAATACTACGTATTTCCTTCAGACGTAGAGACCGCCGAGCCCCGCGATGCGCCCCAGGACGTGAAAAAGATCCGCAGGGAGCTCCACGAGCAACACCTCTGGACGAGCCTGGGCGAAGAGGGCCGATACGTCCAGCAGATCCTGGACCGGGCAACGTCAGACGACACGCGGAGCATCTTCCAGGCCTGGGAGAAGGACCTCTCCAATCGTCTCACCTTTCCCTTCGAGGCGAAGGTGGACGAGTATCAGGAAGGGGGACCGTTGCGTTCCGGCGATGAGGTCCGGGTCACGAGCATGGTGTTCGTGGATTGCCTCTATGGGTTCATCGCAACGGTCCGGCACGGGCGAACAACCCGAGACATTCCCCTCGCCGACCTCGAACCGCTCGACGAGACGTCCGACAATTACCTGCCCCTCCGCGCCTACCGCGTCTGGTTTGCCAATCATCAGCGACAACATCATTAGCGACAACAATGCCCAGCCCTCCCTCCCTTTCCCGCAGCGACGTTCGGACCTGGACCCTCGACCGCTACTACGACCGCGGCGAAAGGTACTACCGGCAAGACCGCATCCAGCGGCCCCGGCGCGAAGACCGGCTCTTGAAGGCCGAGTGTCGGGGCTCGCGGCCCAACCCGTACCACGTCGAAGCCAAACTCGACGCCGACGGCATTGCGTGGGCGGAGTGCTCGTGTCCCGTCGGCGGGGGCTGCAAGCATGCGGTCGCCCTGCTCCTCACCTGGGTCGAGTCGCCGGAGGAGTTTGAGGACACCGATCCGCTGGAAGAACTCCTCCGGGAGCAGTCCCCGTCCAAGCTCGTGCCCCTCATCCTCAAAATGGTGGATCGCCACCCAGACCTGGAGCGGCTCGTGCGGCTCTCGGCCACCTCTACGACCGCCTCGGTCGACGCGGGGGAGCTTCGCGACCAGATCCAGTCGGTCTTCGAGAACGTGGGGAGCCAGTACGACTACAGGCGCGATCCGTACCACCAAGGGCGCGATCCCTATTATGCCCCGCGGGAAGTAAAAGAGGACCTGGACCCGTTCTTCACGATGGCCGAGGACTACGCCGAAAACGACCGCCTTGCCGACGCCGCAACCGTCTATCGCCTCCTCCTTGAAGAAACGCAGGCTCACTACGAAAACTTCCACGGCGAGGAGGGCGAACTGGGAAGTGTGGTCGAGGACTGCGCTCGGCATTTGGGCGAACTCCTCGCGACCGTTGACGACGAAGACCTCCGCGACACGATCCTCCGCGCCCTCTTCGACACTTACACCTGGGACCTGGACCTCGGCGGATACAGCCTGGGCGATTGGTCGTACGACGCCCTCATCAACAAGACAACGCAAGAGGAGCGCCATCGCGTGGCCGATTGGGTGCGCGACCGCCTCCCCAACGCCGATCTTCGGGACGAAACGCTCTGGGTTTCCAGAATGAGTGGAGACGACTCCTGGAGCAGCAACTGGAAACACGAGGCACTCGGCGGCTTCTTGCTCGATCTGGAAAAGGACACGCTCGACGACGAGACCTACCTCCGGATCTGCCGCGAATCGGGCCGCCTCACAGATCTCGTGGAACGGCTCCTCGACCTGGACCGCCTCGACGAGGCCCTCGATGCCGTCCGCGAAGCATCCGACTACGAGGTGTACAAACTCACGTCCACCTTCAACGAGTACGGCTACGAAGAGGCCCTCCACGACCGGGTCCTCGACCGCCTCAACGAGGCCACCGATTCTCGCCTCGTCGAATGGCTCCGCGACTATGCCGAGGAGCACGACGACACCGACCGCGCCCTGAGCCTGAGCCGCCGCCTCTTCTGGAAGAACGAGAACGAAAGCGCCTACCGGGACCTCCAATCCGTCGCGCAGGAGGCCGGGCGGTGGCCCGAGGTCCAATCCGACATTCACGACCAGCTGCGCGAGCAGGACGACTACGGCCTGCTGACCCGCCTCCACCTCGCCAACGACAACATAGAGGCAGCCCTGGAAATTCTTCCCAAGGCAGACGCGTCCTTTTCGTGGAGCTACAACCGCTCGCCCCTCCCCATCGCGGTGGCCGAGGCCGCCGAGGACGAGTATCCCGACGAGGCCATTCGAATCTACACGGAGCGGGGCCGCTCCCTCATCGCCGAGCGGGGGCGCGACAACTACCAGGACGCGGCCGAGCTCTTCCAGCGGGTGAAGGCGCTCTACGACCAGCACCAGCCGGGGGCGTGGGACGACGTGCTGGAGGCCCTCTACGACGACGAGCTGCACCGCCTCCCCGCCGCTCGCGATGAGTTCGAACAGGCCGATCTCTTGTGATCAGTCTCTCCTATTCGACAGATCCCGAATCTGTAAAGGAGGTCCCCGAACGGGTGCACCGATGCGTGAGGTACTTCGTAAACGGAGCGCGCCGGCCTCGATCGAGAACGCCCTGGCAGAACGGGGCTGAGTGTGGGAGTGTGGGCGTATGGGCGTTTTTTTCATACCCACATACTCCCAGACGCCCACCCCCATGCTCTCAGACGCCCACGCCCAGAGGCTTCATCTCCAAAGATTTCTGCCCTGCACATCGCCCCCTCTTCCCCTCTCACCCTTCCCCTCTCCCCCTTTCCCCTCTCGCTCCTCACGGCAATCGCGTCTTGGCATCGTCGTCATACCT
>JBDGQM010000076.1:0-7309 GCA_042219065.1 Salinibacter sp. | reverse complement strand
ACCGAGGAATCGTGGAAAATGTGTGTGGCAA
Source organism: Salinibacter sp. (assembly GCA_042219065.1). Lineage (GTDB taxonomy): Bacteria > Bacteroidota > Rhodothermia > Rhodothermales > Salinibacteraceae > Salinibacter. The sequence continues at coordinate 7,278 of JBDGQM010000076.1, read as the reverse complement.
GCAGCCTGACCCTGCCTGTCCAAATCACCGATGCTGGAAACGACACGGTGCTGGACCGGGTTCCGACCGTCCCGTCTTGGGAGCCGTCCATGCGGCCCCTCGCAGGCCCCCTGCATCGGGGGATTGATTCTCTTTTCACGGGGTCCCGTCCTCGTCGCCCGCCGTCCAGACGTTTTCGGATCGATCCGGATCGGGGAGCCGGGTCGTCGGAGGACGTGGGAAACGGGTCCGGTCGGTCGACGCTATTCCGCGGGCGAGGCTCCTCCGTGACGCCGAAACCACTCCAGTACGTGGGCGGCCTTCGCGGCGAGATGGCTTGGGCGAGCGGCGATGCTGTGAGACGCGCCCGGCACCCGCACTAGTGCCGCCTCCACCTCCTGCAGTTTCAGGGCCTGGTAGAACTGCTCCGACTCCGACATCGGCGTGCGGTAGTCCTCGGTGCCCGTCAGCAGCATGGTCGGCGTGGTTACGTTGTCGACGTACGACAGGGGCGAACGCTCCATGTAGTGGTCCTCATGGTCCCACGGCATGCCCGGGAACCAGTACTTCACCCCGTACGGATACATGTCCGCCGTGAGCGCCCAGCTGTACCAGTTGATGACGGGCTTGGCCGCCACGGCGGCCCGGAAGCGATCGGTGTGTCCCACGATCCAGGAGGTAAGCACCCCGCCGCCACTCCCGCCGGTCACGAACAGCCGATCCTCGTCCACGTAGCCGCGCTCCAGGACGGCATCGACCCCCGACATGAGGTCGTCGAAGTCGTGGCCCGGGTAGTCGTGGTGGATGGCGTTGCCGAACTCCTGGCCGTAGCTGGTGGAGCCACGGGGGTTGGTGTAGAGCACCACGTAGCCCGCCGCGGCGTAGAGCTGCACCTCCGCCGCGAAGTAAGGTCCGTACGACGCGAACGGTCCGCCGTGGATTTCCAGCACGAGCGGGTAGTCCTTCGACTCGTCGAAGCCCGGCGGCGTTACGATCCAGCCTTCGATCGTTTTGCCGTCGTGGGACGACTCGTACGTGAATTGCTCGACGCGTCCAATCTTTATCTGGTCGAAGAGGTCGTCGTTGAGGGACGTGAGCACGCGCGGTTCCTGCCCGGCCTGCGCGATGGCCACGTCCGCCGGACGCTGGGTCGTCGCGTGGGTGTAGGCCACCCGTCCGTTTGCCGCGAGGCTAAACGATCCGCTCGTGTAGGGGCGTCCCAGGGACGTGCCGCCCACATTTCCCGCGATGTCCTGCTGCTCGCCGTCGAGCGTGATGCGCCCAATCTTGGTCGACCCCTCGTCCACGTACTGGAAGACGATGCGCTCCCCGCTGGCGGTGAACGTTGGGTTCTGCACGTCCCGGTCGAACCCGTCGGTAAGGAGCCGGGCGTTGGTGCCGTCGCGGTCCATGACGTAGAGCTTGGTCACCTGGTAGCCCTGCTCGCGGTCGTCGAAGCCGGTGTAGGCGATGGTGGCGCCGTCCGGCGAGATCGCCACGTCGCCGTCCGGCCCCTGTCGGGTGGTCAGGGCCGTGACGGCGCCGCTCGACACGTTGACGGCGTACACCTCGGTGTTGAGGGGATCGAGGCGCCAGTCCTCGTGTCGATTGGCACTGATGAGAAGCGTCTCACCGTCGGGCGTCCACGTGGGCGTGCCGCCGTGGTCGTAGGGCGCCGTCGTGATCTGCCGGGGCGTGCCGCCGGAGGCCGACACCGTAAAGATCTGTGTGTGGCCCTTTTCCGTGTAGCCGCCCCCGTCGGAGCGGTAGTAGGTCTGGTCGATGTAGTCGGGGCGCTCGGCCCAGTCGGCCCCCTCCGGCGGGCTCGGCATCTGGGCGAAGGATTTCGGCTCCGCCGGAACGAACTTCGTGAAGGCGAGCCGCTTCCCGTCCGGCGCCCACGACAGCCCGCTCGGCGATTCTGCGAGCTGCGTGAGCCGGGCCGTCTGGCCGGTGTCCATCCAGCGCACGTAGATTTCGGCACCGTCCTCCGTCGTAGCGACATAGGCCAGGCGATCCCCGCTCGGCGACCATCGGGCCTGAGAGGCGTTTGTCTCGGGATCGGTGATGGGACGATGTCCAGAGCCATCGGCATTTACGACCCAGAGGCGCGAGGTCCGGCGGTCTTCCATTTTGTCCATGAACGTGCGAGCGTAAACGACCCGGTCGCCGCTCGGCGCGATCTGCGGGTCGGTGGCGTACTCGAGGTCGAACACGTGTTCGAGGTCGAACGCGAGGGAATCCTGGGCATACTGGGCCTCGGCGGGGGCGGCTGGCAGGCACAGGCCGCCGAGCACGAGGACAAATACGAGGCAGCGCGAGAGACGCATGGGAGCAAACACCGGTTGTGAGGTAGGGAACGAGCGAGCAACGGGCCTGCTGCTTCCAGGCAGAAAGCCGTAACGGGGCTGTGGATCGTCATCGTACCGAGAGCGGTACGGGGACCCACGCCGACGGAAAACATACGAACTGTTTCGGGCGAGTGCGAACTCGGGCCGAGACGCTCAGGGCAATCGCATGAACGTAAACCGTCGCTCCAAACTTGATTTGGAGCCCATACTTCCGGAAGGGGAAGCCTGCCCATTCGGTCGGATAGGTCCCAAATCAAGTTTGGGACGACAAACCAGAGTGCTTTTTTGTGTTTCCACTGCCAGAAAATAGATGTCTGAGCATCAGTCTGAATTTGTTGGCTATTGATGCGATTGCCCTGCCGAGACGCTCCGCACCGGGGCGGCGTGCCCTGCGTCTCACGTGCCCGCCCCGGTGAGAACTGGAGCCGGACTGTCCGCGCTGGCCGGATGGTTCGCCGGTCGGCGCCGGGGACGCAATCCTCCCGGGGGAGGAACGACGAGCGTGCGACCGCTTCGAGGACCGGTCGGGCGTTCGCAATTCGCTTCCAGAGTCGGTACGTTTGCTTTCCGGACGCCCCGCCGTGTGGTGTCGTTGAGGCCAAAATCCAAGAATTGATTCCAGACGTTTGTTTATGCGCACGCTCCCTTTCGGCTTTGCTCTGGCGGTTCTCACGGGAGCGTTCCTCATGGGGGCGTGCAGTGGGCCGCCCACGTTCCAGTCCCAGTCCCTGTCTCGGGCCCCGTCCATCGACGGGGAGCTCTCGGAGTGGGGCGGCACCCTTGCCCGCGTGAAGGACTCTCCGGTGTCCATGAGCGTGGCGCCTACCGACAGCATGCTGTACGTGGCCCTTCTGATGCCGGAGCGGGACCTGATGCGCGCGGTGGCAAAGAAGGGACTCATCGTGTGGGTGGATCCGTCGGACGCGCAGAAGCACACGTACGGGCTGCAGTATCCCCTCGGCCTCCGCGCAGCCCAGCGCTCCAGGGCATCCTCGCCCACGTCTGGGAAGGCCGCGTCGCTCGACGACCTGTTTCCGTCGGACCTGATCGTCATTCGGAACGACACCATCCAGCATCGCATGCCGGCAGGGCTTTCGTCGGACCTTCGGGTAAAAGCCACGCTCAACACGGGGGCGCTGATTTACGAGGCCGCCATTCCCGTTCCGCGCTCCACGTCGGGCGAGAGGGGCAGTGCCCGGAAGCATGGCCTTCTGGAGCCGCCCGGATCGGCCGTGGCCATTGGCGTCGAAACGCCCAATCCGAAGGAGGATTCGGACCGGTTTGCGCAGTCGTCGGGCATCCCGTCGGTGACAGGGCAGGGAGGGCGGAGAGGACGGGGACGGCGAGGCCGGTCGCCACGAGGGCGCCGGCGGGGCGGCCAGCGCGGCTCCCAGCCATCTTCCGCGTCTCAGTCGCCGGATCTTCCGACGCTTGACCTCTGGATGAGGGTGGTGCCGGCACAGCAGTAAGGGAGAACCCGGCGGCCCCGGTGAACGTCTGGACCGAGGGCTACCGTGTCCAGGGAGAGGCAAGAGCCCCTCCAATTTGCAGGCAGAGATCCGTCATGCGCACCGTTCTTGTGGCGACACTTCTCCTTCTCGGGGGCCTCCGCATGGCGCCGGTGCATGCGCAGGTCGAGGCCGGTCAGACGTTCACAGGAACGGTCGTGGGCGTCGTCGACGGAGACACCTACACCGTCTGGCGCTCGGCCGGCGACACTGTGGCGGTCCACCTCTGGGGCGTCGACGCGCCGGAGCCGGGGCAGACCTACGGAGCCGCGGCGACTCGCGCCGTGCGAAACTACGTCGACGGGAAGAGCGCGCGGGTGTCCGTGGAGTTCGTCGACTCGCAGGGGCGCGTGGTGGGTCGCATGGAAGTGCGGGGCCGGTCTCTGTCGGCGATGCTGCTGCGTCGAGGACTGGGATGGCACTACAAACTGCACGCGCCCGACGACACGACGCTGGAGCGGCTCGAACGGAAGGCCCGGACCGCCGGGCGGGGACTGTGGTCCCAGCCCACGCCCGTGGCGCCCTGGACGTGGCAGGAGGGGGGGACCGACGAGGAGGAAGCGGATCCCATGGATCGGGAAGAGCGTCCCCCGTTTTGAGGCCGTGCGGCCCCTTCTCGACCCGGCTGTATCCGCCCCGTAGCTGGGCCTCTGTGGGCGATTGAGGGGAGATCTGAGGTGTTCGTGACGGGGATCGTTGGCAACTTTTTCCGAGAGTTCGGGAGGGAACAGCCGATCGTCCCGAAACGTCCGGTTCGCCCGCGGCGTTCGTCCTTCTGATATGCCTGAGGCCAAAACTGCATCCCATACCGTCGGCACCGCCGAGGACCGCGTGGACCTCAAGACCATGGACCGCGCGGCCCTGAAAGACTTCGTGGCCGAACACGGGGCCCCGCGCTACCGCGGCGACCAGCTCTTTCACTGGATCTACGGGAAGGGGGTGTCCGACTTCGAGCGGATGTCGAGCCTCCCGAAGCGGATGCGCCGCGGCCTGCAGCGGGACGCGACGGTGGAAGACATCGAGGTCGTCGAGCAGCAGCAGGCCGCCGACCGGACGGTGAAGGCCCTCTTCGAGTTGCCGTCGGGGCGTGAGGCGGAGACCGTGCTCATCCCCGCCATCGACGAACGGGGCGAGGCACGGCGCCTCACGGTGTGCGTGTCGAGCCAGGTCGGCTGCGCGATGGGGTGTGAGTTCTGCGCGACCGGCCTCATGGGCTTCCGCGAAAACCTCACGCCCGGCGCCATCTTCGATCAGGTCTGGCACATGAACGAGGTGGCCGAGGAGCACTTTGGCCGGCCCGTGACGAACGTCGTGTTCATGGGCATGGGCGAGCCGCTCCTCAACTACGACGCCGTCCTCGACAGCATTTCCATCCTCACCGACGAGGACAGCCTCAATCTCTCGGCGCAGAAAATCACCGTCTCCACCGTTGGCCTCGCGCGCCGCATCGAGGACCTGGCCGACGACCAGGTGCGCAGCAACCTGGCTGTGTCGCTCCACGCCCCGGACAACGAGACGCGCAGCAGCATCATGCCGGTCAACGAGGCGGAAAAGACGAGCCTCCCGGCCCTGAAAGAGGCGCTTCAGTACTACTCCCGGACGACGGGCCGCCGGATCACCTATGAGTACTGCCTCTTCCGCGGCGTCAACGACAGCGAGGCCGATGCCCGCAACCTCGCCGAGGTCAGCCGCTGGGCCCCGAGCAAGGTGAACCTGCTGATGTACAACCCGGTCGAGGGGCTCAACTTCGAGCGCACCTCCGAGGAACAGCTCGACCGTTTCGTGCAGGTGCTCGTGGAGGAGGGAACCACCGTCACCGTGCGTCGGAGTCGGGGGCAGGACATCGACGCGGCCTGCGGGCAACTGGCCAACGAGGACGACGACGCGTAGGACCGCCGGGCCGAGCGCAGCGGGACGCCGTCACGACGAGCCGATCGCCGGCAGGCGCCACGTGTCGGCCAGGATCCCACGGTACTCCCGGATCAGAGCGCCCGTGCTGTGAAGGCCCGCGCCCTTTATGTCGACGGACTCGGGGTAGCCCAGTGCCTCCCATCGCGTCCCGAATGCAATCTCCTGAAGGACCGCGGCGATCAGTTCCGCTTCCAGTTCTCGCGCCCATCGCGCGGCCCTCATCGTGCGAGCAGTGCCCCATGCCGGGCGGGGGTGCGGAGCCGAGAGGCGCGGCACGACGAAGTGGGCCAACTCGTGGGCGAGGGTGTGCGTGTAGCGGGGCGACGGCCGATCGGCCTGGAGGGGAGCTGCGTCGGCCTGGCCGAACAGGTACGGGGAGGACCGCGAGAGACTGTCGGGCGCGCGGAATCGATCTGTGCTCAAGAAGACGATTTCTCCCCCGATTGGGGAGTACGCCCCGAAATGCACGGAGTCGACGCGCACCCGGATCGTATCTGGGAGGGGCACCATCTTGCTCGAGAGCCGACGGAGGAGCTCCACCTCGGCCTTGGCGAGCGAGCCGGCCTGCTCGTCCACGTACACACCGGCAATCACACGGTCGTTGGGCGTTCCGGACGCGTCTTGAAACACATGAGCGTGTGCCGTGGGCGCAAGGAGAATCAGGAGTCCGGCCAGCCCCCACGGGACCAAGTGCCGTGTACTGCGGTGAAGAGTCATGAGCAATAGCGTAGACGATTGGCTGTGAGTGCTGTATCGCCGTCCGGAAGCCGGACGCGGATGATGAAGCTCCAATCAAGTGTTAGGCAGAAAACCGAAACTTCGACTGTGAGATCCGGGGCGACGGGGACAGGTGTTACCAGTTCGGAATGTATCGGACGAAAAGATTGAGAAGCCGGTTGCTGACGGGGGACGGATTCGGAGAAGGGGGGCGACGGGTGCGCCCCCGCGCTGGTCCGCCGGAACGGCAGGGGAGGATCTTCAGAGCGAGTGAGCCGATCTAATAAGCGCAGTGTCCATGGGCGCGTTGAAGACTCGGCAGCCCCGCCTCCTATTCAGGAGCGAGGCATCAGCAGACAGAGAGGCGACTCCGTGGAAAGAAGCCCGAAGCGAACAGCACCGATGCGTCAGCTTCCTTGATTGAACAGTTGCCTCGTGGTCCGTCTACGCATAAGTCATTCGCCCATGGCCCTCCGCGCCGACGTCCCCCGCGAGGGACAGCCGGTTCCGATCATCGCCGCTTTTTCCCTGACCCACGGCCGCCATGTTTGAAGACACCAGCTTCCGCTCCGAGCACCTCGGCGTCATTACCCACGGCTCGCTGAACGACGGCATCGAGATGAAGCTCGCTCCCAGCGAGTCGGTCGAGGACGTGGTGGCGGGCACGTTCGTCGTCATTCAGGGGGAGAAGCACGACTTCTTCTGCATGATTACGGACGTCGAAATCGAGGCGGCCAACGAGCAGATCCTGCTCAACCCGCCCGACCCGTCCGACGACCTGCTGCGCGAGGTGATGCAGGGCTCCGGCACCT
>JBDGQM010000075.1:25751-32054 GCA_042219065.1 Salinibacter sp. | reverse complement strand
CTCCTCCCGGTGGTCCTCGATGACAATGCGCACCCCGGCGTTCAGGAAGGCCAGCTCGCGCAGGCGGTCCGACAGCGTCTCGAACCGGAACTCCGTCGTCTTAAAGATGTCGTCGTCGGGCCAGAAGCGGATGCGGGTGCCCGTGCTCTCGTCGTCGCGCATCCGTCGCACCTCCCGCACCGACTCCTCGGGGACCCCGCAGAGGTAGCTCTGCTTCCAGACCGCGTCCTCGCGCCAGACGGTGACCTCGAAGCGGGAGGCCAGCGCGTTGACCACCGAGACGCCCACCCCGTGCAGCCCCCCGGACACCTGGTAGCTGTCCTTGTCGAACTTGCCGCCGGCGTGGAGGACCGTCATCACCACCTCCAGGGCCGAGCGGTCCTCCACCGGATGCGTGTCCACCGGAATGCCGCGGCCGTTGTCCTGAATCGAGACCGACCCGTCCTCGTAGAGCTCAACCTCGATCTCGTCGCAGTGGCCGGCCATCGCCTCGTCGATCGAGTTGTCGAGCACCTCGTAGACGAGGTGGTGCAGGCCGCGCAGGCCCACGTCGCCGATGTACATGGACGGGCGCTTGCGCACGGCCTCCAGGCCTTCGAGCACCTGGATGTTGGACGCCGCGTAGGCGCTGATCGCGCGATCAGGGAGATCCGTCGATTTGCTCATGGGGGGACTCGGTTCCGCAGGAGAGAAGGATGCAGGGGGACGCGTTGAGCAAAGGGATGCTGGTGCCGTTCAACGCGTCCGGTCCAACGGAACGCCCCCTTGATGGTTCGGATGTTGACGGATCCTTCGCCCCACTTGTGTGGGCCCCTCGGGGCGCAGAGCCCGATCAAGTCGGTTCACTGGGGGACGCTCCATTCCCCCCGACCGACACCTCGTGCCGGGTCCACACGACGAAGCTGACGCCCCGCTCCAGCACGTCGGACAGGTGGGGCCCTTCGGTGTCGGCGGGCGCCGTGTCCAGGAACCGGTCGATCGCGTCGTGGGTCGTGCGGGCCTCCTCCACGAGCTCCTCCGACACGTCCGGATAGAGACTGAGCAGGTGCTGGTGCATCGCCTGGGTCAGTCGCTCGGCGCGGCGGAGCTTCAGGAGCACGTCGAAATGGCGCACCGCGTGCGAGAGTTGATCCTCGTCTCCCTGCGCCAGAGGAACGCGACTCAGTGCGAGCTGCATGAGCACGTCCATGAGCGTCCGCCCCGCGGCGCGGAGACGGACGGCGGCCCGACCGGCAGGCTCCTGCGCGGAGGGATCGTATCCGGCCCGGCGCTCGGCCACGGACTCACGCACTGTCGCGGCGGTCGAAAGGGTCGCCAGCAGCGTCATCGACTCCAGCACCGCGGCGGAGTTGGGCTGCTCGTTGGGGGTGGACTCGCTCATGGAGCAAGGGGGTTTGCGGTGGTGAAAACGGGAGAGAATGATCGTAGTGCGTATTTCGTATTGCGTATTTGGTGAGGTCCGCTTCACACGCTGGATCAGATACGCAATACGCACTACGCAATACGCACTACACACGCCCCCCGGCAGCCCCGATCGAGATTTGCTCTGCTACGCTGACCTGTATCCTATACCTCCAGGTACCGCACAAACTCCTCCACGAGCTCTTCCATCTCCCCGTCTTCCTCGCCGAAGGCCGCCACGACGTGGTAGTCATGGTGTTCGAGCACGTGCCGGACCCGGGTGGTGTCTTTGATGTTGAGCTTGAGCGTGATCCGGATTTTTTCGGTGGAGGTCTCGGGCGACTCGGAGGCCACGGCCAGCACCTTCGCCTCATTTTGCTCGATCACGTGAATCAGCTTGGCGAGGGCGTAGTCGCGGGAATCGACCTCAAGCGCCAGAATGGCCCCACTCTGACGGGTGGCGAGCATCTGCGCAAACTCGTCGAACACGTCGTGCCGGCGGAGGACGCCGAAATACTCCCCCTCGGCGTTGGCCACCGGAATTGTGCTGAGGTCATGGTTGACCATGGTGCGGGCCGCGTCGAAGATGTGTGCCTCGGGTGGGATGCTCACGGGCCGCCCGATGAGCAACGAATCGACGCGGGAGTCCGGCTTCTCTGCGTCCATGAGGCGATCTTCGGAGATGATGCCCGCCAGCCGCCCTTCGTCGTCCACCACCGGAAGGTGCCGCACGTGATGCTCCATGAGCAGCCCAAGGGCCGTCTCCACCGAGTCGGACGTCTGGAGGGCAGGCGTGGTCGGATGGATGGCCTCGCGTACTTTCATGACGTTGAAGGCGTAGGGTCAAAAGACGCAGCGAAGGGAAGACTGAACGTCTATCCTCGGGGAGTTCGTACCGCAAGAGCCGTGCCGAACGGAAAGCGTGACAGGGTCGCAGAGCCCCTGTTCGGCCGCGCTCGACGGGACGCAGCGTCCTCAGGCCTCCGCCACGGGAGCGTCCTCGTCCTCGTCAACCGGCCGGAGATTGCCGAACGGCTCCAGGGTGTCGCGGAGCCGGGCATCGTTGCGCGGCGCAGCGCGAAAGTGCATGCGGGCCACCGCCTGGGCGTCCTCCGGCACATTTCCGTTGAGGGACGCGTCCGCCGCCCCGTTCTCGGCGTACAGGTAGTCCTCGTCCACCACGTCGGCCAGCTGGTGCACCCGGGCGATGGCTTCCGGCTCACTCACCGGAATGTACGCCACCCGCTCCACGTAGTCCTGCTCGATGAGGGCGAGCAGGTCCTCCTTCAGGGTTTCGAGGCCGATGCCGCGGAGGGCCGAGATGAAGACGGCATCCGGGTGATTGCGCCGGAGGCGGCGAAGGAGGGTCCGATCCTCCAGCGCGTCGATCTTGTTGAACACCACGAGGGTCGGCTTGTCCCGGGCGTCCAGGTCGCCGAGGGTTTCGGCGACGACCTGCATCTGTTCCTCGTAGTTCGGGTGCGTCACGTCCACCATGTGGATAAGCACGTCGCTCTCGCGCACCTCGTCGAGCGTGCTCTTGAAGCTTTCGATGAGGCGGTGGGGCAGCTTGCGGATAAACCCGACCGTGTCGGACATCAGCACCTCCTTGTTGGAGTCGAGCTCGACCGTGCGGGTGGTAGCGTCGAGCGTCGCAAAGAGGCGATCCTCCGCCATGAGGTCCTCGTCGGCCAGGGCGTTCAGAAGGGTCGACTTGCCCGCATTGGTGTACCCCACGAGCGAGACGGTGCTGTAGTGATCGCGCCCCTTGCGCTGGGTGGTGCGCTGCCGATCGATCTCGTCCAGCTTGTCGCGCAGCTTGTCGATCCGCTTGTCGATCAGGCGGCGGTCCGTCTCAATCTGCTTCTCGCCCGGCCCCTTCGTGCCGATGCCCCCTTCCTGCCGCGAGAGGTGGGTCCAGCGCCGCGTGAGCCGGGAGCGCAGATAGTCGAGCTGGGCAAGTTCGACCTGCGTCTTGGCCGCCCGGGTCTGCGCCCGACTGGCAAAGATGTCGAGGATCAGGCCCGATCGGTCGAGCAGCTTGCAGTCAATTTGCTTCTCGATGTTCTTCACTTGCACGGGGGTAAGCTCGTCGTCGAAGATGACGAGATCCGAGTCGCGCTGCTTCGTGAGGCGGGCCAGCTCGTTGACCTTGCCGGAGCCGATGAAGGTGGCCGGATTCGGGCTGTTGAGCGACTGCGTCAGCCGATCGGTCACCTCGGCCCCGGCCGTGCGGGCCAGGTGCTCCAGTTCGTTCAGGTGATCGCGCACCTCCCAGCGCGACTCCTGTGGGGTAATGACCCCGACGATAATGGCCGTTTCAGCGTCGTCGGTTTTGGTTTCAGGTGTGAACAATGCGGCGGAAGCAACTTTTTGAGGGAAGGACGCGCGAGAATGCCCCGGTACCGGATGGGACTGAATTAGACATCGGTTCAATCAAAATGCACAGAGTTGTGTTCCTCCTTGCCTGGCGTCGTTGCACGAGGAGAACGAGAAGAAAGGCTCTTCGTCTGTTGGGGCTCGTCCCTTTCACGCCGACGCAGTCTCGGGCGTCCACTGGCGGGCGACGAGCATCTCTGCGGCGAGGAAGATGAGGGCCAGCAGCAGGAACACGTTCCAGATTTCAGTACCGGCCCGCTGGGTGCGCAGGGTCTCCGAAATCCCCTCGGTCTCTTCCGACAGCTGCCGGGACACCGACTGAACGGGCACACCTGTCACGTTCCGCAGCGTTTCCGCGGCCGCCTCCGGAGTGGCCACCTGGAGATTCGACTCGGCCGGTTGGATGTTCACCGCAATGCGGCGCACCTGTGTCGTGCCCGCCTGCACCGTGTAGAGGCCGGGCGTGACCAGGGTCCGCCCAATCTCCAGAAGCGTCGCCCCGAAGAGGGTTCGCTGTTCGGGCGTCACCTCGATGCCGTCGGGGCCCTGTAGGCGAAGCGACGCGTCGGGGGGCACCCCGGTCACGCGCAACTCGCTCGGCGTTCCGGCCACGAGCTGCTCCCCCGCCACGGACGTGCTGGCGGACAGGTAGTACACCGAGCGGTACAGCAGCGGCACGAAGAGGCCCCGAACGGGCAGGTCGCTCCACGCCTGGGTGGGCGCCACGGCCATGAGGAGCAGACGCCCGCCGCCGTGCCGCACCTCATGCAGGAACGGAAAGCCGTTCGAGAGCTCGATGAGGGTCTGCCCTGCTCGGCCCGAAGGGCGGAAGTTCATGACGTGACGGATTTCGGGCTGCTCCACCGAGGCGTCCTCGCGGCGGCGTTCCGAGCTGAACACGCCTTTGAAGAGCGGATGCGCCAGGTCGACCCGCTCGAACGACGCCACCGTACGGTCCCCCGAGAGCGAGCCGCTGAAGCCCCGGAACGACCCGGCCTGCAGCGCCCCGAACAGGGCGTTGTAGTCCTCTGGGCGGGCCTGCGCGCTGGGAAACAGCAGAAGCCCGCCGCCGCGGTCGACGTATCGGGTGAGGGCATCGACCTCCCCGCTCGACAACGAGCGCGGTCCCGCGAGGAGCACCGCATCGTAGCTGCCCAGCTCCGCAGTGGCCAGTTCGCCCTCCTCGATTGCCGTGGTGCGGAAGGCCACCTGGTTCTCAATCATGTCGGCCGACAGGGCAAGGTCCAGGTACTGCGTGTTCTGTCCGTCGCCCCGGACCAGGAGCACGCGCCGCTCCTTGGGCACGTGCAGCGAGAAGTGGTGCCGGTCGTCGACCGGAAAGTCATCATCCTCCGTCACCACGGCGCCATCCAGCCAGCCCCGCGTCTGCGGCGTCACCGTAAACGAAACCGTCGTCTCCAGGCCCGGCTTCAGCGTCGTCGTCGCCTGCGCCACACGGTCGCCTGCGAGGTAAACGCTCGCCACGTAGTTCCGAAGCGGCTCCGTCCCGTGATTGACGAGGGTCGCCTCCAGTTGCACTGGCTGGTCGACCTCCGCAATGCGACTGGTCACCGTAACGTCCGAGATGCCCACGTTGGACTGCGCTCGCGTCTGCACCGGCAGGAGCTGGACCTGCACGCCGTCGGGTTCCGACAGCTGCTGGGACAGCGAATCGCCCAGCGTGCTGGCCTGCAGGTCGCTTGCGACGTACACGACCGTCTGCGGCGCATCGGACTGTGCGGCGGCATCGGCCGCCTCCGCGACGGACTGCGCAAGGGAACGGCCTCCCGCCCGCGGCTCCAGCTCACCGAGCGCCTGCCGCGCCACGCCCACGTTCGACACGGGCTCGGGCCGACGCTTTCCCGACCGGGCGGTGGGCCACAGGAGCACCTCGTCGCCCTCGTTGACGGTCCCCAGCACCTCCCTCGCCGTCCGCGTGGCCTGGTCGAAGTACGAGCCGCCCTCTCCGTCGGCCGTCATGGAGAGCGAGTTGTCGACCACGATCGCGTGCGTGGTGGGCACCGATGCGCCCATCCCGCCCAGGTCGCTCGTGAGGGTGGGCTGGGCAAACGCCAGGACGAGGCAGGCGATGGCCAGCATCCGCAGAATCAAGAGCAGCCATTCCTTGATGCGCACCCGCTGGACGGCCGACTCCTGCAGCTCTTTAACAAAGTCCAGCGAGCTGAAGTCGACCGTTCGCGGCTGGCGCAGGTTGAAGAAGTGCAGGAACAGCGGAATGGTCACGGCCGCCAGGGCCAGCAGGGCGGCAGGATTTAAGAACGACAAGGCGGAGACGAGTGGTGACAAAGACGAGCGACACACAGTCTCTACGACTGCCGAAATGCTACCACAGGGACCGGGTCCGCGTTCCTCTGTTGTACGTCTCCCCACCCCCTACAAAAATGTCTCCCCCGCCGACGAGACGGCGAGGGAGACATCCGCGATCGAATCGAATGGCGCGAGACGGGACTATGGCATGAGTACCGTGTCGATTCCGTGGATGACGCCGTTGTCGACGACGAC
>JBDGQM010000075.1:16678-25651 GCA_042219065.1 Salinibacter sp. | reverse complement strand
CGACGGAATCTCGCCGCTCTCGATGCTGCCGTTGCCGTTGCCGTCGAGGGTAGCCAGGAGGGCCTCATTGGTCGGGGCGAAGATGGTGCGCCCGTCGTTGGCCCCCGGCGCCCGGAGGGCCGATTCGAGCCCGGCCTCTTTCACCAGCCGCGCAAAGATCGTGAAGCGGGGAGTAAGTGTCGCGCGGTCCACAGCATCAATGAGCAGGTTGTCCACAACGTGCACGACGCCGTTCGTCGCACTGGCGTTGGCATTGGTGACCGAGGCTCGATTTACGGTCACGCCATCGCCGACTCCGATGGTGAGGTCGTCTCCAGCAAGCGGTGTGACCGTCTGCCCGTCGCTGAGTTGATCGGAGGTCACGTTCCCGTTCACGACGTGATGCCGGACGACTTTTTCGACGACCTGCTGGTTGAGCGACGGATCAATGGCCGGCGAAAAGGCATCGTTGGTGGGCGCGAAAACGGTGAAGGGACCTTCACTGTCCAGAGTACCGACGAGGCCGGCCTCCGCCACGGCCCCCTCAAGCGAGCTCAAGGCAGGGACCTCTTGGACATAGCCTGCGATCGTAGGCGATTGCGGGGTGGAGTCGGCCAGATCTTGGTCGATGAAGGCATCGCACCCGGTTACAACGAGGGCAAGAGCAAGAAGGCCAGTGCCGAGACGCCCCCATCGGCGAACGGATGTAGCGAAATCGATCATTGTAGAAACGAGATTCTCAATTCGAAGTCAGGCGGGGAATGGCTGTCCGAGACGGCGACGAGGCAGGGGACAGTCCCCCTGCCTCCGCCGCAGTAGCTAGAGGGAGACTGTGAGCCGGCTGTAGACGAAGCGGCCGTTGAAGCCCATCGGGTGGGCCCGGTTGTAGGGGAGGATGATGTCAAAGGTATCCTTGTTCGGATCGAGGTCCGGGTAGTTGTCAAAGAGATTGCGGGCCCCAATGGCGAAGGTCACCTGATTGTCGAACATGTTGTACCCGAGCTCGCCGCCGAAGACGTATTCCGGGTCGAGCGTATATTCGTCAGGCGCATCGTCGTCCGCATTCAGCAACTCACCGTAGCGGGCACTCCGGAGCGTCAGGTCCACCGGGCCGGCCGTGAGGGAGGCCGTCAGCTTCGTCGTCGTGTTGGGGAGTGACCCTTCCGTGAGTGCCCGTTGGCCGTCCGGCGGCAAGATCACCGTGCTGAAGTCCTGTTGCAGTTTTGTGGGGTTGCGCGGACCGCCCGTAATCTCGGTGTCTGTCCAGTTGAACGCCCCCCGGAGCTGCAACTGAACACCATCCGCGAGGAGCGCCGCGTACTTGGTGGTTACGTCAATGCCCTCCGTGTTCGTATCGATGGCGTTCGAGAAGAAGCTGGCGGTCTGAGCCCCCGTGTTGTTTCTCTCAAGGACTCGCTGGATTGCCGCCTCCCCCGGTGAGCCCGGCTCTCCGAGATCGCCCGAGAGCGTGATCCGGTCGTTGACCTGAATGTTGAAGTAGTCGACCGTAACCTGGAACCGCTCAAACGGCTCGAGGATGACTCCGCCACTGAAGTTGATTGATCGCTCTTCCTTGAGGTCCGGAATGCCTAAGGCATTTCCGACATCACTGTTGATGCGGAAGATGCCGGTCTGCACCGGCTGGTTGTCGATGAACGTGGTGGAGACCTTCGAGAAGAACTTCTGGGCCTGATTGGGGGCCCGATATCCCGTCTGCGCGGTCCCACGGAAGGCAAGCTGGGAGATGGGCTCGAAGCGCACCGCGATCTTTCCATTGATGGTCGACCCGAAGTCGCTGTAGTTCTCAAACCGGCCCGCGACATTTACCTGCAGCGGATCCGCCACGTCGGCCTGAAGGTCCACGTATGCACCCACATTGGTGCGTGTCTCGTCGACCTCCTGCGAGGGACGGAAGCCCGGAAAGACCTGAGCGCCCGGCTCCGGCGTGCCTCCATTCCGGCTGATCTGCCAGGGCGCGGCGTCTGTAAATCCGGCGTAGGAAGCCTTCTCCCCAGCCTTCAGCTGATAGTTGTCTGCTCGGAATAGAAGGCCAGCTGCCACGTTCAGCGGCGAGGAAAGGCCAACCTCATAGCCGCGGTCCACGTCCAGCTGCACGACCGATTGCTGGAGCTGGACGGCTCCGGCATAGAACTTGGTCTGGTTGCCCTGCTGGGTTGGCCCGTAGCTGGCGTTGATCGAGTTTGTGATGTTGTACTGAAAATAGTTGAACCCGGTCTGGGCACTCAGGTCATAGTTCCAGTCGTTGTACATCCCCCGGAGTCCTGCAACGATCGACCCGTCGTTGATCGGGTTCTCGAAGTTCGGGAGGAAGCCCTCCGGGTGAATCTGGGGCCAGTTGCCGCCGTCGGTGCCCTCGCGGTAGAAGCCCTGTCCCTTTCCTTTCCGGTAACTGTACCCCCCGAAGGCGTAAATCTCAGTCGGCTGTTCGGCGTCGAAGTTGGAGATGGGGTACGCCCCATTCGCCCAGAGCAGAAGGTTCTCCGAGCGTCCATCGCCCCAGTGGAAGGCGGGCTGTTCCACTGAGTTGTTCTTATCAACAATGTCGAACAACCCATCACCGTCCGGATCTGCAATCTCGTCTCCACTCTGGCTGGCAGGCCCCAGGTTGAAGCTCGCCGGGCCGGCCCGATTGGTTGGGGTCCGCAGCCGGTACTCACCGAAGAAGTTAAGGAATCCGCCGTTGTCTCCCAGCTCTACGCCGAAGGACGGACGAACGCTGTAGGTCGTGCCGTCGTTCGAGTAAGGATCCGTCACGTAACCGCCAATGCGCGTTTCGACGGTCGGGGCGAGGGGTTCGTTCTTGAGACGCAGGTTGACCACGCCCGCAATCGCGTCGGAGCCGTACTGCGAGGAGGCCCCATCGCGCAGCACCTCAATCCGCTTGATGGCGTTGGCCGGGATGGCGTTGAGGTCAATGGGGCTGGAACCGCCCGATACCCCTGCCCCAAGCCGGTTGACCAGGGCCGACTTGTGACGACGCTTCCCGTTCACCAGCACAAGGGTCTGGTCCGGACTCAGGCCGCGCAAGGTAAAGGTGCGGAGCGCGTCCATGCCGTCGGCCAGGGTGTTCTGCGGGAAGTTCACCGACGGGGCACTTTGCTGAAGGATCTGTCCCGTCGAGAACGCCCCCGCGCTCTGAAGCTCCTCCGTTCCGTACACATCAACAGGCACAGCCATGTCCTCGGCGGCCACGTCCTGTGCTCGCGAGCCGACCGTCACGGTCACACCCTCGCCCTGCAGCGGCGATCGTTCAAGAGCAAAGGTCCGGGTGATCTCTTCACCGGGCTCGAAGGTGATTTCTTCTTCGACCGGCTCGTAGCCGACGAACGTCACGCGGACGGAGTACGTCCCCGGCTCAATGCCCGTGATGCTGTAGGACCCATCGGCGCCCGCTGCCGTGCCATAATCGGAATCGAGGAGGACGATGTTGGCTCCCGGAAGGGGCGCCCCGTCCGTGTTCTCAACGCTCCCGGTCAGCGTTGCGGGTTGTTGGGCGAACGTCGGCCCCACGGCGAAGAGGGTCCACACGAAACCGGCCAAAAAGAGACTTGAGAGGTAGCGTAGCGTCATGGGTGGGGGAAGTTGACTTCGAGAGGAATAAACGATGCTGCCTTCAGCACACCTTGGCGGGGAGAGAGGCCTGCTGTGGTAGGGAATCCCATGTTAATCCTGGGAACGGTTACTGTCAAGGTTTTTGGAACCGCTTCCACCCAAGATCCAAGACTTTGTCGGCCTGAACCGTGTAATATTGGCGCAACGAGACCGCTCGTCCGCGCTTAAGTACGCCCACCGAGAGACCTGCGAATTTCCGCTCGCGCATTAATGCTCTGCTCTTCTCCCCTGGGCAATCGGCTCCGCACCGCGGCCCGCGACAACCACACGTCGACGGTGGCACGGCTCCGTCAGCTTCTGCTTGGCCCCCTGACCGCCCCCGACCACGCAGGCGCCCGGCACACGCTGCTCGCCGTATGCCCCAACTCCGAAGCCGTGGCTCGTGCGGCTCTGAGTGCGGCCCAGGAGGCGCGCACGCCGCTCTTCTACGCCGCCACCCTCAACCAGGTGGACCGTGACGGCGGCTACACCGGCTGGACGCCCCACGACCTTGCCTCGTTCGTCGAGGCAGAGGGGGAACGGCAATCCGTAGACGTGCCCGTGTTTTTGGGCCTGGACCATGGCGGTCCCTGGGCCAAGGACGCCCACGCCATGAACGGCCTCGACGCCGACACTGCAATGACCGAGGCAAAACGCTCGGTGGCGGCGTGCGTGACAGCGGGGTACGACCTCCTCCATCTCGATCCCGCCGCCGGCCCGCCCGACGCGCCCGGCGATCCTCTCCCCCTCGACGCCCTCGTGGAGCGGACGGTCACGCTCCTGCAGCACGCCGAGAGCGTGCGGCGGGCCCAGGAGCAACCGCCCGTCGCCTACGAGGTGGGCACCGACGAGGCGCGCGGCGGCCTGCAAGACCCGGATCGCATGCGCTCGTTTCTCCGCCGCCTCGGGTCGACCCTCGACACCCACGACCTCCCGTGTCCCTCGTTCGTCGTCGGCGATCTCGGCACTGCCCTCGATTCTGGGCGCTTCGACGCGGAGCGGGCCCGGCGGCTTACCGCCGTCGCGTCTGAGGAGATGGACGCGCTCCTGAAGGGCCACTATACCGACGACGTGGACGCGCCGTCGGCCTATCCCCTGAGCGGCGTGGGCGGGGCCAATGTGGGGCCGGGCCTCTCGGCCGTGGAGGCCCGAGCGGTGCGGGACCTCGCGGCCCTGGAGTCCCGACTCGGAAACGAATCCGGCATGATCGAGACGCTGCGGGCGGCCGTGGTGGAGAGTGAACGATGGCGGAAGTGGCTCCATCCAGGGGAGCAGGGCCGCTCGTTCGACGACCTGCGAGACGAGCGGCAGCGCTGGCTCGTCAACACCGGCAGCCGCTACGTGTGGACGCACTCCGACGTGCAGGCTGCCCGCGCCCGCCTCTACGAACATGTCGCCCCGTACCGGGACGCCGAGGCGTTCGTGCAGTGGCGCCTCCAGACGGCCCTCCTTCACTACATGCACGCCTTCAATCTTGTTGGCCTCACCGATCGCTTGCTGGAGGCCCTTCCGGAGGACGTATCGTGACCCCAAGTCGTGCCGCCCGGCGTCTGTGCGTGTCGGGGAAAAACAATTCGTGCCCCCTCACCCTTTCCCCCATTCTCCCGCGCCCACACGCCACTACCGCTTCATCGCCAGGGTGACGCCGTCGGCCAGCGGGAGCATGCTGAGATCGACCCGCTCGTCGTCGTGAAGCTTCTCGTTGAGGCGCTGGATGGCCTGCACGCTCTCGTCCGCTGCGTCGGGATCCGTGACCCGCCCGTCCCGAAACATGTTGTCGAGCGCGATCACGCCCCCCGGCCGTAGCAGCTCCAGCGACTGCTCGTAGTAGGTATCGTAGTGCTCCTTGTCCGCGTCGATGAACGAAAAGTCGAACGTGCCGTCCTGGCCGTCGTCGAGCAGGGCCGCGAGCGTCTCCGCCGCGGGCGCGATGCGAAGGTCGATGCGGTCCGCCACGCCCGCGTCGGTCCAGTAGCGCCGGGCCACCTCGGTGTAGTCCTCGCTCACGTCGCAGGCCACGAGCGTGCCGGTGGGCGGCAGTTCCTGCGCCACCGCGAGCGCACTGTACCCGGTGAAGACGCCAATCTCGAGGGTCCGCCGCGCCCCGATCAGGCGGACGAGAAACTGCAGAAACTGGGCCTGCTCCGGAGCGATCTGCATCTCCGACTTGGGGTGCTCGGCGGTCTCCGCCCGGAGGCGTCGCATCACCTCCGGCTCGCGGAGCGACACGGAAAGCAGGTAGTCGTGGAGCTCGTCCGACAGGCCGATGGATTGGGTGGACATGGTTCGGTATGGGGCTGGAATGTTGGGGCGTTGAACGCGGGGAGGCGTGGCCGGTCTGCGAGCCGATGGCAACGGTTCTGCCAGCGCCCGGGATGACCGTCTCCCGCGCCGAGCGCTCTCAGAACGAGTTTTGCCATACGTCAACGATATGTGTACCCGTCTCCGAACGTCGGAAATGAACTACGTTGTCGTCCCAAACACCGACAGCGGTCGTGTGCAGGCTTTGATTTGGGACCCATCCGACTGGACGGGGAGGCTTCGGCCATCGTCAGATAGGCTCCAAATCAAAGCCTGTGCACGATTCCCATCGGCATTTGGAGCGACGGGTGTAGTGCTTTTCTTCGGAAGAAGCAGTCCTCCGAGGCCGTGCACATGCCTTACACCATAGCACAATCCGTCCTCAGAAGGTGCCCCTCTCACGAGCGAAAATCAACCGACCAACCGTCGGGAGAGCGGCCGTTCGCCGTCGTCGAATTCGAGGAGACGGCGGACAGCCACGCGGGATGACCGTCGGCCCCGGACCGCAGACCGCGGAATAGAGCGGTTCTCGGTGGTCCGCCGTCCGCGGTCTGCCGTCATTGAGGCAATCCCCCTGTACCTCGCAACTTGGGTTATCCAGAATGTGGCCGAACGTTCGAATGCGCCACGCGAAACGTTCCCCGCACCCTACGAACGTTTCGGGGGACGGCGGGTACAGTTCATCACTGGTAGTTAAAATGCTCTCCTCGGCACGGGTCCAAGAGAGCGATGTCCCGTGTCTCCCGCTTGCGTTCCCATTCCAGGCCGCCAACTCCCCCGTCGCTGATGAGTAGCCCCCAAATCCTCTGGGTCGACGACGAAATCGACCTGCTCCGCTCCCATGTCATGTTTCTGGAGGAGAAGGACTACGAGGTGTCGACCGTGGCGAACGGGGCCGACGCGGTCGACCTGGTGCAGCAACAGCCGTTCGATGTCGTCCTGCTCGACGAGCAGATGCCCGGCATGGAGGGCCTGGAGACGCTCGATGCCATCAAGGACGAACGGCCCGAGGTGCCGGTGGTGCTGGTGACGAAAAGCGAGGAGGAGGACCTGATGGAGGCGGCCCTGGGCAACCGGATCAGCGACTACCTGACCAAGCCGGTCAACCCCAGCCAGATCCTCCTCACCTGCAAACGCCTGCTGGAGCAATCGCAGCTCCGGCAGGAGGCCCTCTCGCAGCAGTACCTGCAATCGTTCAACAAGATCTCGCAGGACCTCCGCGGGCCCCTCTCGCCCGACGAGTGGGTGGATCTCTACCAGACGCTCGTGGAATACGACCTGGAGCTGACGGAGGACGAGAATGCCCGCCAGATCTTTCAGGATCAGTACGAGGAGGCCGACCGCGCCTTTGGAACCTACATCGAGGAGCACTACCCCGAGTGGATTGCCGACGTCAACGGCTCAACCGGGGCGGACCGGCCCGTCCTGTCCCACGAAGTGGTGCCCGAATTCGTACTGCCGCAGACGGACGACGACCCCGTCGTCTTCTTCGTGATCGACTGCCTGCGGTACGATCAGTGGCTGGAGCTCGCCGAGCTGCTGCGCCCGCACTACGCGGTCGACACAGAGTTCTACATGAGCATCCTGCCCACGGCCACTCCGTATTCGCGAAACGCCATCTTCAGCGGCCTGCTCCCGGTCGACCTCGTGGATCGTTTCCCCAAGGCGTGGCAGTCCACCGAGGAAAGTGAACACAGCCGCAACCAGTACGAGGAAGCCCTCCTCCACCACCAGCTCGACCAGCACCACCACGGCGACCTGAGCGTCCGCTACGACAAGCTCATCACCACCGAGGACGGGCAGGAGCTCGCCGAGAACGCGGCCAACCTCACGCAGCACGACCTCAGCGCCATCGTCGTCAACTTCATCGACATCCTCGCCCACAGCCGTTCCGAATCGGACGTGCTGCAGGAACTGGCGCCCGACGAGGAGGCGTACCGGGCCCTCACGCGCACCTGGTTCGAGCACTCGTGGCTCTACGACATGCTCCGCACCCTCGCCGACACGAACGCCACGATCGTCCTGACCAGCGATCACGGGGCTATTCGGAGCCTCCAGTCCACGAAGGTCATCGGCGACCGTGAGACGTCCACCGCCCTGCGCTACAAGTACGGGAGCAACCTGAAGTGCGACGAGGACGACGCCATCCATGTGCGCGAGCCGGAAGCCTTCGGGCTCCCTAGCTACGGCATGAACACGAACTACCTCCTCGCCAAAGAGGACTACTACTTCGTCTACCCCACCAATTTCCACCACTACGAAAACCTCTACCGCGACACCCTGCAGCACGGCGGGGCGTCGATGGAGGAGATGATCCTGCCGGTGGCGACGCTTAGCCCAAAGTCATAATTGCTCCGATCGCGAGCTGTGCTTCACCTCTTGCCGGCCTGCACCGAGGGAGAATGATGCGTGATTCGTGATGCGTGAAAACTCTATCCTCATCACTCCTCACGCATCACTCCTCACGTTTCACGATTCACGCCTCAGCATGCCCCCAACGGAGACCGACAAGATCCAGGACCTCCTTCCCCGTACCACGACCTCGGGAGAGGCGACACTCGCGCTCGGGGCCCGCATCGCAGAGCTTCTCGATCCCGGGGCTGTTCTCGCCCTTTATGGGGACCTGGGGACGGGAAAAACCCACTTCGTGAAAGGGCTCGCGGAGGGCCTTGGCGTGCCCCCTGCGGAGGTGCGCAGCCCCACCTTCACGATTCAGTCCACCTACGACGACGGCGACCGCCCCCTCTACCACTTCGACGCCTATCGCGTGCAGACCCCCGACGAGTTCGTGGAGCTGGGCTTCGAGGCATACCTGCACGGCGACGGCCTCACCTGCATCGAGTGGGCCGACCGCGTCGAGGAGTTGCTTCCCCCTGACACAATCCACCTCCAGTTCCGCCACGTCGCCCCCTCGAAACGCCGCATCAAGCTCGGTGTGCCGGAGGCCTCCAACGACGGTCAATAATGTCCGTGACGCGTAGAAAGCCGTCCCGGCGAGACGGCTCTACACCAATGACGCGCAACGCCTGACGCTCAACCCTCAACACCTGACGCTCAACCCTCAACCCGAAACGCGAATGT
>JBDGQM010000075.1:4834-16578 GCA_042219065.1 Salinibacter sp. | reverse complement strand
CTGACGCTCAACCCTCAACACCTGACGCTCAACCCTCAACCCGAAACGCGAATGTTGAACGAGGCCCTCGACCTGCTCTTGGATCGTCCCCAGTACGCCAACGTCGCCGACGACGCGTACGCCCCGGGCCTGGACCGCATGGAGACACTGGTGGATGCGCTGGGCAACCCGCACGAGGCGCTCCGGGCCGTGCACGTGGCGGGGACGAACGGAAAAGGCTCAACCGCCGCGATGACCGCGGCCATTGCCACCGCGGCGGGCCTCAAGACCGGCCTCCACACCTCCCCCCACCTTACGCACGTCACCCAGCGGATGCGGGTGAACGGCACGCCCGCCCCTACCGACTGGCTCGCGGATACGCTCCAAGAGCATCGGGCCCTCGTCGAGCGGCTGCAGCCCAGCTTTTTTGAGCTCACCGTCGCGCTCACCTTCCGCTACTTCGCGGAGCAGGAGGTCGACCTCGCCGTGATCGAGGTGGGGCTCGGGGGGCGGCTCGACTCGACGAACGTGCTGGACCCGGCCGTCTCCGTCATCACGCACGTCGACCTCGACCACACCGACATGCTGGGCGACACCCTCGGCGCCATCGCGCGGGAGAAGGCGGGCATCATCAAGCCCGAGACGCCCGCCCTCAGCGCCGTGACGCAGGCCGAGGCGCAGGCCGCCATCGCCGAGGTGGCTGCCCAGAAGAACGCCCCGCTCCACCGCCTGGACGACGAGGCGACCTGGACGACGCACCAGAGCGACCTCACCGGCAGCGTCCTGACGCTCGACACGCCCGTCCGCCACTACGACCGCGTCTCGCTGTCGCTCCCGGGCCGCCACCAGCAGCGGAACGCCGCCCTGGCCGTGCGGGCCGCCGAACTGACGGTCCTTGCGGACGCGGACGACGACACGTCGAACGCCGCAGTGCGAGACGGACTCGGCGACGTACGGGGCCACACCGGCTTCCACGGGCGGCTCGACGTGCTGCGGGAGGAACCGCTCATCGTGGTCGACGTGGGGCACAACCCGCCCGCCATCGCCGCCAGCCTCGACACCGTGGCACCCGTAGTGACCCAGCGCGGCGGCACGCTGCACGTGTGCCTCAACGCGGTGCACGGCAAGAAGCTCGACGAGACGGCCCGCCTCCTGGCCGAGCGCGACGCCGTGGTCACCCCCATCCCCATCCGTACCGACCGCGCCCTCCCGCCCGACGAGATCGGCGAGCGGCTACGAGCACAGGGCGTGACGGTCCGCGACCCGCAGCCGCTCGATGACGCCCTCACCGCCTTCCAGCGCACGGCTCCCCCGGACGACGCGCTGCTGCTCATCGGCTCCCACAAGCTCGTGGAGAAACTGCCGGAGGCGTTCAGGCATCAGCAGGAGACCTGAGCTGTCCCGGTCAGAAGGAAAGTTCGAGCGTGATCCGTGCCAGCGTGTCGGACTCGCGGAATCGGTTCGAGTTGCGGATCCAGACGTTGGGCATCAGGGTCACGTTCGGATTGGGGCGATACGCAACCCCCGCCAGCAGAAGCGACTCGACCGGATCGAACCCGAGGCCGCTGGCGGGGCCCGACTGAGGGCGCAATTCGGTGCTCCAGTCCAGCCGCCCTACGACCTCCCAGTTTCGGTCGATTTGAAGAACACCGAAGAGACTGGCCCCGAACTCATCCGTCGTGGTGGTGTCGGTGAGCGCCGTGGTCTGCCCATACCCCTCCACGCCGATCCGAAACCGGCGGGCCTCGTAGCCGACAAACGCAGACCCCCGAACGCTGTATTCCCGCTGATCCTGATGCGCCGTATAGTCGGCCCCGGCCACGAGCGTGAGGCGGTCGGTCGGGGTTGCCGACAGGCGCCCGTAGCCGCGCTTGTACGGATCGGTCTCCGGACTCGTCGCATTGTTGTTCGCATACATGACCGCGTACCGTACATTGCCGGCCGCCAGCAACGGCCCGTCGAGCCGCAGGCCGAAGTCTCGCGAGTTGGCAATCCCCCGCCGGTCCAGGATCGTCTGCTCCAGGCTCCGATAGCCCCACACGTCGGTCGAAATGTCGAAGACCGGCGGCTTCGTCACCCCAATCGTTGCGCTATGGTCGCCGCTGTACCTCCAGGTCACGTAGAGGTCCTTCACGAACGGCACGGGGCCGTCCGGTCCTGCCGAGCCTTCGTTCGCCTCAAGCCGTACTCGTCCCTCGAACGTGCGCGACAGCCGGAAGTCCGTCGTCAGGTAGAGGCGCCGGTACGTAAATCCGTGGAGCCCGTCCCGCGCCGTGTCGGCCACGGAGAGGGGATGAGAGAGGTCTCCCTGTGCCGTATCGGGGGTGGAGACGACGGCAAAGTAATCGACGTAGGCCCGCCCGCCCACGTCGATCGCCTGCCCGAACGCCGGGCCTGTACCGAACGCCGTCAAGACTCCCACGAGAACAACCAGAATACGGCGGGGGGCAATCATGCGAACATTGGAAGCTGGGGCGTATCTCCGGGATTTAGTAGTGGGAAAAGAGGAAACGCACTCATAAATCGCAAACGAAGAGAGCGTGACGGGCTGGTTTGCCGATGATCGGTCGCCGGAGCAGGCAATCACCTCGACCGCAACCGAACGATTCGACGGCCCGTTGACGAACAGTGGCCGGAGTATACCGGTGCGCGAGGAACTTCGTACACGGGGTGCGCCGACCTCGATCGAGAATGCCCTGGCGGAACGGGGTTGCGTATGGAAGTGTGGGCGTATGGGGACTTTTTCTCTCATCCCCACATACTCCCAAACGCCCATACCCAGGGGCTTCATCCTCAGGGAGTTCTGCACGGCTCGGTAGGAAGGCGCTGACCAGAACGCTCCCTGTCACCGCGAGGTATTTTGCGGAGCCTGCTCCCTTCTTTTCGGGTCGTACCGGCGAGCGCAAATGCCCCCACGCCTCCGGCCCTCCCCGGATCGCGTACGACGCACGTCTCCGCTCCGGCAGACGCATTCACTGTAGACGGTCAAACTCCTTCGCCCCCGCAATGCTTTTTCCCTCCAGCGACGACGAGTCTCCCTTTGAGGACACGCCCCGCATCCTCCTTTTTACCGGCAAGGGGGGCACCGGCAAGACCACCTGCGCGGCCGCCACCGCCCAGCGCGCCGCCCGCGAGGGCCACAAGACGCTCGTTCTCTCCTCCGACCCCGCCCACAACCTCGCCGACGCGCTCGACCACGAGCTCGGCCCCGAGGCGCAGGAAGTGAGCGACGGCCTCTTCGCGCAGGAGGTGGACCTCTACTACTCCATGAAGAAGCACTGGGGCAACATGCGCGATCTGATGCTCACCGTCTTCCGGTGGCAGGGGGTCGACCAGATTGCCGCCGAGGAGCTGGCCGCCCTGCCGGGCATGAACGAGGGGTCGGTGCTGCTGTGGCTCGAGGAGGCCCTCCGCGAAGCGGACTACGACCTCATCGTCGTGGACAGTGCCCCCACCGGCGAGACGCTCACCCTCCTGAGCCTGCCGCAGGTGACGCAGTGGTGGCTCGCCAATGCCTTTCCGTTTCAGAAGATGGCGGTGAAGTCGCTCGGGTTCGGGGTGCGCAAGACCACCGGCATCCCCCTGGACAAGGGGTACGAGGAGCTGGAGGCGATCTTCGAGAAGCTGGAGCGCGTGCAGACGGTCCTCGCCACCCCCTCCACCACCTCCATCCGGCTCGTCATGAATCCGGAGAAAATGGTGATCGAGGAGGCGCGGCGGGCCTACACGTACCTGCAGCTCTACGGCTACGGCGTGGACAGCGTGATCGTCAACCGCGTGCTCCCGGAAGATCAGGTGCCGGACAACTCGTTCTTCGAGGGGTACGTGCAGTCCCAGCGCGCGTACCTGGCGGAGATCGAGCAGAGCTTCCAGCCCCTCCCCATCCTCCAGGTCCCGCATCTCGGCGAGGAGGTATTCGGGGCCGAGCGGCTGGCCCGCATCGGGGAGACGATGTACGCGGACCGCAGCCCCGTGGACGTGTTCTACGACGCGTCCACCTTCGAGGTGCGGGAGGATGGAGACGCCTACGTGCTGGAACTGCGCCTGTCGTTTGCCGCGCCGGAAGACCTCGACGTGCACCAGCTCGGCGACCAACTCGTCGTGCAGGTGGCCAACCAGCGGTCGAACTACATCCTGCCTAACTTCCTGAACTACTACACAATGACCGAGGCCACCCTGCAGGACGAGTGGCTCCGCGTCCGCTTCACTCCGGACCCGAAATCGTCCTCGAATTAACCCCGGAAAGAAACGCCGTTCCCCCTTCCCTCTTCCCCCTTCCCTCTTCCCCCTTCCCTCTTCCCCCTTCCCCCTCCCACACCCAAAACCCCCACACCCTCAACACTCAACTCTCAACCCTCAACCCCCACGCCCTCACCCCCCACGCCCTTAACCCTCAACGCACCATTCCTTGAACCCACGCGGAGGCTTCGCGTTGAGGCGGTGTTCACGTCTTTCCGTCCCGCCCGATCCCCGTCTTCCTCATGTTCTTTCCCGAAGCCCTCCTGAAGCGGCTCTACACGTACGGCAGTCTCGAAAATACCGATCGCGGCGTCGAGTTTGCCCTCAAAAACCGCCTGAAGGACGCAACGCTCACGGAGCTTCTCGACGTCAAGATCAACGGCGAGTCAGTGGCGCGGGACGACGTGCACCTCTTCATGGGCGATGGCGAGTCCCACACGGCCGACGAGGTCACGGAGGACAACGCGATCGACTTCCCCCTGCGCCGCGCGCTCCACGTCCGCACCCGCCACGCGCCGCTGGAGGTGGGCAAGCACGACATCGAACTGACCTTCCGGGCGAAGCCCTTCGGCACGCTCGGCTTTTCCGTTGAGGACTCCATCTCGGAACAGGACGAGACCCTCGACCGCATTCCGCGGGACGAGGACGACAACTTCAGCCAGGCGATCATTGACGAGCGTCAGCAGTTCGTCGAGGAGTACAGCGACACCTCGCTCGACCACGTCCCGCACTACTCCTTCGACCCGGAGGTGGCCGACGGCAACATCGAAAACTTTACCGGCGTCGCCCAGATCCCGATCGGCTTCGCCGGCCCCCTCACGGTGCACGGCGAACACGCGCAGGACGACGTGCTGATTCCCCTTGCCACGTCGGAAGGCACGCTCGTGGCCTCCTACAATCGCGGCATGAAGGTGTGCAACCTGAGCGGCGGCATCGAGGCGACCGTCTCCGGCGATTGCATGCAGCGGGCGCCGGTCTTCATTTTCGAGACGGCCCGCCAGGCGCGTGACTTCAGCCGCTGGGTGGACGATCACATGGACGAGATTCGAGCGGAAGCGGAATCGACCTCCAGCGTGGCGGAGTTGCTCCACGTCAACCACTACCTCTCCAACCACTTCGCCTACCTGCGCTTCAACTACCGCACCGGGGACGCGGCGGGGCAGAACATGGTGGGCCGCGCCACCTTTGCCGCCTGTGGCTGGATCATGGACCAGTACCCGGACCCGGTTCAGAACTTCTACCTGGAGTCGAACTTCGCGACGGACAAAAAGGCGTCGCAGGTGAACGTGATGCAGACCCGGGGCAAGCGCGTCACCGCCGAGGCCACCATTGACCGCGAGACCCTGGTGCAGCAGATGCGCGTGGAGCCGGAGAGTCTTCACGATCACTGGAAGGCCTCGACCGTGGGGGCCTTCCTCTCCGGCGCCAACAACAACGGAGGCCACTCGCCCAACGCCATCACGGCCCTCTTCATCGCCACGGGGCAGGACGTGGCCAACGTCTCCGAGTCGTCGGCCGGCGTGCTGTACACCGATGTGACCGAGGACGGCGACCTCCAGATCTCGCTGACCATCCCGTCGCTCATTGTGGCCACGTACGGCGGTGGCACAGGCCTGCCCACGCAGCGCGAGTGCCTGGAGATCATGGGGTGCTACGGACAAGGAAAGGTCCACAAGTTTGCCGAGATCGTGGCGGCGGCCACGCTCGCCGGCGAGCTGTCCCTCGGCGCCGCCATCTCCTCGTCCGACTGGGTCTCCAGCCACGAAACGTACGGCCGAAACCGGTAATTGCGTGTGGGTGTGATGGCGTGTGGGCGTGAGTGCGTGGGAGAATGGGCGAGTGGGGGAATGGGGGACACCCTCGCCCAGGACCCGCCACTCTCCCACTTTCCCATCTTCCAGTCTCCCAACCTTCAACCTTCCCACCTTCAACGTTCAACCGTCTAACGTTCAACGCTGATGCTTGCGGCGCTTGAAATTGCCATCCCGGTTCTGTACGCCATCGCCATCGTCGCCCTTACGGCGTACGGCGGCAACCTGCTGTGGCTGGCCCTCGTCCACGCGCACAACAACACCCTCCGCGACGGCCCCGTCCCCGACCCCGACGACCATCCGGTGCCCGACGACACCTGGCCCGTGGTGACGGTGCAGCTGCCCCTCTACAACGAGGCCGAAGTGGCGCGCCGCCTCATCGACGCCTGCGTGCACCTCGACTACCCCCGGGACCGCCTCGACATCCAGGTCCTGGACGACTCGACCGACGAGACGACCGAGCGCGTCGCCGAGCGCGTGGCCCACTGGCAGGACCGCGGGGTCAACATCACGCACGTGCACCGGGACGACCGCACCGGATACAAGGCGGGCGCCCTCGCCAACGGCCTGCGCATCGCCCGGGGCGAGCTCGTCGCCATCTTCGACGCCGACTTCGTGCCCCAGGCGGACTTCCTCCGCCGCATGGTGCCGCCATTCTTGGGGAACGAGAATCTCGGGCTGGTGCAGGCCCGGTGGGGGCACCTCAACCGGGACGACTCGCTGCTGACCAAGGTGCAGGCGTTCGGCCTCGACGCCCACTTCGCCATCGAACAGCGGGTGCGCGAACTGGCGGGCTGCTTCATGAACTTCAACGGCACCGCGGGCGTCTGGCGCCGCGCGTGCATCGAGGACGCCGGCGGCTGGGAGCACGACACGCTCACCGAAGACCTCGACCTCAGCTACCGGGCACAGCTCGAAGGCTGGGACTTCGAGTACGTCTCGACGGTGGAAGCGCCCGCCGAGCTTCCGCCGGACATGAACGCTCTCCGCTCGCAGCAATTCCGCTGGGCGAAGGGCGGGGCGGAGACGGCCTTGAAACTGGCCGGACGCCTCTGGCGGGCCGATCAACCCCTGCGCGTGAAGCTCGAGGGCACCTTCCACCTCACGGCTCACTTCGCGTTTCCGTTCATTCTGCTCGCGGCCCTCACGCACGCCCCCCTGCTGCTCCTGAAGGGCCTCGGCCACGGGCCCGGAGAGATATACTTTGCCCTGATGGGCTTCGGCCTGTTCGGCTTCGTCGGGTTTTTCCTGTCTCAACTGTTCGCCCAGCGTGCCCTGCACCCCGACTGGCGACAACGCCTG
Organism: Salinibacter sp.; assembly: GCA_042219065.1. GTDB lineage: Bacteria > Bacteroidota > Rhodothermia > Rhodothermales > Salinibacteraceae > Salinibacter. The sequence goes on along the minus strand of JBDGQM010000075.1, from coordinate 9,247 downwards.
CGCCTCTTCCCCACCTTCATGGCCGGCACCATGGGACTGTCCCTCAGCAACTCGGACGCCGTCTGGCAGGCGCTCCGCGGGACGGACACCGCGTTCATCCGCACGCCCAAGTACGGCGCGTCCCCAGACGACGGCTGGTGGGAAAGCCGCTACGCCATCGGCGAATTGCCGCGGGTGGTGTGGGGCGAGGTGGGACTGGCCCTCTACTCAACCGCGGGCCTCGGCGTCACCATCGCGCTCGGCGAATGGGCGGCCATTCCGTTTCAGGCCCTCTTTGCCGTCGGGTTCGTGCTGGTGGCGGCCTCCAGCCTCCGACAGGTGCTCACGGTGCGCCAGGATCGGACCGTTTCGTCCCCCGCCTCGTCCCCGGTCTCGTGAGGTCGCTCCCGACCGGTCGGTAACAAACGCATCGTCGGCTCGTACGTTGATTTTGCAGTCGCACTCTGCTTACCGGACAGCTTTGAATTGCGTCCCGAAAAATCCCTTAGCAAGTCATCCCGCATACCGACGGCCGTCGGTAATCTTTCTGGCCACCGCATCGCCGAATTCGAAGAGATCCACGAAGGCGTTCGGGATGACGTGCCTGAAATCCGGGATTTTTCGGGACATCGGTCGATCTCCCGTGAAAACTGTCCGGTCGCCAGAGTCGCACCCTCAGTGATCTCGGAGTCCTTCGCCTCTTTCATCGTCCCGGCGGCGCCCGTTCATGTCTCTGCCTGACCTCCAAGAGCCCCTCGCCCTGCTCGAGCAAAAGAACTTCGGCGAGGCCGTCGACGTGCTCGAGCAGAAGGTATCGGCCCTGCCCGCCCATCTGGGCGCCCATGTGCTTCTGGCATACGCCCACGAGGGCCGGGAGCAGTGGGAGGCGGCCCTGGGGGCCTGGGAGGAGGTCCACTTTCTGCTGCCGAACAGCCCCATCGCGTCCGCCGGGAAGAAGCGTGTGCTGCGGCGCATGGATGGGATCGACGACGCGACCGAACCCCCTCGGCCCAGCGAGGTCCGCCCCACTCGCCCGGCCGACGCTGCGCCCCGCCCCGACGCTGCGGACGCCGGCGAATCCGACGAGCTGGCGGAGGACGTTGAGGAAGAGCCGGTCGAGACGGACCCGGCTCCGATGCCTGAAGGCCCGAGTGCGCTCGAAGATACGGAGTCGGACGAGCCGTCCTCGGCGGCAGACGACGAGTTGGCCCAGCTGCGCCGCCAGGCCGAGCAGGAGGCCCGCCAGGGCGGCGCTCGTCCGGGCCTGACCGACGAGCCGTCGTCCACGCCCGAAGAGCAGGTCGAGCAGTTCGAAGAGGAGGAGTCGTCCGACGACCTCAACCACCTGATCGACAAGCTGGAGTCGGCCCGAATCGATCCCGATCCGGATGCGGAGGGCAAGGCGCCCCCGGCAGATCCGACCCCCGACGACGACGCGGAAGAGGTGGTCTCGGAGACCCTGGCCCGCATCCACGAGGGCCAGGACGACTACGAGAAGGCCGCGTACATCTACGCCCAGTTGGCCGAGCAGGAGCCCCACCGGGCCGATGAGTTTCGGCAGAAGGCACAAGAAATGAAGCGGAAGGCCGACGCGGGCGACGACTCGGCGGCCTGATCCGAATCCAGCGGAATCGACGGCATGGAGGCGGGCTCCACGACCAACCGTTCTTCTCGCCGGATCCGGAGAACCTCGGACCACAAGGAGATAGATTGAAATTGCCCCCGTTCTCCCTTTCCTCCTTTCCTCCACTCCCCCTTCCCCCCTCTCCCCGCTCCCTTCACCCGCTCCCTCGCCTGCGTTCTGAGTACATGGATGCCCTCCTTCGCCTCCGCGAGCAGTCGCCCCGCACGGTCGTGGGGCTCATGTCCGGCACCTCGCTGGACGGGGTGGACGCCGTGCTCGTCCACCTGGACGGCAGCGGTCCCGACCTGACGATGGAGACAGAGGCTTTCGTGCACGTGCCGTACCCCCCGGCGCTCCAGGACCTCCTTCGACAGAATACCACCGCGGCCTCCTCGTCCGTCCCCGACCTGACACGCCTCGACGCCCGTCTCGCGGAGACCTACGCCGGGGCTGTGGACCGGGTCTTGGACGAGGCGACCAGGACTCGCGACAGGCTCGACCTCGTGGGGGCGCACGGGCAGACCGTCTGCCACCGTCCCGACCCGGCCGACTGCGCAGGCCAGGAGGTCCGGGCCACGCTCCAGCTTGGCAACCCCGCCACCCTCGCCACCCGCTTGGGCGTGCCCGTGGTCGGCAACTTCCGGGCGGCCGACCTCGCGCTCGGCGGGCAGGGCGCCCCGCTCGTCCCGTACTTCGACTACGCCACGTTCACCGCCGCCGACGAGCACCGCGGCCTGCTCAACCTTGGCGGCATCGCCAATCTCACGGTGCTGCCCGCCGGTGGTCCCCCCGACGACGTGCGCGCCTTCGACACCGGCCCCGCCAACATGGTGATCGACGCACTGGCCGACCGGCTGTTCGACGCCCCGTTCGACCGCAACGGCCGAAACGCCGACGCGGGCACCCCCGACCACAGCCTGCTGGCCAACCTCCTGGAAGGGCCCTACTTTCGACGCGAACCGCCCAAGTCCACCGGCCGCGAGGACTTTGGGCCGGACTACGTGGACCGCCTGCTCGGCGCTGCTCAGTCTCGGGGCCTCTCCCCCAAAGACACGATTGCCACGGCGACCCTCCTCACGGCAGCCTCCGTCTACCAAGCGTACGCCCAGTATATTCGCCCCCACCAGTCCATCGACGTGCTCATCGCCAGCGGCGGGGGCGTCCACAACGACACGCTCATGCGAATGCTGCGCGATGCCTTTTCCCCCATTCCCGTCCGCACCGTCTCGGACTACGGCGTCGACGCCGACGCGAAGGAAGCCCTCTGTTTCGCGGTCCTCGCCCACGAGACGGTCAACGGCGTGCCCACAAACCTGCCGTCGGTGACCGGGGCGTCGGGCCGCGCGCTCCTCGGCTCCATCAGCGTCCCCGCCTCGTAGCCTGCCCCCCGGGACGCCGAGGTCGCCGGACGGCTGCGCCTTCGGCCTTCACTGAGCGGTGGGGAGCGTTTCCTGAAGGACGCGGACGACATTTCCGCCCATGATTTGCTCGACCTCCCGCGGCGCGAATCCCGCCCGCAGGAGCGCCTCCGTGAGGAGCGGCAGGCCGGTCGCATCGAACGGCACCGAAACCGTGCCGTCGTAGTCGCTGCCCAGCGCCACGTGCTCTACGCCCACCAGGTCGGCCACGTGCCGCATCGCCTCCACCACCGCCGCCACGCGGGTCCCGCACACGGCCGTGTCCCAGAGTCCGACCCCGATCACGCCCCCCCGCTCGGCGATGGCCTTGATGTGCCGGTCGCTCAGATTGCGCGGGCTGTCGCAGGTGGCGCGGACCCCCGTGTGGCTCGCCACCACCGGCCCCGTGGTCCGCGCCAGCACGTCGTCGATGAGGGCCTCGGAGGCGTGGGCCAGATCGAGGGTGATGTCCTGAGCGTCGAGCCGGTCGATCACCGCGGCTCCGTACTCGCTGAGCCCTCCCTTATCGAGTCCCGTCGACGAGCCCCCGAGGGCGTTGTCGTGAAGGTGGGTGGGACTCATCATGCGGTACCCGGCATCCACGAGGACATCGACGTTGTCCGTAGTTCCGTCCAGGGCGTGCAGCCCCTCCACGGCCAGCAGCGTCCCCATCACCGCAGGGTCCTCGGCCCGCCGTGCGAGCAGCGTGTCGAGATCTGCCTGGGTGCGGAGCAGGAGAAGCTTCTCGTCGTGGGCCGTGGCCCGGCGCAGCTTTTGGGCCTGGTAGCGGGCCCGCTCCAGCCGGCTCGTCCAGGTGCGCACGGGCCAGCGCTGCGCCGCCGCCAGAAACGGAATCTGGTCGAGGGCACTCGCGTCCGTCCCCTGGTAGCTCTGCCCCCGCGGGACCTGCGTCACGGCCGCGAAGACCTGGAGTCCGACGCCGCCCTCGCGGAGACGGGGAATGTCGGTGTGGCCCCGGTCGTATCGCTGGAGGGGGTCGCGGGACCAGAGCAAGAGATCGTTGTGGAGATCGGCCACCATCAGGGTGTCGTGCACGGCCTGCGCCCGCTCGGCGACGTCGTACGGCGGCTCGGCCCGGACGGTGTTGTACCGCGCATCCGCGATGGGCGCGGCGACGACGAAGTAGACGAACGCACCGAGGCCGATGAGCCCGGCGAGTCCGTAGAGCGTGAACCGGAGCATACGTGGACGGGCATGGATGAACGCAGATTTCAACCTCTGTCTGATCCCCCCAACTGAGCGGAGCACGCAGGAGTTCGGCGGCTCCGCTATTCCCCAGCATCTGCGTCCGGGCGTGTCCGATGCCCGGCAAAACCCAGCCCCGCAGGGCGTTTCCGCGATCTTTCAGAACCGGCACGTTTGCGGCGAATCGGACGGCGGGCACGGCGGTAC
>JBDGQM010000075.1:0-4734 GCA_042219065.1 Salinibacter sp. | reverse complement strand
CGATCTTTCAGAACCGGCACGTTTGCGGCGAATCGGACGGCGGGCACGGCGGTACGTAGTGGGCGATTGTCCGACAGAATTTCCTGGTGGCCATGCCCTCCCGCACCCAAGTCGTCTGGTTCAAGCGCGACCTCCGCGTCGACGATCACCGGCCGCTCGCCACCGCGGCCGAGCGCGGGCCGGTCCTGCCGCTGTACGTGGCCGAGCCGTCCATCGCGGCGGGCGACGACTATCGGCCCCGCCACTGGACCCTCATCCGTGAGGCCCTGATTGAGCTCCGAGCGCGCCTTGCCAAACGCGGCCAGCCGCTCGTGGTGCGCTGCGGCGAGATGCCGGACGTGCTCGCCACGATTCGCGACACCATGGGTCCGATTCGGCTCTGGACGCACGAGGAGACGGGCAACCAGCGCACGTTCGAGCGGGACCAGCGCGTTCGCGCGTGGGCGGAGGAGCAGGGGGTGCCATTTACGGAGGTCCCGCACCGAGGCGTCATCCGCGGGCCGCACGACCGCGACCACTGGGCCGAGCGGTGGGAGGCCTACATGGACCGGCCGCTCGTCTACCCGCCCGACACGCTCCGACCGGTGGAGGGCGTCGATCCCGGTCCCATGCCGAGCCACGCGGACCTCGGGCTCCCCCCCTCGACGACGGCCGTCCAGCAGATTGGGGAAGCGGAGGCCCACCGCACCCTCGATTCGTTTCTCTACGACCGCGGCCAAACCTACCGGCGCGCCATGTCGAGGCCCGCCCCGGCCCAGACCGAATGCTCCCGAATGTCGGTCCACCTCGCCTTCGGAACCATTAGCCTGCGGCGGACGGTCTACGAGCTGCGGCAGCGGCAAGAGGAACTCCGGGGGGTTGGCGGAGAGGCGGCCGCCGCACGGCGCAAGTCGCTCAGCAGCTTCGACAGTCGCCTCCACTGGCACAGCCACTTCACGCAAAAGCTGGAGGACGCGCCCCGCATCGAGAAGGAAAGCTACATCCCGGCGTTCGACGACCTGCGAGCCGACGACTGGGACCCGGCGCTCTACGACGCGTGGCTCCACGGCCGCACCGGCTTCCCCATGGTCGACGCGTGCATGCGCTGCCTCCGCACCACCGGCTGGCTCAACTTTCGGATGCGGGCCATGCTCTGCTCGTTCGCCGCGTACGACTGCTGGCTCGACTGGCGCCGCTTTGCCCCCACCTACGGCGGCCTCATGGCCGACTACGTGCCGGGCATCCACTACCCGCAGGTGCAGATGCAGTCCGGCACCACCGGCATCAACCGCGTCCGCATCTACAATCCCATCAAGCAGGGCAAGGAGCAGGACCCGGACGGCACGTTTATCCGCCGCTGGGTGCCCGAGCTGTCGTCGCTCGAAACGACCGCGTACGTCCACGAGCCCTGGCGCATGCCGCCGATCGAGCAGCAGGCCAGTGGCGTCGTAGTGGGCCGGGACTACCCCGAGCGCATCGTGGACCACAACGAGGCCTACCACCACGCACAGGATGTCATCCATGCGCTCCGCGAGCGGCCCCACGTGCAGCGGCAGGCCGACGCTGTGTTGGAGCAGCACGGCAGCCGTGCCTGAGAACGGGTGCGGGGAGCACCCCCGCGCCTAACTGTCGTCGCGCTGCAGCACGTCCACCCCGAGCCGGTCCTGCAGCTCGTCCACGCGGCTGCGGCTGACGCTGACGCGGGCCCCCTCCTTGAGCCGCACGGCGTAGTCGCCGCCGCCCCCCCGCAGAACCAGCTCGATCTCGTCGAGCCGCACGATGGCCGACCGGTGCACGCGGACGAAGTCGTCGGGGTCGAGCCGCGCGGCCAACGTCTTCATTCGCTCCCGAATCACGTACGTATCGTCGTCGGTGTGGAGTTCGGCGTAGGAGCCGTCGGCGGTGATGTGCGTGACGTCGTCGACGGGGACGATGCGCGCCTTGCCCCGCCCCTGCACGGCGATGCGCTCCAGGTAGGACTCCTCGTCGGACTCGGCGTCGTCGAGCAGCGACGGGTCGCGTTCGCGGAGAAGGCGCAGGAGCCGATCCGGGATGGCGTCCTCCTGACTCTCGATGTGCTCCCGGGCGCGGCGCAGGGCCTCCTCGAAGCGCTCGTCGTCGAACGGCTTCAGCAGATAATCGACCGCGGCGAGGTCGAAGGCCTTGATGGCGTACTGGTCGTAGGCCGTCACGAAGACCGTCACGGGCATTTCCGCCTGCCCCACCTCCTCGATCACGTCGATGCCGCTCATGCCCGGCATCTGCACGTCCAGGAAGACGAGGTCGGGGCTCTCATCGCGAATCGCGTCGACCGCCTCGGGGCCGTCTTCCGCGTCGCCCACCACGGTGACGCCCGGGGTCTCGTGCAGCAGTTCGTGCAGGCGCTCGCGGGCCAGCGGTTCATCGTCTACGACGAGAGCGCGAATGGAAGCAGTGTTGTCGACGGTCATAACCAACAGACAGCGAGAACAGATGAAACTAGCGAGCGCCCGCCTCCGGCACCGCCGGGCGGAGAGTGGGGCTTCCGGAAGCGGTGTACAGCGACACGCTCGTGTGGTAGGGAAGCGTGAGGACCGCCTGCGTCCCCCCGTCGTCCGTCGGGGTGAGGCGGAGCGATTGGTCGTCTCCGTACAGCTCCTTGAGGCGGGCGCGGACGTTCCGGAGCCCCAACCCATCCTCCTGCGACTCCGGCAGTCCGGGGCCGTTGTCCACGACCGTGAGCACCAGGTCGTCCCCGTCCCGGTCCCCCCGAACCTCGATGCGCCCACCGCCGCGCACCTGGCTGGCCCCGTGCTTGATCGCGTTCTCGACGACGGGCTGGAGAATGAGGTTCGGCACCTGGGCCTCGTACAGGGAGCGCGGCACGTCGACCTCCGTCTCCAGCTTCCCCTGAAACCGGATCGACTGGATCTCAAAGTAGCCGTCCAGAAATTCGAGCTCCTCGGACAGGGGGACTTCCTGAGGCGCCTCTTCGTCGAGCACGTGCCGCAACAGCTCACTGAGCCGGGCAATCATGCGGCGGACCCCGGCCGGGTCTCGATCGACGAGCGTGCTCACCGCGTGGAGCGTATTGAACAGAAAATGCGGATTGAGTTGCATCCGAAGCGCCTCCAGGCGGGCCTCGGTCAACTTCGCCTCGAGGGCCTCCGCGCGCTGTTCGAGCCGTTCGGCCTCCTGCTGCTGCGCCTTCTGCTGGAAGTAGTAGCTTCGCGCAAACCCGGCCATGAGGATGACGAGGTAGACGACCAACTCGTCGGTAAACCAGAAGCGGCGCAGGGCTTCCACGATTTCCACAGAGCGGTCGCTGAAGACGGACGTGACTAGGTCTTCGCCGAAATCGACGACAAGCGCGACGGCGAGCGCCACCGCCGCGTGCACGAGGCCGTTGCGGATCATCGTCATCCGCTCCGTGTCGATAGGCTCAACGACCGGAAGCGACGCGGCAAACCGAAAGACAAACGGCGTGACGAGCGCCCACAGGCTGTATTCGAACAGCTCGCCCAGGGTGCGTCCCCAGTGCATCTCTCCGGAGGCGTCGCCCAGCATGCTCTGCCCCACAGAAAGCAACACCACGGTGCCCCAGAAGGCAACAATCAAGCCCCATTCGAGGCGACCGGGCCAGGTGGTGGTACGACGAGCCTCCATGCGCGGGGGATGGACTGAAGATGAGCGGAGCGCCAACAGTACGATGCACCAACAGGTCGGTCCGCAAAGCGATCCCTTCTCGGAGAGGTCCGCCGTTCGTCGGAGAATCGAGGCCCACCGGCGCAGGGACGAGTGGACCCCCCGTTCCCTCTCATCCGTCCTTGTCTTCCGGTGCCTCCGGTTTTTTGCTTTCCTCCGGCGACGAGCCCGTCGAGGAGGCGCGAGCGCCTGGGCGAGCGATGGTGGCTGTGTAGAGTCCGCCGAGGGCGATGTCGCGATGAGCCACGCGTTCGAGGGCCGTGTCGGCCAGCAGGGGCTCAAGTCGGCGCGTGAAGTCGGAAAAGAGAACGCGGGCGGTCGGATTGAGCGCGCGGCGGAGCAGCGACGGCGACTCCCCCTCCGGCACGAACTTGTCGTAGATCGACACGCGCCCGTTGGGGGCGAGCACGCGCTCGGTTTCGTGCACCACCGCCTGCGGCCCCGGCACGACCGATAGGAAAAGGTGGAGCAGCACGACGTCGAACGTGTCGTCGCCGAACGGAAGGGCGCGCGCATTCCCGACCCGCACGTCCACCGTCAGGCCGCGTCGTTCGGCCCGTGCCTCCGTCCGGCGGACCATCGCCGGCACCGCATCCAGCGCCGTGATCTCGGCCCCCTCGGGCAAATACTCAAGGTCCAATCCGGTGCCGCATCCGAGAAGAAGAATGCGATCGTCCGCCGTAGGGGCAAGGTGCTCGATCGCCCGCTGGCGCCCCCGTTCCATCGGCCAGGCCAGCCAGTCGTAGACCGGCGCGTAGAGCCGATACCGGGCCCGGTTCCACCAGTGTCGCCACTCGGAATGGTCCGGCGGGGAATGAGTCATTCTGAACGGCACAACTGCCTGAAAACGCAAACCTGTCTACGACTGTGCTGGCGGTACCGGCGAACGACGGGTCCGACGAATACGGAAAAAGGCGATGGGCCGAATCGCCCTCGCAATGTTCACTCTGAGGTCCGCGCTCGCAACACAGCTCCGGCACCGCTCCCCCCTACGACCGTGTCCGACGCCCACGCCCGCGTTCCGTTCACCCAGACGCTTCGCATGCCGCGAGCCCGGCGGTGGGGATGCGC
>JBDGQM010000074.1:0-5082 GCA_042219065.1 Salinibacter sp. | reverse complement strand
CCGTTCGATCTGTCCCCCGTGCCCCTCGAGGGGGCGATGCACCTTCAGTATCGAGCCCTTGAACTGGGGCTGCGGGCGGTCGCCCCGGAAGCGACCCCGTAGCCCCGTAGGGGGTCCCTGTTTTCCAGCACTTATCCCGCACCGTCCATGTCGGTACTGCTTTACGGCGCCTACGGATACACCGGACGCCTCATTGCACAGGAGGCGGTCGACCGGGGCCTCCACCCGGTCCTCGCGGGCCGGGACGCCGAACAACTGGACACGATGGGGGCCGTGCTGGACTGTCCGGTGCGCGTCGCGCCCCTCTCGGCCCCGGGGCGGCTCCGACAGATGATCAGCGACGTCTCTGCCGTGCTCCACTGCGCGGGGCCGTTCGTCCACACGGGGCCGCCCATGGTGCAGGCGTGCCTGGACACTGGCACGCACTACCTCGACCTCACGGGCGAGATCGAGGTCTACCGGGACCTGGCGGCCCGGGGCGACGCGGCGGAGGCGGCAGGAGTGATGCTGTTGCCCGGCATCGGGTTCGACGTGGTGCCCAGCGACTGCCTGTCCCGGTTCGTGGCGGCCCGGGCCGAGGCAGCGACGGCACTGGAGATTGCGCTGTACGCGGAGGGCACCGTCTCGCAGGGGACCCTCAAGACCCTGATCGAGCAGATGGGACGGGGCGGGCTCGTGCGGCGCGAGGGCGCCCTCCGGGAGGTGCCGCCCGGCTGGACGAGCCGCACCGTCGACTTTGGCGATCAGCGCCGGAGTGTGATCTCGATTCCGGAGGGAAGTATTGTGACCAGTGCAACCTCCACCGATGTGCCAAACGTCACCGCCTACCTGGCGCTCCCGCCCGTCGTCCAGTCGCTGCTGCGGGCGAGCCGGTACGTGCAGGGCCTGCTCGCGTGGCGCCCGCTCAAGCAACTGCTGAAGCGGCTCGTGGAGCGAGGGCGCGCCGGACCGTCCGCGGACCAGCGCCGCCGGGGGCGGACGGTGGCCTGGGCCTCAGCGCGACGGGCGGGCGGCGTTCCTGTGACCGTCCGCCTCCACGGCCCGGAGGCCTACACCTTCACGGCGCGCGCCGCGGTGAACGGGCTGGAGCGCGTGCGCGACGGAACGGCGCCGCCCGGCTACCAGACGCCCTCGACGGCCTTCGGCGCGGACTTTGTGCTCGACGTGGACGGGGTGGAGCGAACGGTCGTGAGCGATCCGTGATGAGTGATTTGGGATGGCGAACCGTTTGGGAGCAATTCTCCTCCTGCCTGCACGCCTCACGCCCTCACGCCTCACGCCCTCACGCATCACGCGCACCACTTTCTCTCACAGAAGTGCCGATTCTATTGACGTCTCTTTTCACAACGAACCTCCTTCCCCATGAGTGACACCTACAAGAAGCTCGTTGCCACCTCGTTCTCCACGGACTTTCGCGAGGCGGCGGAGGTCGTGGAGGAACCCATTCCGGAGCCGGCCTCCAACGAGGTCGTCATCAAAAACAAGTACGCGGCGGTCAACGCGACCGACGTAAACATCACGGCGGGGCGGTACGAGCCAGACGCCGAGTTGCCGCTCGATTTGGGGGTGGAGGCCGCGGGCGTCGTCGTGGAGGTCGGGACAGGCGTGTCGCATCTCGCCGAGGGCGATGCCGTCATCACGAGTACGCTGGGCGGGGGGTACCGCGAATACAACGTGGAGCGCGCCGGCAATGCCATCGAAGTGCCCGACGCCACGCCCGAGGCCCTGAGCATCGTCGTCAGTGGACTGACCGCGTCGATTGGTCTCGAGGAGGTGGGGGAGATGGCCCACGACGAGACCGTGCTCGTGACGGCCGCCGCCGGGGGCACCGGTCACTACGCGGTGCAACTGGCGAAGATTGCGGGCAATCACGTCATCGGGACGTGCAGCACGGACGCGAAGGTGAACCTCCTGTCTCAGATTGGGTGCGATCGGCCCATCAATTACGAGACCGAAGACGTGGGGGAAGTGCTGGCCACCGAGTACGACGACGGGATCGATCTGGTCTACGAGAGTGTGGGGGGCGCCCTGTTCGACACCTGCGTCGAGGCCCTGGCCCGCCACGGCCGACTCCTGTCCATCGGGTACATCAGCGAGTACCAGGACGGCCCGGAGACCGTTGCCCGGGAGCGAATCTACACGTCGCTCATCTCCAAGTCCGCCTCCATCCGGGGCGTCTTTCTTCCCCACTTCCGCGAGCACTTCTCGGCCCACACGAAAAAGCTGATGCGCCTGCAACAGGACGACACGCTCGAGGTGTTTGTGGACGACCAGAACTTTGAAGGGATCGACAGCATCTTTGACGCCGTCGACTACCTGCACCGCGGAGAGAACCGCGGGAAGCTCGTCGTTCGCTTCCCGGAGTGAGAGCGCCACTTTTGTCTCGGTCTGTTCCCCATGTCGTCCCCACTAAACCATGGGCACATCTGCCGCCGACGACGCGGACGCCTCCCTCAACTGGCCGGCCATCGCGGCCCTGTACGCGGGCGTCATTCTGGGGCTCGCCGGCATGCTGTACGCGGGCCTGTACCGGAACGCCGCCTGGCTGGCCCTGCTCGGCACGGGCGGAGCCCTTACGGCCTACGGTCGCGTGCTCGAACGACGCGGCGACGAGTCGGCGGCCCGACGCTGGAAATGGGCCGCGGGGCTCGCGTACGGAGCCTTTTTTCTGTGGGCCGGAACGGTGCTTCTGCGCATGCTCCTGGGAATGGGCTAATCCCTGAGAACGCGTTGTGCTATATGTTGGAAGTATGTGTGCCCCTCTCTAAACGCCAGAAAGGAGCGACGGGTGTGATGTTTTCTCCCGGAGGAAGCAGTCTTCCGGTGCCTCGCACATGTCTTACACCATAGCACAGGCCGTCCTGAGAAGACTCAGCAGTTTGCCGCCTGCCTGGGGGCTCCCCACTGCCTCGACCCATCGCATGGAGGGCCTGGGCGCGTGGGAGGGAAGCGCATCGGCATAAAGGCGTGGGAGGAAGAGCATGCCCGTCTGCGAGTGTTGGAGGCAGGGGCGGTCCCGTCCCCACGCTCCCGCTCTCGTCCCGCCTCAACGGGCCTCCTCGATGCGGGGCGATCGTTCTGCGTTTCTCCCCGGATCGCGAGGGAAGAGGACAGCTCTCTCCCCCGGTGAGAGTGGGGAGAACTTCCGAGGAACCGAAAACAAAAATCGAGTCTGTGTCGTTTGTTGGGGTGGTAGCACAGAAAAGTGTCTCGGAATATCCACCCACAAATCCGACGAACAACCTATGGCTTTTGAGCTTCCTGATTTGCCCTACGACTACGACGCCCTGGAGCCGCACATCGACGAGCAGACGATGCGGATCCATCACGACAAGCACCACGCAGGCTACACCCGAAAGCTGAACAACGCCCTGGAGGGCCACGACGATCTCCAGGAGCGCTCGATTGAGGAGCTGCTCGCGGGCCTCGACTCGCTCCCGGCCCACATTCAGACTCCAGTGCGCCAGAACGGCGGCGGCTTTTACAACCACCGTCTCTTCTGGAACACCATGTCGCCGGACGGCGGCGGCACTCCGAACGGAGACCTGGGCGCAGCCATCGACGACCACTTCGGCTCCTTCGAGGACTTCAAGGAGCAGTTTGCCGACACCGCGACCGGACAGTTTGGGAGTGGCTGGGGTTGGCTCGTGGCACAACCCGGCGGGGATCTCTCCGTCGTCAGCACCCCGAACCAGGATAATCCCCTGCTGGAAGGGCACACGCCCATCCTCGGGGTCGACGTGTGGGAGCACGCCTACTATCTCAACTACCAGAACGAGCGTGGCTCCTACGTCGACAACTGGTGGAACGTCGTGAACTGGGACGCAGTGGGCGAGAACTACGACGCCATCGTCTCGGCCTAACCGGGACCCATTTTTCGACCGCTGGCCTCATTTCGGTCCGCATAACTGTTCAGGGGATGGCTCACTCCGGGCCATCCCCTTTTCTGGTGGGCGGGGGCACCACGTCTACGTGTCGGTCAGCGCCTGCATGAGCGTTCGGCAGAAGGCAGGGATGTCTTTGACGACCCGGCCCCAGACCAGATGGTCTTCCTGAAAGGCCGCCTCGTCGACCCACTCGGCCCCGGCATTCACGAGGTCGTCCTTGATGCCTTGACTTCCGGTCGCGCGGCGCCCGTCCACGATGCCCGCGGAGATGCCCACCAGCCCCGCGTGACAGATCTGTGCCACAATTTTTTCCTGGGCGTCCATCTCGCGAACGAAATCAGTAACGCCGTCGTCGCGACGGAGTTTGTCGGGGGCCCAGCCGCCGGGGACCACGACGGCGTCCAGCGGCCCGGCGTCGAGGCGTCGCGCCGCCACGTCCGTGGTGGCCGTCAGGCCGTGCTTGCCCGTGAAGGTCGTGTCGGCCTCCCGGCCCGCAACGACGACCTCGGCCCCTTCTTCGCGGAGCCGCATCGTGGGCACCCAGAATTCGAGGTCCTCAAACGACTTGTCGACGAGAACAGCGACGCGATGGTTGGTCAAGTCCATGGTGTATGCGGTGAGAACTCGGAAAGAGCGTGAAAAATACTCCTTGTGTCAAGCGTGATTGTACGGGTAGACACGCGATCTCAAAACCCTAAGCGGGTCGTTCCGAGCGAGGTCGAGGAACCTCCCAGAAGCAGGCGGGCAGGTTCGGGGAGATTTACTGCGTCAGTCGCTACGCTCGTGTCTCGACTGCGCTGGGAGCGGGGCGACCGAGTAGTCTCTGGGCTGCGCTCGAAGCGTGTCCCGACTACTGTCGCATGCGCGTCAAGGAAATTCTGAGCAGGTCTGATATTTGCTTCACCGAGCCGAGTGACCTCGATTTTGGCCCACTCCAGGTCGGTCCCGGTCCCGGAAGCCGTCTGTAGGCACCGGTTGCCAAACGGTGCCATTCCCTCTCGAGCGAAACTCCTGTGCCGGTTCGGCGACCCGGCACTACCGTTTGGCCGATCTCAGCCGCGGATGCGCCCCGCAGGCACCGATTGCATCCTCGGCGAGGGGACATTTCGCAGAACCTTTACGGTTTGCTTGACGCCAATGCGACTACTGTCGGGATGACGTGCCATGGATTGGGTTTTGAGATCGCGTTGACGTA
>JBDGQM010000073.1:0-24393 GCA_042219065.1 Salinibacter sp. | reverse complement strand
CTGGATGGTCAACTCGAAGGCTCGGTAGACCTTTATCGGAAGACCGTCGAGGACCTGCTGTTCAACCCCTCCCTTCCTGCCACGGCGGGAGCCGCGGCGCCGCCAACCCGAAACGTTGCGAGCATGCGGAATCAGGGCATCGATGTCTCGCTCCGCGGACAGACCTCCATTACCAACGAGCTGGACATCGATGTTCAGGCCAACCTTACCACGTACAACAACGAAATCACGTCGATTGCCCCGGGAATCGGCTTCTTCGATGTGGGGGTTGTTCGCAACGAGGTGGGACATCCGATTTCCTCATTCTTCGGATACAAGGTTACCGGGTTCTGGCAGAATCAGGAAGAGATCGATCAGGCCAACCAACAAGCCCCGGACGGAACATACATGGATGGCATGGGCGTCGGGCGCTTCCGGTATAAGGATGTCAATGGGGACAACCAGATTACGGCGGACGACCGGACGCACCTGGGCAGTCCGCACCCCGACTTCTCGTACGGCCTGAACCTAAATCTGACCTACCGAGGCTTCGACTTCACGGCGTTCCTCTACGGCGAACAGGGCCGAGAACTCTGGAATGAGACGAAGCGCGGTACGGACTTCCGGGCCACCTTCAACACCGCAAACAGCGAAGTAGCCCTTTACGACTCGTGGACCCCGGAGAACCGAAACGCTGAGGCGCCGATTCAGGAGCAGAACGCGTACTTCAGTACGAGTAACGCAAACAGCTCCTATTTCGTAGAAAATGGCTCGTACCTGCGACTCAAAAGCCTCCGGCTCGGCTACACGATCCCAACTTCTATTCTTCAGCAGGCAGGGGTTTCGCAGGCCAAGCTGTACGTGCAGGCCAAGAATCTTTTCACGATTACCCCGTACGGAGGGCTTGATCCGGACATCGGCGCCACGCAGAGTGCCGTCAACGCGGCTGAAGGAACGGGAGGGCGAATACAAACCGGCGCGACGAACTTTGGCGTTGACCGCGGGGGGTACCCAGCCATGAGGGCGTATAGGGTGGGCGTAAATCTCTCGTTCTAACCCTCCAATCTCTCCTCCTTACCACCCTGTCCAAATATATCCTACTATCCTTATGTATCACCTTGACTGCAATTCGATGAATTTCTACCGTTCAGTGTTGGCTGCCGGATTGCTTCTCCTGGCGGGTCCCCTGCTCCTTTCTGGCTGCGACAATTTCCTGACCGAAGGCCCGAAGGGCCAGGTTGGGGGAGAGGTCGTCGAGACGCGGAACGGGGTCAATAAACTGCTCATCGGGGCGTACAATGCCCTGAAGCCATTTACTCCTCCGTCGAACTTTCCACAGGGGGTAGCGGGCGGAGCCGCCTGGCGCTCCGGCCCGGCCCACTGGCCCTTCGGAGCGGTTGCCAGCGACGTGGCCCAGAAGGGATCGGCTTCGTTCGACCAGTCGGCCATCAATCTCATCATGCAGCATCGGTGGACCCCAACCAATGGATACTTCAATCCCCTGTGGGCCAACCGGTTTGAAGGAGTTTCTCGTGCCAATTCGGTACTTCGGACCCTGAAAGAAGTGGACAACTTCTCCCAGCAGACCGCCACCCGGATTGAAGCGGAGGCCCGCTTTCTGCGCGCTTACTTCTACTTCGATCTGAAGAAGAATTTCGGTAGCCCGCCCTTGATTACGGATACGACTGAGAGTTACAATCAGCCGAACACGGTCGTGCAGAGCATTCAGGCCGACCATGAGGTCTGGACCCAGATTGAGGAGGACCTGACGTTTGCGATGGAAAACCTCCCGTCCACGATGTCGGATCCAACCCGGGCGAATAAGTGGGCAGCCATGGCATATCTTGCGAAGGCACACGCATTTCAGCGGGAGTGGGACCAGGCGCGATCACTGTTGACGAATGTGATTCAGAATGGAGTCACGCCGACCGGTACTCCCTACGCGCTGGAGGAAGAATATAACCACAACTTCAATGCGGCCCAGCAAAACGGGGATTGGAGTGAAGTGGTATTTGCCGTGGAGATGACCGGAAACGACGGCACCGGAACCAACGCGAATGCCTGGGCCAGTTACGTCTTGAATCATCCCCATCAGTCGGCGCCCTTTACGTGCTGCGGTTTCTTCCAGCCGTCGCATGATCTCGTCAACTCCTTCAAGACGACTCAGAATGGGCTCCCGAAGCCTGAGGAGTTTACGACCGCCTTCAACGGCATGAACGCAGTCCTGAAGAATGACCAGTACCCTAACAGCATTAAGTCCAGTGCGAAGTTCACCCCGCCGACGAACGCGAGCCTCGACCCCCGGCTCGATTGGACCGTCGGGCGACGCGGCGTCCCGTACATGGACCACGGGCCCCATCCCGGAAAGCGGTATGATCGCGCAGGTCATGACTACGCGGGGCCCTACCACGCACAGAAGCACATCTGGTGGAAACGCAACGCAGATGTTGGAGTGAACACGGCCGGTTTCTTTCCGGCGTCGGGCATTGACTACCCAGCCATGCGGTTCGCCGGTGTGCTGCTCTTGGCGGCCGAGGCCGAAATCCAATCCGAGGGCGGGTCGGTAGGGAAGGCTATGGAGTACGTAAACCGCGTACGAGAACGAGCGGCCAATCCCGAAGGCTTCGTCGAAAACAGTGACAACTCGCTACAAGCCTTGGCGGTCGTCGACAATGAGTCGGCCATGCTCAATACGAATCCGGAGCCGAACGATTGGGTGGTGCGCACCGATGAGAATGCCACCTATGTCTTTCTTGGGGGGGATTCCGGCAATATCGACAACTGGAACAAGTACCCCGACCCGACCGACAACTACAACATCAAGACGTATACAATGTCCGAGTTTACGTCGGGCGTGGGGGCCCTCCGCAAGGTACACTTTGAGCGGAAGCTGGAGCTGGCGATGGAGGGGCACCGCATGTATGACCTGTGGCGGTGGGGACGAGCCGAGACCAGAATGAACGAATATTTTCAGTATCAGGGTCAGCTTACAACCGACGTGCAGTCGAGCAACACCTACCGCGGAGCGCCCTTCTATCCGATCCCACAGACGCAGATCGACATCAGCGCCTCGGAAGGGGAACAGGTCCTGAAGCAGAATCCACAGTACTAAGTGGTGGTCGGGTTTCTGGAATCCGTTTTGAGGACATTCCCTGTTTGCACCAGCCCTCTCCACCGGGCTTCCCGGCCGGAGAGGGCTGTGCTAATGATCGAGCCGAGCCGGATCCTCTGCACGCGGTCCTCGTGGCCATCTTCAGTGTCGTGACCCCTTCTCGCCGCCAATTCTTGAAGCAGTGCACGGTCGTAGCAGGAGGGATGGCCCTTCCTGGAGCGTCGGCGGCCACACCGTCTCCCCGCGGGATTGAGGTCACCGGACGGGTTACAAGTCGGGGCAGCGGCCTCGGCGGTGTGTCGGTCACCGACGGGGTGAAAGTTGTGCAGACGGACACCGGCGGTCGGTTCCGGTTTGCTTCTTCAACACGCCGCCCGTTCGTGTACCTCTCCGTACCGTCCGGTTACCGAATGCCTGAACATGAGACGGGCACTGCTCGGTTCTACCAGCCTATCGAGGCCGGAAGTGAAGACACGGTGGAGGCGACCTTCGATCTGCAGCCCGTGAAGGGGAACGACGAGCAGCACGCGTTCCTCGTCCTGGCCGACCCGCAGATGGGCATCGAGGCGGAGGTGCAGGAATTTCAGAGCCAGACGGTGCCCGACGTACAACGGACCCTCCGGGCGCTCGGGGACCGGCCCGCGTTCGGGGTGGGGCTGGGCGACCTCGTGTTTGATAATCTCTCGCTATTTGCGGGGTACGAGGAGGCCGTCCGACAGATGGGGATCCCTTTCCTGCAGGTGGTGGGCAACCACGACCTCAACTTCGACGCGCCGGGCGATCCGGGCTCCACGGCCACCTTTCGCCGCCACTTTGGGCCCGAATACTACTCGTTCGACCGCGGGGCCGTCCACTACGCGGTGCTCGATGACGTCTTCTGGCCGGGCAGCGACGGCTTCGGCAACAACAACGACGACTACCTGGGCCACATCGACGCGACGCAACTGGCGTGGCTGGAGCAGGACCTGGCCTTCGTGGCGGAGGGACGGACGGTGATCGTGTTTGCGCACATTCCTCCGCTCAGTACGGCCTACCGGCGGTTTGGGAAGCAGCGCCCCTCGCCGGGCGCGCGGATTGGGAACCGGGAGGCGCTTTACGACCTGTTGGCACCCTTCGACGCGCACATTATTTCGGGCCACGCCCACGAGAACGAGCACCGCAGCGCAGCGGGGCCGCACGAGCACGTGGTGGGAACGGTGTGCGGGGCCTGGTGGACCGGGCCCATCTGCCACGACGGGACGCCCCGGGGCTACGCTGTCTACGAGGTGGACGGACCCGACGTGCAGTGGCGATACAAAAGCACGGGGCACGACGCCGACCATCAGATGCGACTGTACCCGAAGGGGGCCGACCCCGCGGCGCCCGACGAGTTCATCGCCAACGTGTGGGACGCCGATGCGGAATGGTCGGTGGCGTGGTATGAGGACGGCATCCGGACGGGGCAGATGGCGCGCCGTGTGGGCACCGATCCGATGAGCAGGCGCCTCTACGAAGGGGCGGAGAAGCCCGAAAAGAACCCCTGGGCGGACCCGCGGCCCACCGGGCACCTGTTCTACGCCCCGTTCAATCCGGAGGCGAACCGGATTCGGGTCGAAGCCACCGATCGGTTCGGGCGAACGTATGCGGAGCGACTGGATGGGTCGGCGGAGTGATTGTGTCCCGGCCGCATTCTTGCTATTCTCAGGGACGGAGGAGCGCTCGGGGCGTCTCTGTTCGTCGTTGATCTCAGTTCACTGATTCCTAATTTTCCCTCTATGTCCGGTTCTTCGTTTCGGTGCCTGTGTGCCTTCGTTTTTGGGGTCGTCGTGGTCGGGGCGGCGTTCGGTCCGCCCGCGGCCCTCGCACAGGGCGAGGCCGAGGTGCCCGAGAATGTCATCTTCATTTTCAGCGACGATCACCGCTACGATTACATGGGCTTCCACGAACGGGCACCCGACTTTTTGGAGACGCCCAACCTGGATCGCATGCGGGAGGAGGGCGCGCACATCGCCAATGCCTTTGTCGGGACCAGTCTCTGCTCACCGAGCCGGGCCTCCATCCTCACCGGACAGCATGCCCACCGGCACGGAGTGGTGGACAACCAGCGCCGGGTGCCGGACACCACCCACTTCTTTGCCGAGACGCTCCAACAGAACGGCTATCAGACCGCCTTCTTCGGGAAGTGGCACATGGGGCGGGCCTCCGCCGAGCCCCGGCGCGGCTTCGATCAGTGGGCATCCTTCCGGGGGCAGGGCGACTACTTCGATCCAACCCTCAACATCAACGGAGAGAGGCAGCAATTCGAGGGCTACAATGCCAGCATCGTGACGGATCAGGCCCTGCAATGGCTGAAGGACCGGGAAAGCGAGAAGCCGTTCTTCATGTACCTCTCGCATAAAAACGTGCACAGTCCCTTCCGTCCCCACCCCAAGGACGAGGGCCGCTATGAGGACGAGGAGATGCCCCGCCCCCAGTCCATGAAAAACATCCGGCAGAACTACCGGATGAAGCCGGACTGGGTGGAGGAACAGCGGTACGGCTGGCACGGGGTGGAGCACATGTACCACCAGGGCATGGACTCCTTCGACCGGCGGCTCCGCAATTACGCCGAGTCGCTCTACTCGCTGGACCGGGAGATCGGACGCGTGCTCGACTATCTTCGGAAGAGCGGAAAGGCCAAGAATACCCTCGTCATCTACATGGGCGACAACGGCTTCATGTGGGGTGAGCACGGCCTCATCGACAAGCGCCAGATGTACGCCCCCTCCGTGCGGGTGCCCATGCTGGCCTGGTCGCCCGGCTTCATCGACGAGGGGCGCACAATCGACCAGATGGTGCAGAACATCGACGTGGCCCCCACCCTGCTGGATCTGGCGAATGCCGAACCGGTCAACAAGATCGATGGGCGCTCCTTCCTGCCACTCTTGCAAGAGCAATCTGTCGACTGGCGGGATTCCATCATCTACGAGTACTACTGGGAGTACAACTTCCCGCACACGCCCACCATGTTCGGCATCCGTACCGACGAGTGGAAGTACGTCTTCTACTACGGCCTCTGGGACCTGAACGAGCTCTACAACGTCCAGCGCGACCCGAAAGAAATGAACAACATGATTCGGGCGCGGCCGGAACTGGCCGACAGCCTGCGGAACGAACTCTTCGACCGGCTGGAGGCGACCGGCGGCCTCCAGATTCCGCTGAAGCGCCCGCGGGGTCCGCAGTTCGACGAGCGAAAGCTTCCGGATGGCTCCTCGCCGCAGTAGTCTCTGCCGTCATCCTGAATCCGCTTTCGGAATTTGAGCCGGAAGGGATGGGGACCGTCCGCCCTAGTGAGTCGTGCGCGTCCGATGTTCCCGTGGAAGACGAAGGACGGGAGGTCGGCGACGTTCGGGCAACCGTGAACGGGCGTGCACGCTGGGTCTGCACTTTTCTTACCAATGAACGCACTGAGCCGACATGAATCGACTGACGAGAGCCGCCATCCTGGCCGTACTCCTCTGTCTGATCGCGGTCCCGACGACACTCTATGGGCAGGGCGACGCCGATCGAACTCAGCACGTAGATCCGTTCCTCGGGACCGATGGGGAGGGGCACGTCTTCCCGGGGGCCAGCCTGCCGTTCGGAATGGTAAAGCTGGGTCCAGACATGGGCGCGAACAAGTCAAATTCCGGATATGTGGCGGGGGCCGACATCAACGGGTTCAGTCACGTGCACGTCAGTGGGACGGGCGGTGGGGCCAAGTACGGGAATATTCTCGTGATGCCCTTTACCGGAGAATATGAGAGAGGCGCGGTGTCGTCGCCCGGGGAGGGGGAGTCGGCCGCCCCCGGCTACTACTCGGTCAATCTGAGCCGCTACGATATCGACGCCGAGCTAACCGCGACGCGTCGCGTAGGCTACCACCGGTACACCTTTCCGGAGTCCGATGAGGCCCGCATCCTCATCGACGCCGGCCATTTCCTGAGCAGCTCAGCGCCGTGGAATGAGGATCAGACGCTGGTCGGGTCGGAGATTGAGGTTGTTTCCGACCGGGTCGTGCAGGGGTACAGCCGCGTGCGAGGGGGCTGGAATAAGGGGGGTGCCTACACGGTGTACTTCCACGCCAAGCTCAGCGTCCCGGCCGATACGTTTGCGACCTGGACAGGGGACGATACGAGCATGGGGACCCGAACGCAGGTGGACACCGGAGCGCCCGTTGGGGCGGTGCTGCACTTTCAGACCGACGAAGGGGAGCAGATCCGGATGAAGGTCGGCATCTCGTTCGTGAGCACCGGCAAGGCCCGGCAGAACCTCGTCTCCGAGGCGATCGACAAGAGCTTTGGGGACGTGCGGAGGGCCGCCACCGAGACCTGGGAGCGTCAGCTCGAGAAGATTGACATCGAAACGGAAAAGCCGGCGTACGAAGAGATGTTCTACACCGCCCTGTACCACTCGATGCTGATGCCCACCGACCGGACCGGCGAAAACCCGGAGTGGACCTCCGAGGCGCCGTACTACGACGACTATTATGCGATCTGGGACACGTTTCGCACCCTCAATCCCCTGCTGACGCTGATCAGCCCGTCGCGGGAGGTGGAGATCGTTCAGTCCCTGATCGACATCTACGAGCACGATCGGTATCTGCCGGATGCGCGAAGTGGAAACGCCAACGGCCGCACGCAGGGGGGGTCCAATGCGGACGTGGTCATTGCCGACGCGCACGCGAAGGGACTGCAGGGCATCGACTACGAGACGGCCCTGCAGGGCATGCTCAAAAATGCCGAGCAGCCGCCCGGCGGGAACCAGCAGAAGCACGGCCGGGGCGGACTGAGCGACTATAAGGAGTTGGGCTACGTCTCGACCGACTATGAGCGGGCCGGGACTCGAACGATGGAGTACGCCTACAACGATTTCGCCATCGCAGAGACGGCCCGACGCATGGGGCGGGATTCGCTCTACCAGCGATACATCGAGCGGTCGCACAACTGGAAGAACCTCTGGAACCCGAACATCGAGTCGGCAGGGGCGACTGGCTTTATCTGGCCCCGCAAGGCGGACGGCTCCTGGGTGGAAGACTTCAGCACGCTCCGCCCCGGATCCTGGCCGGACTTCTTCTACGAAAGCCATTCCTGGGAGTACTCCCTGTATGTCCCCCACGACGTGGCGGGCCTGATCGAGAAGAGCGGGGGCCGGGAGGCGTTCATCGAGCGCCTGAATACGATGTTCTTGTCCACGCCCAGTGAGCAGATGGCCGTCGCGGACGAGGATGAGCCCGTGGATTACATGCCCGGCGAGGAGGGGGCGAAGGGGACGGTCGACTTCTACTACAATCCGACCAACGAACCGGGATTCTTGTCGCCCAGCCTGTATGTCTGGGCCGGCCGCCCGGACCTGAGCAATGATCGGGTCCGCTCCATCATCGACGAGCACTACGGCACCGGTCGCGACGGGCTTCCGGGGAACGACGACTCAGGAGCGATCTCCTCCTGGCTCCTCTTCCACATGATGGGCTTCTTCCCCATTGCGGGACAGGACCTTTACGTGATCACCGCGCCGCACCTGCCGAAGGTGACCGTGAACCTGGAGAACGGCCGCCGCTTCGTCGTGGAGGCGAAGGGGCTGAGTGAAGAGAATCAGTACGTCACGTCGGCGACCCTGAACGGCGAGCCGCTGGAGCGGGCCTGGTTCCGGCACACCAGCATCAAGGACGGGGGACGACTGGTCCTGGAAATGGGCCCGGAGCCGACCGGCTGGGGCACCGAGAATCCGCCCCCCTCGCTCTCGGAGCGATAACGGCGATGACGCAGCGGGCGAGAACGGAGCGTGAGAGACTCTGGGGTGGGGCAGCATGCGGAGGATCCGTGTCCAAAATCGTTGAGAGACAGTCGCAGATGGATCGACGCGAGAGCATTAAGACGATGCTGCTGGGCGCCCTGTCGGTGCCTTACGTGGACGAGCGGGACGTTTGGCTTCCGGAGGCGACGGATGAGGCATGGACGGCGGCGTATCCGATCGGGGAGCTGACGCCGAAGCGGAAGATTGGAGGACGGATTCGTTTCAACGACCCCTCCTTCTTTGAGGCGGAAGAGGGGCGGCTCGTGACCCAGCACGGGCGGTTCAAGCGGCACCGTACGGCGATGCTGCCGCAGTGGGATCTGCAGCGCTACCCGTACCGGCTCCGGGTCACGCTGCGCAAGCAGGACTTCGAGCCGGTGTCGGCCGGCCTCATTTTTGGGGCCAAGACGCCCTACGAATTTGAACTGGGCGGAGCCGAGACCCACGGGGCTCTGCTCGCCTACGTCAGTCCCACCGATCTCTCGTTCCGCGACCACCGCACCGACGGCACGCAGGTCTGGAAGGACCGTCGGGCCGAGCTTTCGGCGGAGTGGACGCGGGCGGAGACCGTCACGCTCACGCTGCGGCTGACCGGTGACGCGCAGCAAGGAACGGTGGCGGCGGAGGTGGGCGGGGACTGCAGCGCGTCCCTTCCGCCGACCCCAATTGATCTGGGCAAGCCGGACGCGCTCACCGGCGATCCGCACGTGCGCGGGCAGGGCTACTTCGGGGTAGCAGTCGACGGACCGGGGGAGGTGGAGATTCTGCGTCTTGAGGTGGACCCGGGGCCGAACGCCCCGCAGGTAAAGGGGCTGGCGCCGTACGAGCGGGCCTGCGAGTGGTGCGTCCTCAAGGCGAACGAGAAGGAGCAGGTGGTCCTTACGTTTGCCCTCCGCGAGGCGCGCGCCACGTCGGTGCAGGTGCGCCAGAACGGACGGTGGACGGCCCCTGAGTCCATCGACGGGACCGAGGCGGAGAAAGAGGGCGGCATGACGGTCTACACGCACGCGGTAGGGTGGAGCGGGGCGCGGCCCTCCCGGTACCGACTGGTGCAGGACGGCACGCCGATCTATGAGGGGCGCATTCCGCCGTTCAACGAGGGATGGGCCGACGAGCGCGAGATCGTGGGCATTGGGATGGCCTGCGACGAGGTCTGGCGCTACAAGCAGCAGAACCAGATCAACTGGTTCGACAACATCCTCACCGAACAGCAGTGGCAGGGAGCGGACCAGGCGTTCGGGCGCCACTCGGACAACATGGGCGAGGTGGGCGCTCAGCTCATCAAGTATCAGGGCACGGACCACGACTGGCCCGACTTCCTCTTCGGCGGCGACGACTATCCGGGCTACCCGGACAATCCCATCCTCACCCTCAGCGAGGTGGATTACCAGCAGCGCATCTGGGACGTGCTCGCGGCCAACGATGCCCTCCGCGAGCTCCACGGCAACGTGCCCTCGGCCTTCAAGGGCGGGGACCACGAGTTTGCGAACTCTACCCCGCTGCAGCCGGGCGGGCAGCAGGGCCGCAACTATCCGGATCACATCAAGAACGCCTACGAGGCGATTAGCCTCGACGGGTACGAGCCGGTCCGGGAGGGCGAAATGTCATACGTCTCGCGTCCGGTTCCGGGGTGGATTGAAGTCTTCCACGTCGTCACGCGGTACAACCAGATTGTGCCGAACGACACGCGGGACTTTCCCGATCACCTCAGCAAAACGCGCGAGCAGTCCGCGATCGGCCTGGAGGTGCTGGAGGCCCTGGCGCACTGGGCGCGCACGTCGCCGGCCCCCTTCAAAATCGTCCACAGCGATCATCCCTTGGCTGACATCCGCACGATTTCGCCGAAAGAGACCTACCGCCTCTATCCCTGGGAGCGCGGGCGCCTGGTGCGACTGATCGCCGAGACGGGGCTCCTCTACGCGATCGGGGACGAGCACAACCTCCGGATGGTGGAGTACACCGACTTCTCCCAGACTGAGCCCACCGATCCGCGCCTGCAGCCGCTCGACGACGCCAGCATCTACGAGTTCGGCATCTCTAACCTGTCAGGCGAGTGGTTCCGTCACGTTCGGGAGGACGGTGTGTCGGGAGAGGGGGTCCGGTTCGACGTGCACCACCAGACGCCGACGGAGTCCGGGGCGAAGCCCCACGGCTTTCAGGAATGGAATGGGTACACGGTCTTCCGCTTCGATAAGACCGACCGCTCAGTGACCTTCGAGATCTGGACCCGCCACGGCGAGGAGCAGGACTACCGGGCGAAGGACCCGCGTCAGGAAGATCCGGACTTCTCGGCGACGGTGTCACCAAGCTCCGTGATGTGGGCCTCCTCGCGCCTGCCCGACATTGATCTGACGGCGCGCGGGCTTTCGGAGGCTGCGGCCCGCTACGCAGCGTTTCGGATAGTGGCAGGCGGGGACGAGCCGATCTACGCGAACCGGGCCGACGGGAACGGCGTCATCAACGGCATGCCCTGCCCGTCGGTGGCGCCGGGGACGAGGGTCGAGGTGGAGGTGGAGGACCGCACGATTCGCGTGACGACGGTGTGATTCCGGACTCGAAGGCTCAATAGGCCGGGCACTTCCGTTTCTGACGCACCAACCCAGCCATTCGTTCGTGAGTCGAATCGTCCGGAACGTTTTGCTTGGGATTGGAGGCCTGTTTGCGGTTCTCACCGTACTCGTCCTCGTCAACATCGAGGAGGCGCCCACGATTGCCTGCAGCGCCGCGGACATGGCGGCGAAGGAGAACCGGAACACGCGGGAGGTGTGGGGGCCCACCGACCTGAACGCGCAGATCGGGAACCAGCGCCTCCTGGTGGGGACGAATCAGAAGGGAACGATGACGGTCTTCAAGTACCCCACCCCCTCCTACGCCGACCAGGTCAAGCACCACGCCCTGGACCGGCGCGCCCCGTACTACGGCTCCGATCCCAACGCGGGCGCCTTCCTCGGCGTAATCGTCACTACAGAGGCCGGATCTACCCGGTTTGACTGGCTTCGCGACTGGGGCCCGGTCGCCACTACCGATCCCGAGTACGGCGAGCACGTGGACCAGTCGTGGCGCTCCGACGATTCGGACGCGCTCGTGACCGCTTTTCACAATGACCGCCTCGGGCTGCGCGTCCGCGTTGTGAACGCCGTGCCGACGGACACGGACGTGTTCATCCGGGACGTGACGGTGACGGCGGAGGCGGGCTCGCCCGTGACGGACGTGGAGCTCGTCTCGTACGAGAATTTCAACCTGGTGGAGGATAAAGATGCACTGGTGCCGACCCAGGACTGGTGCAGCGAGGACGAGAACGGCGAAACGGCGACGTACGACGCCTCTACCGACGCCGTCGTGCATTCGCGTCCCGACCGCGACCATGGCTGGTTCGGACAGGACGGGGCGGAGTTTTCGATTGCGACGGCCATGGCGTTCGACGGAGCAAGCGCGCAGCATCAGGTGGCCGGGGACGACGAGCGGGGCGACCACTCCAGCGATCCGTACCGCCTCCTCACCGACGGGACCACCGAGTTGCCGGGACGCGACCGGTTTCGCGGCCAAACCTCCGCGGCGCTGACGAAGGACCTCAATTTCGACGACGGCACGGGGGAAGCCCGGGTCTACTTCGCGGCGGCCTCCGCGTCGACGCCGGGACAGGACCTCAGCGACGCGGCGGCCCGCAAGATTGAAACAGCCCGCGACCTGTCGCTCCCGCGCGTGCATCGGGAGAAACAGGCGTGGTTCGAGCAGTACGTGGGAGGGGCGCCCATGCCTGCGGGCGCTCCGGAGAATGTCACTCGGGTCTCGCGCCGCGCGCTCGTGTCCGTCGTGCAGGTGTGGGACGACCAGACTCAGAACGAGCATGGCTTCGCGGGGAACCTCGTGGCCTCGATTGCGACGCAGGGCCCCTACGGCGCCGACTGGATCCGGGACGGGGCCTACTTCAACTACGTGCTCGACCGCTACTTTGGCCCTCAGGGCAACGGCCTGCACGACTGGGTGGCCCAGCACAATCGCTGGTACATGTCGCTCCAGCAGAATCCCGGCGGAACCTGCCCCGAGCACTGCCACGACAGCATGAAAGACTACGACTACGCCGGGCTCGTCCCGTCGTTCGGGCCGTTCCCACGGTGGTTTGCCGAGTCCGTCCCGACGGCCAGCGTGGTGCCCCGAGGCGGCTGGGCGATGAACTACTACGCTGACGGCCAGCCGGCGGGCCCCCTGGGGGGCGAGATTGACGAGACCGCCTACGGGGCCTGGACGCTCTGGGACCATTATGCTGTGACGGGCGATGACGCCTATCTCCGGCGCATCTATCCCGCCATCCGGCTTGTCGGTGAGTACCTGACCGAGGACTGTGTGGAGGACCGTACCGGCCTCCAGTGTCCCCGTCCGGAGGATGACAACTTCGAGCACACGCAGACGATCGTGGGCGGAGCGTCGGGTTACGCGGGGCTCGCGTCCGCCACGAAGGCCGCCGCGGCGATGCACCGCCTCACGGGCGAGCGCCGGTACGCCGAGCAGGCCCTCCGCTACGCCCGCCGTCGCGATGCGCTCGGGCAGGCAATTGAGACGCACTACTGGAACGAAGAGGAGGGCTACTACGGGCGGCGCTCAGGCTTTCCGAGCCCGCGCGTTGCCATGCCGGCGTTTCTGCGGCCCGTCGACGACCCGAGGATGGAGGCGCACCTGACGAGCATGTGGGACAATGTGCGCCCGACGTTCGACGGCGAGCGGGACCAGGGGCAGTACGAGGCAAAGAGCCTCATCGGACTCGGCCTCGCGGCCCGCAGGAGCGGCGATCCCCCGGTGGGGCTGGACAAAATCCGGAAAGGAGTCAAGTGGATCGCCGATCACCACGCGCGCTCCAACTCGACCTACGTGATGGGGGAGGCGTGGGTGCGAGAAACCTATGCGGACGGCGAGGTCGACTCCGCTGTCTCCCAGCCGCATGTGTGGGAGCAGCTGCTCTTTTACATGAGCTCTCTTATTGCCTACGATGATTCATCCGGCACCGCGCTTGATAAGATAGGCAACGACGTGTACGCCACCTGGCGCCGACACGACGCACGGATCGACGGGGTCACAGTTGCGTCAGGCACTGAGTCTTATGCGTCGGGGGACACCGTCACGGTGAGGGCGACGGTTGCCAACGAGGCGCCGGTCGCGCAGCGGTACCATTTGAAGGTTCGAGTCGAGCGCCCAAGTGGCGAGCGCCGTCCGGTCGCGACGACGGAGGTGGGGCCGGTGCCCCCGGACGCTGAGAAGCGGGTGCGGCTCCCCTGGACGGTCCGGGAAAAAGGAGGACCGGGGACCCGTCATGTCCGCGTCGGCGTGGGGCGGGCCGTCGCCACAGGCAGCGACGACACAGTGAATCCGCGGGACGTGGCGGCCCGGCCGACCGCGCTCACCGCGGAGCGATACCGCCGGGTGGAGCTCGATGCGGACACGCTGGTGCGGGCATTCGAGGTATCCCGATAGGAAATTAACGGCAACTGAGCTCGTCAGTCGTCGGTGCCGACGTAGGTAATGCGCCAGATGCGGCCCTGTGCATCGTCGGAGACGTAGAGACTGCCCTCCGGTCCCACGGCCAGCCCGGTAGGGCGGTACTCCGCCTCCCCCGGGCCGGCCAGCGTGTCGGCTCCGGCGAAGCCGTCGGCAAATACCTCGTAGTCGCCCGCCGGCTGCGGTCCCTCGAACGGAGAGTACGTCACCTTGTATCCCTGCTGTGGGAGGGGGGCGCGGTTCCAGGAGCCGTGCCAGGCGATGAAGGCCCCGCCCTGATACGTCTCCGGGAACTGGTTGCCGTCGTAGAAGAGGAGGTCGTTCGGGGCCCAGTGGCCCGGAAACGCCTGGATGGGGTCTTCGAACCGATCGCAGCGCCCCACCGTCTGGCCGTCGCCGCCGTACTCTGGCATTAGCACCTTCTCATCGCGCGTCCAATCATAGTAGCAGTACGGCCATCCGAAGTTATCCCCCTGATCGACCTTGAAGACCTCCTCGGCGGGCAGCTGAGCACTTTCCTTCTGGGTGTAGAGCTCCGGGAAGAAGGTGTGCAGCTGGTCGCGCCCGTGCTGGACGGCGTAGAGATTGTCGACCCCGTCGTGCCAGCGGAGCGCGTTCACGTTGCGGATGCCGGTGGCGTAGCGGGTGCCGTCCTCGGGGTGGGTCTGTCCGATCGCGTCCGCGTCAAAGTGCCAGATGCCGCCCCGCGTTTTGAGCTGCGGGCACGGGTCCTGCCCCGGCGATCCCTTCGTGCGCGTCTGTTCCATGCAGGCGTTGGAGGGCGCGCCGACGTTAACGTAGAGGCGTCCCTCGCCGTCGAAGGTGATCGACTTGGCGTCGTGGGTGGGCTGTTCGGCGAAGCCGCGGACCACGACCTCCTTGTCGCCCGACGGCACAAGCTCGCCGATTTGCCGGCGGTACCGCCACACGGCCGTGTGCGGCCCGAAGTAGAGGTAGCCGTTGTGGAGGCGCAGGCCGGACCCCGCGGCAGTGCTGAAGTACTCCACGCGGTCGGCGGTGTAGTCCCCGCTCGTGTCCCGCAGCGCCACGATCCCGCTGCCTTTTGTTTCTTTGTCGAGCGCCGCGTACACGTCGCCGTTGGGGGCCACGGCGAGGTGGCGGGTGGGGCCGAGGGTGTCGGCCACGACCGTAGCGCAGAAGCCGTCGGCCAGGACGAGTCCGCCGTCGTCGGCGTCACACGCAGCGCGCTGGGCCTGCGACCCGGAGCGGTCCGATTCGCCGCAGGCCGTGCAGAGGAGGACGAAGACGAGCAGGCTCGTCGCAAGGCGCCATCGGGAAGGGGAGGACAGGCGAGAGGAGATCATAGGCGGATCGGCGGAGAAATTTGTACGAGCGGTGGACGACCCGTTACTTTGGGCGGACGAGAGGCGGGAAACGTCGGGCCGGAACGGATTCCTTTTCCTTCCGCCTCGAAGCGCTTCGGCAGGGTACCAAAAAGCACCGTCACTTCCAACTGTAGATTCTTTCCGGGGCACATGGACGAACTGACATCGACGGAATCGAGCGTGTTCGGGGTCCTTGCTCTTCTTCTGTGCGGGATCGGTGCGGTGAGTGTGACCCCCAAGACGGTGCAGGCGCAGGATTCCGCCCTGAGCGCGCACACGGTGACGGTGGCGGCGGGGGGGATGGATCGACGAGGGACGGTAGTGTCGTTCCCACTGCCGGCAGTTCCGAGCACCGACGCCTATCACCTCGAAACGTCCTCGGGGGCCTCGGTCCCCCTCCAGGTTGGTGAGAATCGCGCCTGGTTCGTGCTCGACCGGCTACGGGCCGGGCAGGAGCGCACCTACCAGATCGAGTCCGGGGCTGCGGCT
The DNA here is from genome assembly GCA_042219065.1 of Salinibacter sp. Lineage (GTDB taxonomy): Bacteria > Bacteroidota > Rhodothermia > Rhodothermales > Salinibacteraceae > Salinibacter. The sequence continues at coordinate 8,184 of JBDGQM010000073.1, read as the reverse complement.
CGCTCGACGGTGACGCTGAGCCGGGAGGGCAAGACGGTCGACATCTCGATCGAGAACACACCCGTGCTCCGCTACTGGGCTGGGCCTCGTCCGGTCCCCCCCGGCGTTGATTCAATCTACGAGCGGGGCGGCTATCTCCACCCGGTCCGTACCCCCTCTGGCCGCGTCGTCACCGGCGACTACCCGGACGACCACAAGCACCACCACGGCCTCTGGTCGGCCTGGACCGAGACGCGCTTCCGCGGGCGGGCGCCCGATTTCTGGAACATGGGCGCCGGCACCGGAGCGGTGCAGGTCATGGCCCTCGATTCGACGTGGAGTGGGCCCGTGCAGGCGGGCCTGACGGCGCGGCACCGATACGTCGATCGCACCGGGCCGGCGCCCGTCACGGCCCTCTACGAAGAGTGGACGCTCCGCGTCTACCGCGTGTCGACGGGCGAGGAGGAACCCGACTATCGGCTGTTCGATCTGGCCGTCACCCAGACGACCGCCTCCGCCAGTCCGCTCATTCTGCCGAAATACCGGTACGGCGGCGTAGCGGTGCGCGGCCCCGACGCCTGGTACGGCAGCAACAACGCCCGCTTCCTCACCTCCGCCGGGCGCACCCGGGCGGACGGCAACCGGTCGCGGGGCCGCTGGAATTACGTTGGGGGCACGGTGGACGGCAACCGGGCAGGCATCGCGATGCTCGGGCACCCCACCAACTTTCGCGCGCCGCAGCCCCTCCGCATCCCGCCGGAGATGCCGTACTTCACGTTCGCCCCGTCGCAGCTGGGGCGGTGGCGCATCGCCCCGGGACGCCCCTACGAGGCGCGCTACCGCTTTGTCACGGTCGACGGCCCGCCGGACCCAGCCCTGCTGGACCGGCTCTGGCGAGACTACGCTTACCCGCCGGGGGTGACGGTCCAGCCCGCCGATTAGTTCGGTCGCTCAAACCGGTAGATCGACAGCGTACCGCCGCCGGAGTCCGGCACGATCATTTCGGGGTATTCGTCCCCCGTCAAGTCGTGCAGGAGGAGTCGGTCGTCGAGCGGGTGGGTGTACGACACCTGCTTCAGGACGCGACGGCGGTACTGGTCGTCCTGCGGATAATACAGCACGATTGCCGATCCGGAGGATTTGGAGAGGACCGCAAGCATTGCGTCGCGGGAGCGCTGCGGGAGCGGGAGGGCCTTCACGTTCCAGATCTCGCGGAAGGACGTGCCGCCGAGCACCGGCAAATCGAGGTCGTGGCGGCGCCAGGAGGCGGTCCAGGTGTAGTAGGAGAGCGTCTCGGTCTCGAATCCACCCACCACCAGGTCGCGCGTGCTCCCGGCGGAAAACTGGCCGACGTCGACGTGGAGGGGGTGTGTGAGCGTGGTGTCGATGGCGTGCCGCTGCCAGGGCGTTGTGGGGTTCTCGCCGGGGGCGATCCAGAAGAGTCCCGGTGTTGCCCCGGGATTACGGTTCTTGATGTTGCGCGCCGTGTAGACGATCTCGTGGGCGGTGCCGTCGTCATTCGCGTCCATGCGCCGCGGGACGAGCCACCAGGCGCTCTCGTGGACGACCATGCGGTGGTCCGTCCAGGAGTCGGCATCGTGCACCGGGCCGCCCCCGTAGTCGAGCCCGTGCACCCCGCCCGCGCCCGTCTCCATCCCTTCCCAGGTGTACACGAGCTCCGGGCGGTTGTCCCCGTCGAGGTCGGCGGGCAGGGAGGCCTGGAGGTATGGGCGCTCCGACTGAATGGCGGTCGTCTGCCAGTCGCCCCGCGGGCCTCCTGCGGGGCGGTGGAGGAGGATCTCGCCGGTCTCCTGATCCAGCGAAAAGGCCTCCGGCGTCCCGTCCCCGTCGACGTCCGCGAGGTCGTTGCCCTCCAGTTCCGTGGCGTCATCGTAGATCTCGTGGCGCCGCCAGTCGGTCGGCGTGTCGCCTTGCTCGAACCAGAGCACGTCCCCATCGGCCCCGGAGGAGGTCAGCAGATCCGCCGCCCCGTCCCCGTCGATGTCCCCGAGGGCCACCCCGTCGCAGTCCGGCACCGAGTACGAGGCCAGGTCGGAGAGGCCCGTGATGGGGGCCGTCTGGCCGAGGATTGTGCCGGGAGGGAGGCCCAGGATAGCGACGGAGAGAAGGAGCGCGAGTCGGGACATTGGGAGGCCGGTTGTGTGGGGGGGAGCGGCAAAGGAACGGGGGGTCAGCGCTCATTCACGCCGAGCTGGTCGAACGCCCGTTGCAGTTTCTTGCGGACCGAGTCGGCCTCCGCGCTGCCTTCGGCCGGCTGGATTGGGCGCTGCTCCTGCGGGTCCTCGGCCACGTGGTACAGCGTGCCGTCGCCGTAGAGCTTCCAGTCCCGCGTGCGGGCCCAGCGGTCGCCCTTCCACTCCGTGTAGATCCAGGATCGATGTTGCGTGTCGCGCCCCAGAAGCTGGGGGACAAACGAGACCCCGTCGATCGTCCGGTCATCGGGCACCGATGCCCCCGCGAGGTCGGCGAAGGTGGGAAGGAAGTCGGTAAAGTCGATGAGGGCATCGTTCACCGCCCCGCTCGGCACGTGGCCGGGCCACGAGGCGATCAGCGGGACGTGCGTGCCGGCGTTGGTCATTTTGCCCTTCCCGCCCTGCAGGGTGTCCCCCTCCACGGTCACACTCACATTGGTGGGCGTGCCGTTGTCGCCCGTAAAGAGAATCAGCGTTTCCTCCCGCAGGCCGTACCGCTCCAGCGCGTGGACGATGCGGCCCACGAGGCGATCCATCTGGTCCACGAGTTCCTCGTACGTCTGGTAGTCGCCGTCCGGCCCGGGCGGCTCTTCGTAGGGCCCGCCGGTCTTCGCAAGGTGGGGCACCGTCATGGGAAAGTACGCAAAGAAGCGCTGGTGGGGCCCTCGATTGCGCTTGATATGGTCGATCAGGAAGTCGGTGTACACGTCCGGACCGTAGCGGTGGTCGATGGCGTCGTCGACGAGGCGGGCGTCCTGCCAGATGAGCGGGTCGTAGTAGCGCGGGCCCTCGTGCCACGCCCAGAACGAGTATCGATTGAATCCTTCCTTGCGGGGCTGCAAGGGCTTGTCCTTGAGCAGGCCCATCTGCCACTTGCCCGCGGCGGCGGTGGCGTAGCCGGCATCGCGCATCACGTTGCCGAACGTGATCTCGTCGGCCGGGAGGTGACCCCACTCGTGGTTGTAGCGGAAGAGATACCGGCCGGTGAGGAGGGTCGTGCGGGAAGGACTGCACACGGGCGTAGAGAAGGCGTGCGTGAAGCGTGTCCCGCTCTCGGTCAGCGCGTCGAGGTTGGGCGTGTCGAACGATTCGCCCCCGTATGCCCCGAGGACCTCGTCCCCCAGGTCGTCGGCCATGATGAACACGATGTTCGGGCGAGGGGCAGACGTGTCGGCCGGGGCCGCATCGTCCGGTTGCGCGAGGACGGGACCGAGGACCAGAGCATGCAGGGCGAGGGTCAGTCCGAGGAGGCGTCCGACATGGGTCCGAAAGTCAGAGGGATTCATCCGTGGGAGAAGCCTACTGAGGAATCGACCGTGTTGAGATAAAGAGCATCATTCATCGCAGGGACGACCGGTGGATCATACCACATGCGAGGGATTTCTGTGCACTTTTCTTCATCGAGTCTGTGTTTCTTCTGTAGCGCCGTTGGCCTCCAACGGCGCTACGAGAAAAGCATCCAGTAAAATCAAGAAGCCGTGTAGCCTTACAATGTCACTAAAAGGATTCTCAGATCCTCCCTGCGGCGGAGAGGTGGGCCGCCTTGTACGCAGGATTGCCCCGGGGCGTCACGGCCCAGGGCCGTCCTCCTTCGCTCGGAGGAAACGGGCATCCACTCGGTCGTACCAACGGGCGCGAGGGAGGTGCCGTCTGGACGCTGGTCCGGGCGCTCCTCGGAGGCGCATCCCGGGAGGCACAGTTTGAGTACCGGAAGAACGGAGTGCGACCGACTGTGCATCGTGGGACGGAGGCGCACCTGTGGACGATGGAGGGACCGGAGCGTTCGGCGTCGTGCTCGGCAGAGGAGGCAGGGGAACCGTCCGCAGCTCTGAACCCGAGCTGGGACATCATGGATAGAGTATTACGGTCACGTGAACGAGTTGCAAGCCCGATCGGGTCGCATGGAAGAGACGGACCGGCGCGTCGCGGAAGGGCTTTCGAAGTTCGGTGGTCGTTTTGTAGACTGTGAAGTGCATCCGGACGCTCCATTCAGCTCCGCCTGTATTACTGTGATTGATTTTTGGAAGGTGTGGACCTCGATCGCTTACGTCGTGGTCGTTGCGCTGATCTCGATCGGGCCGGTGAGTGCACAGTCGATGTCGGACGAGCGGCGCCCCAACATTGTCTTCGTCTACATCGACGATCTGGGTTACACGGACGTGAATCCGTATGCGCCTCGGCCCGATCAGTACTACGAGACCCCCAATGTGACCCGTCTGGCCGGGCAGGGCATGACATTTACCAACGCCTACGCCAACGCGGCCAACTGCGCCCCCTCCCGAGCGGCCCTCATGAGCGGGCAGTACTATCCCCTCCAGCCCATCTACACGGTCAACAGCGGCGCGCGGGGCAAGGAAAAGAACCGGGAGGTCGTCCCGGCGGAGAACGAGACGACGCTGCCCCTCCACAAGGTGACCCTGGCCGAGCGCCTCGACAGTGCCGGGTACGCGACGGCGTTTCTGGGCAAGTGGCACCTCGGCAGCCCGCCCGAGGCGGGGCCCAGGCAGCAGGGCTACGATGTGAACGTGGGGGGCACCGCCACGGGCCATCCGTCGTGGGAGGGCGCCTACTTCAAACCCAACAACAATCCGGAGATCGACGACGCGCCGGAGGGGGTGTACATGACCGACTACCTTTTCGACAAGGCCACCGACTTCATCCACCAGCACCGCGACGAACCGTTCTACCTGCAGCTTTCGCCCTACTCAGTGCACGTCCCACTGCAGGCCCCCGAGGATCGCGTCAGTCACTTTAAGCAGAAAACGCCGATTGGTGGACACAACAACCCCACGTACGGGGCCATGATCAAGTCCGTGGATCGGGGACTGGGCCAGATCATGGAGACGCTCAACACCCTGGGCCTGCGCGAGAACACGATCCTCATCTTCTACTCCGACAACGGAGGGCTGGGCGGCTACCAATCCATCGGCCTCAAAAAGAACGGCATTACCGACAACGCGCCCCTGAAGGGCGGCAAAGGCAGTTTCTACGAGGGCGGCATTCGGGTGCCGTTCATCGTCCGGTGGCCCGGTGTGGTGCGGCCCGGCACCACCAGCGACGAGCCCATCACCGGAGTTGATCTGTACCCCACCCTCTTAGCGGCAACCGGCGTGGAACTGCCTGAGGACTATGCGCTCAGCGGGAGCAGTCTCCTTCCGGTGTGGAAGGAGGTCGGCGCGAGCCTCAAGCGAGAAAATCTCTACTGGCACTTTCCCGGGTACCTGCAGGCCTACGGCCCCGGCGACTGGCGCACGACGCCTGTGAGCGTCATCCGGTCGGGGCACTGGAAACTGATGAAGTTCTACGAGGATAGCCGGGTAGAGCTCTACAACCTGGAGGACGACGTCGGCGAAACCCGCAATCTGGCCCAGGAGCAGCCCGATACGCGAGACCGGCTCCTCGACCAGCTCAACGGATGGCTGCAAGAGCACGACGCCCCCCTCCCGACGCCGAAGGAGTGAGTATCGATGGGCGCGAATCGAAGATAACCAGTCGGTCTCTCTTTTCCTACGATGACGGGGATTCCTTGCGGCACCCTTTTCTGATCCTGTTCCGCCCGTGATGATGTCTCCACGCCGCTGCCTTTTTCGTCGCTGTCCTCATCGGACTGGTGGGGATAGCCTCCGTTTCTGCACAGCCGCAGGAGTGGCAACCGGCCGACGGCCGTCTCCCGACGCGCTGGGCCGACGACATTGACCCGAACAGTCCGCTTCTGGAGTATCCCCGCCCCAATGAAGCGGGAACCCTGGACCAATCTGAACAGCCTGTGGGACTCTCAGGTCAGCGGGAAGCGGAGTAAAGTAGACCCGAGAAAGTACGTTATTCTTCTCGCCTCCGAAAAACCCTTCGTGAGCACGTCTCCCGACGGCGGTCGCATGCGCGTCAAGGAAATTCCGAACAGGTCTGATATTTGCGTGAACGAGGTCGATTGGTTTCGATTTTGCCCCCCCGCCTGGAACTTCCGTCGTTCGCCGGTGAAGCTCCGATCCCAGCCGTCGGTGTGCGGGATGACTGTCCAGGGTTTTTCGGATGCATGGCTAGTATTTTTCCTTTGACCTACTTAGTAGGAACAGCCAGGGTCCGATCCCTTCCCAATCACGCCTCGACCTGCTTCCGCACGCATCGCCACGACGCAGCGATGGCGGCGCTCGTGGGCTCATTGCCCGCTGGAGCGGACGGTTCCCGGTCGGGCCTTCGCCCGTCTACCGCCCCCCGGCGAAACCTACGTTTTTTCTTGGGAGCGCCGTCTGGGGAGGGGAACTTTGCCCTCAGATGTACCCCACGGGTGGAGCGGGCCGGCGAGAGCGGACTTGGAGGGTTCGGTTTTCACGCTCGCTTTGTTGCGTCTCCGGGGGTGCGATTTTGTATATTATCACTGTACACACGTAGATAACTTTGAAGGTGACCCGTTGCCGTGCCGGAGCGGGGTTCGTGCACATTCTACGTACGCTGTTCGGCTTGGGCCCGTCTCAGAGTCTCCGCCCTCCCTCCCCCGCTCTGAGGCGGGCCACTTCTGTATCAGTCGGGGGAATCCTACGCGGTCTGCATCCTGTCACTCTTGGGGCAACGCGAACGGCCCGGGGCCTCTGTGGTAACTGTGCGCCACATCAGTGAGGGAGGGGAGTCCTCGCGTGTCGTCGCTCTGCCTCCCAGCGGTCCGGTAGCTTCTACGCGAGAGGGCCCTTCGCCTCCAATTCCTGCCTTCTCAATCTCCGCCCACTCAACACGCTGCTCCCGTCGGTCGTAAATACGGGGAGTGGTCGAAGCTCTGTTGCCAGCGATGTCCTGGCGGTGGGCCCCGAAAACACGAAACCGCAAGGCCCGGGCCGCGCAGAAATAGCAAGGGTCGCGAAGGGGGGCTGAAACGACAGAGCATTTCCTTCGATAACGGTGGACGAAGGAATCCATCTCATTGCTCGGGTAGGCTTGGGGCTCCAAGAAGGACTCGGGGGCTCTTCGGGGCTTCCGGAGAGTACTCGACCCAGGCGCGATTCCACACTGAAACGGACCTCTCCCGTCATGCTGACTTTCGGTCTCCTCGCGGCGACGCTCGTTGTGATCGCTTACTACCTCTTCAGGGACACGGAGCCCGACGAAACGAAAACGACAGCCGCGCCAGCGAAGGAGGATCGACGCGCCCCCCGAACGAAGTCAAGGAAAAATAGAGAGGCGGACATACACGCGAAAAAGGTGCGGAAGAAGGCAGAAGATGCGTTCAACGCGGCCATGAAGCGGACCGAAAACGTAGCGTCGGAAGAAGACCGAAAAGAAATGATGCGGGCCTCGTACGTCCTTGCCGAGTCTCTGAAGAAGATGTTCTCGTCCACGCAGTTCTTCGAACAGAGAACGCAGTTCGATTCTTTCCGCACTGCCATTAAAGCTGCCGAGGACGCACGGGACCAGCTGGTCGACCAACAGGAGCAGGAAATGCGCCAGGCAGACGCGGTCGTGCCCACCAGCTCCGGCCATGTCGGAAACCGGTACGTCCGACACACGGTCGAGAGCGCTCTGATGATATCGTGGTGTGCAGGCGGGCTCATCGGGAAAAGCCGGCATGCGTCGGCGCAAGAGGCCTTTCATGTCTCCGTCTCCGCCGAAGACGTCCAGAGCTGGGAGCGATTCGGGCAGGTGCTCCGAAAAGAAAGTGAGCACTACATGACCGCCTGAGAACCCTGTGCTGCGACCGGGCGCCCGGTGAACGTCGGACTGCACTCGCGTTCCCCGCCTCCGACGGGTCTCTTCCCCAGGTCACTCCGGCTGATCGTCGCTCCGCCTGCGACGTCGAACCCCACCTCGCCGCCCTGGAGCATCGGCCGGAATCGTCCAGGTCGGCTGCACAGCGTCGCCCGAGGGGACGGGCTCGCTGGTACTCCTTTTCAGCGCGTTCGGGATGCCAAACATTGGGTCGCACTTCAATGCTGTGAGTTGACCGAGGAGACGCTGCCTTGACGGGCGACGACCGCAGACGGCGGACCGCCGATAAACACCGAGA